>NZ_JAVJSQ010000005.1:0-375000 GCF_040219335.1 Gimesia sp. | reverse complement strand
GTGCTAAAACACTCGACCAGTAAGCTATTACGCACTTTTTAAATGATGGCTGCTTCTAAGCCAACATCCTGGCTGTCACAGTATCTTAACATCCTTAGTGACTTAGCAAGACTTTGGGACCTTAGCAGGCGGTCTGGGTTGTTTCCCTCTCGACCACGAAGCTTCTCCCTCGTGGACTGACTCCTGAGATAATCGCAATGGTATTCGGAGTTTAACTAGGGTGGGTACCCGGGAAGGGCCCCAGTCCAAATCAGTGCTCTACCCCCATTACGTAGTGGCTCAAGGCTAGCCCTAAAGCTATTTCGGAGAGAACGAGCTATCTCCAGGTTTGATTAGACTTTTACTCCTCCCCACAAGTCATCCCCCCAGTTTTCAACCTAGGTGGGTTCGGTCCTCCACGCAGTCTTACCCGCGCTTCAACCTGCTCATGGGTAGTTCACCTGGTTTCGCGTCTACCGCCACTGACAAAACGCCCTATTCAGACTTGCTTTCGCTGAGACTACGGCCCGGAAGGCCTTAATCGAGCCATTGACGGTAACTCGCCGGATCATTATGCAAAAGGCACGCCGTCACACTTATCCGAAGATAATAGTGCTCCGACAGCTTGTAAGCGTATGGTTTCAGGTTCTTTCCCTCCCCTAACAGGGGTTCTTTTCATCTTTCGGTCACCCTACTTTTCACTATCGGTCATCAGAGAATACTTAGCCTTAGGAGATGGACCTCCCAGATTCAGTCCGGATTCCACGTGGCCGGACCTACTCGGGTACCTGTCGGAAGTCTGTTTACTTTCAAATACGGGACTGTCACCCTCTATGGTTTCGCTTTCCAACGAATTCTTCTAGCAAACAGTTTTGTAACTCCACAATGACAAGCCCCACGACCCCGCCTTGCCGAAGCAAGACGGTTTAGGCTAGATTCGCTTTCGCTCGCCGCTACTAACGAAGTCGCTGTTGCTTTCCTTTCCTGCGGTTACTGAGATGTTTCAGTTCACCGCGTGTGCCTCATATACCTATGTATTCAGTATATGATAATTCGGGAACCTCGGGATCAACGCTCGTTTGACAACTTCCCCAAGATTATCGCAGTCTTCCACGCCCTTCATCGCCATCTGATGCCAAGACATCCCCCATACGCCCTTAATAGCTTAGCCGTAATAATTTTTACCTCACATTCGGCACATTGCCTCGTGGGAGCCAAAAACATTACAACCCGATTTCAATTCACAAGACCTTGCATAACAGCCTTGCACTTGAATCGTTTGCCTAAGAACAAATCTCGCTCAGCAATACCATTTCCGAAGAACTGGTATTGCAACTTGAGAACTCTATGTTTATAGATGCCACTTATTACTTTTACCAAATTGTCAAAGATCATCGACCCTCCGGGTCATACCCCAGAGAGAAACAGCCAACATAAATCAGCTGAATCAGAGCCAGCAGTGCTGGATTTGATTCAATCGACTTAAGTCAGCTGAGAGAGTCATTTTATCGTCGCCTCTCAGCGAGTCAACCGTCCGGGAGAAGTTTTTTGAAAAAGTTTTTCAATTCTCTTCGAACTGTTTTTGCCGCAAATCTCTTTGCGACAACCACTTGCGACCAACAACTTTTGTTAACTTCAAGTGAAGGAGCGGGATCTTAACCTTTTCAAAACTGCCCGTCAACTCATGGAAACCAAAATTTCCAAAAAGTGTTTCAAATCCCTCCGGACAGTTTTCGCCGCAAATCTCTTTGCGACAACCACTTAGGCTTAACAACTCCTGCTAAACCCAAGTGAAGGAGCGGGATCTTAACCATTCCGAAACCGCTCGTCAACTCACGGGAACCAAAATTCCCAGAAAGTGTTTTAGAATTTTTAAGACCCGTTTTTTAAAACCTCATAAGGTAAACGTGGTCCTCTAAAACACAAATGGAGACGACCGGGATCGAACCGGCAACCTCCGCCTTGCAAGGGCGGCGCTCTCCCAGTTGAGCTACGTCCCCTCAAAAGACGCCGACAATAGTATTGCCGGCAAATCCCATTGCGGCAAATTAAATTTGCCAGACAAGCGGGATACCTCTTAGAGAGAGAAAAAATGGGCGTACGTGGATTCGAACCACGGACCTCAGCTTTATCAGAGCTGCGCTCTAACCAACTGAGCTATACGCCCCAATAAGAGGACGCGTATTCTGTCTTCTTATGTGTGTGCTGTAAAGTCACTTTCGGCACTACTTTTACAAAAAATTACTTTTTCTTCACCGTAGTCTGACACACCTATCTCCAACGAGGTTCAGAGCTTCCCTGCTGTTTTCTTTTTTTCCCGGAATCATCCAACGCCTTCTGCTCCCGGGGCGTAATGTTAGCAGAAGCGTTTAACAGAGAACTTCAACTGCAGAAGCCATCAGAATAGAAAGCTCTGACCATGTGCTGCTCGCTGTTTAAAATCAGTTTATCGCTGCTGCTGGCAGCCAGCCTGATGTTTCCTGGCAGCTGGTGCTGTCAGGCTCTGGAACAGCATCATCTGCAGGCCGCTGTCCCCCCTACACCGGAACACCTGACCCATACCGATCAGGATCAAAAGCCGGCAAGTACCACGGGCAGCCACCCACACTGTGATGAAACGCTCTTTGCTTCTACGGGTAAATCCCGCCTGTCCGTCAATTCTGCTCCGTTCGTGGGTAGCGAGACCATCGCTGCCGGCACGCACTCCGCCCAGGAATTGATTCTGGCTGGCCTGGATGCCCCCGTTTCCGCTCAACCTCTGCACCTGATGCATTGTGTCTGGCTCTGCTGATCATGGGAGTTCGCTTTCCGGCGACCCACGATTATCTCAACCTACACATATTAGACCATCAACTCAGAGGAGATCCGTCATGTTGACCAAGATCTTTACTGCTACCGTATTGTCTGTCGGCGTAAGTATGTCTGCCACCGCGAGTACGCAGACCAGCACTCACCTGAAACAAAACTGCAATCCGTATCTGAAATCCTGTCAGGCAGGCTCGAATTGTTACCAGACGCATGCTCTGCCTGACTGCTGCAAAACCAACCTGGCCTGTTGTGAGCAGGCCCTGCAACTCCGAACAGCCCAGAATACATGGGTGGATAGCCTGAACGCGACCCGATTACCGGGAAACGCATTTCTCATCGAGCGACCACTGGCCCACGGCCCACCCTGCTGATGCATTCTACCTCCTGAAAGATAGATCGTCTCTATCTTTGCACCGAAATCCCCTGCAGTTTTAAGCTTCCTGCGGGGGATTTTTTTATGCCCTGCGATTTGAGATTCCCCCACTGCTGCGCTACGATAGAACCGACATTTCCCATGACGCTCCTCCCGAAAGAAGGTCAGCCATGAATCGTTGGTCCGTTTGTCGTGTTCTGCTCCCCTTAATCATTCTCTCTGGCAGTAGCCCCCTCTTCTTACAAGCAGAACCGATCCCGCGAGAATTACAACGCTGGCTCTCTCCTCAAAACTGGCATCGCGATACCGACGGACCGATCCTGGAACTGGGACGCCCGGGCACTTACGACGATACACACATTTTTGCCCCCTGCGTAAGCCTGGAACAGGGAACCTATTCTCTCTGGTATTGTGGTTCGACCGGTGCCGTGCAGGATCGAATGTTTGTTCTGGGACGAGCGGACAGCAATGACGGTATTCATTTCAACAAAAACCGGCAGAATCCGGTCTTTTCCTTTGGCGATGGCGAGCACTCCGTATTAACGCCCACCCTGCTCCGTTCAGCCAACGGTCAGACGCTGCGTGAAAACGGGCGACTGCGGATGTGGTTCTCTGCGACAGACTTCCATGACGAAACCGCCCTGCATCAGTTATACGAAGCGGACAGCCTGAACGGGTCGGAGTGGAGCGAGGCGGGTTCTGATAATCTCAAACACGTTTACGCACCGACCATTCTCAAAACCGGACGGACGTACCAGATGTGGTTTACAGACGTGTCGCAGGATCCCTGGTGCATCCGGCATGCGTCCAGCCTGGATGGAAGTAAGTGGCGGGTCTCTCCTGATCCGGTACTGGAACTCGATCAGAACTGGGAATCAGGGCGGCTGTTTTATCCGACGGTTCTCAAGCTGGGCGATGCTTATCTGATGTGGTACGGCAGTTACTGGACGGAGCGGGAGAATACGACCGCACTGGGATTCGCGGTGAGCATCGACGGGCTCAACTGGTATAAGCATCCGCAAAACCCGGTGCTGCGTCCTGACCCTGAGCGTCCCTGGGAATCGCATTATGTCACCAGTCAGTCGGTAATGCAGCTGCCCGATGGCCACTTTCGCATCTGGTACGCCAGCCGCAAGCAGCCCCCGTTTCTGAATAAATATTTCGCCATCAACACCGCACACTGGGCAGGTCCCGAGAAAGCAGAAACGGAACCGCCGGGCCGTCCAGCGAAGGTTGCGTTCCCCGAATCGCAAGCGGAAAGCCGAGCCCAGCTCAAAGCGATACTGGGAATTCCAGAACAGAAAGTCGCGTTGAAAAGTGAAAAGCGGGGTGAGCTGGAACGGGATGGCCTGATCATCGAAAAATGGGTCTTCACCAGCGAACCGGGGTCAAAAATTCCCGCCGTCGTGTATCGCCCCAAACAAATCAAAGCACCTGCGCCGGCGATCGTTTTGACGTATGGTCATGGGGGAAGCAAGAGTCAGTGGCAGTACAATTACGCGGCACAAGCCTATGCGAAAGCGGGACTCGTCTGCCTGGCCATGGATCCGATTGGTGAAGAAGAGCGGCACATACAGGGACGACTGGGCACGCGGGCCCACGATCCGAAGTCTGTGCATGAGCGGGCCTGGAATGCCGGGCGTCCGATCATGGGTAAGCTGGTCTTCGACACGATGCGGGGAATCGATTTCCTGCAGGAACGGAAAGACGTCGATCCAGACCGGATCGGCGTCGCGGGGAATTCTCTGGGCGGTGCCGTCGCGAGCTGGATGGCGGCACTGGAACCGCGAATCAAAATGGCCATCGTCTCCGGCTGGGCTTATGACAATGTGACGCTGCGGAGCAAATATTGCACGAAAGTCCCCAATCAGCAGATGCGGGAGCGATTTACCTGGCCTGAGTTTCTGTCACTGGCTGCCCCGAATTGTGCCGTCCTGGTGATGAATGGCGACGCTGACTGGATCATCGACTCCGACAACGACGGGACCGCCTGGCGCGGGACGCGGGCTGTCGTCGAGCAGGCCGGGCGAGTCTATGCCAACCTGGGAGCTGAGGGAAAGGTGAAGGCCTGGTTCGAAGCGGGGGGCGGCCATCGCCCCTATATAGCTCATCCGGATGCCCTGCTCTGGATTCAGCAACACCTGGGAACACCTGCACTGACAGCGCAGCAGATCAAAACCCTGCCAACCGTCAATTCCGGGCGCTGGTGTGATGCGCAACAGATCAAACTGGAGCGACTGTACGGCACCGACCTGCATCAGCGGGGGGCCACTCTGGCGGATTTTGGACTGTCGCTCATCGATCGCAGCCAGCTGGCGTGCCTCAAACCAGAGGAACGAGGCACACCAGAGTTTACGCTGGAAGGCTGGCTGTCACAGATTGAACGCAACGAATAGCAGTGATTACGGCTATTCGGCCTGGGCGAGTTTCTGCTTGGCCATTTCGTGGAACTCTTTCCAGGTGATAACTTCGATGCCCAGATCCTTGACCTCTTTGATGACCGCGGGGTCGGTAAACACGCGGCGGTCACCATCGCGACGGGAGGAACTGTGGGTGATGTTCTGCAGTTCCTGATTGTTAAATCCGCAGTGAATGATAATCTGCGTGACTCCGGGTTTAAGTTCACGAATTTTTTCGAGATAAGCCTGCTTCCGCTTTTCGTAGTCGGGTTCGCCATAAAACTGAACCAGTTCATCGAGCACAGGGAGCCCGTTCTTTTCCAGGACTTCCTTGAGCTGTTTGCCCTTCTCCGCGATCACGCCATACTTTTTCGGATCGAGATTGTTCACAAACAGGACCGGCAGCTGATATTCGATGCCCAGATTGACGTACATCTCCAAGAGGTCAGGCCGACTGACGACTGCTCCCATGTGGGTATCCAGGTGTGAGAGGGGGACGCCGAATTTGCGGGCCCGTTCGATCTGCGCCCGCAGCTCCTTCTCGGCATCCTTGACGTTCACATGCTGCATCACCTGTCCGACGTTGTCCCAGAGATAATTCTCTTCATCGAGCAGACTCGGTACCTGATCCCGCGAGGCGACCGGTCCCCAGCGGTAGTTTTTCCACTCGGAATTCAGCGTCAGATGGATGCCGAAATCCTGTTCGGGGTTCTGTTTCGCATAGGCAGCGAATTCTTTAAACCAGGGACAGGGCACCATAATGCTGGCCGAGGAGACGATGCCTTTCTGCATGCCCTCAATAGTGGCGAGGTTCACCGAGTGCGACATGCCGGCGTCATCGGCGTGAATGATTACGTAGCGTTTCTCGGAGGGCTTCTTGTTTTCCCCCTGAACCAGGGGGAGAAAACTACAACTCAGAACCAGGGACCACAGCACAGTCATTTTACGTTTCATGAATCACCATACCAGTTTAGAAGAAATGAATTGAGAGATTTGCTGTCACGATTTGAATGGAATCGCTTGAAAATGCAGTCTATTCAGTTCAAGCTATAGAAGCAAACTGTTTGTTATGACTTCTCCAGTTTACTCATCCTGCAAGGAACCACAGATGAATTGTACTTCCGCGAAACGACTTGCAGCTACAGTGCTTGCACTCAGCTGTCTGTATCTAATGAATCTCAACGAGGCGCAGGCCAAAATCAAACTGCCTGCCATTATTGGCGACCATATGGTCCTGCAGCAGGGTCAGCAGAACCCGCTCTGGGGCTGGGACGAACCCGGCACGAAAGTGACCGTCACCGTCGATGGTCAGTCTCACACCGCTACCGCCGATGACAAAGGGAAATGGCGGGTTAACCTGGAACCACTGAAAGTCGGTGGTCCTTACGAAATCACCATCAAGGGGAGCGACAGCGTTACCCTGAAAGACGTCCTCGCCGGCGAAGTCTGGATCTGCTCCGGTCAGTCAAACATGGCCTGGACAGTCGCCAATGCCAACGATGGTGATCTGGAAATCATGACCGCCAACTACCCCAAAATCCGATTGATATCGGTTCCGCAGGTGGGAACACAGGAAGCCCGGGATGACTTTAACGGCAAGTGGGAAGCCTGCTCGCCCGCAACGGTTCCGAACTTCTCTGCCGTCGGTTACTTCTTTGGTCGCCAGCTGTACCAGACTCTGAATGTTCCCATCGGGCTGATTGACAATGCCTGGGGTGGTTCTTCCGCCGAAGCCTGGGTCAACCGGAAGCGTCTCGAAGACGAACCTGCTTTCAAAGCCATGCTGGAAAAATGGAAAAAAACGGAAGAGACCTACAATCACGACCAGGCTGTCGCCGCTTACAACAAACGGCTCGATCAGTGGAAAGCCGCTGTGAAGAACGCCAAAGCTGCCGGCAAGAATCCTCCTAACCGTCCGCGTGCTCCGCGGAACCCGCTGACCGGCAACCATCGTCCGGCCAACATTTACAACGGTGTACTGCATCCGACCATCGGTTATGGCATCAAGGGTGTGATCTGGTACCAGGGAGAATCAAATGCGAACCGGGCTTACCAGTATCGTAAACTGTTCCCGTTCATGATTCAGAACTGGCGTGATGAGTGGAAACAGGGCGATTTCCCCTTCTACTGGGTTCAGCTGGCTGACTTCCGTGCCGAAAAACCGGAACCGGCCGACAGTGACTGGGCCGAACTGCGTGAAGCCCAGACCATGACCATGAGCAAGCTGCCCAACACGGGTGAAGCCGTGATTCTGAACCTGGGTGAAGCTTCTGACATTCATCCCAAGAACAAACAGGATGTGGCCAAACGCCTGGCCCGCTGGGCGCTGGCCAAAGATTACGGCGTTGATATCGTCCACCAGAGTCCACAGTACAAATCGATGGAAGTCAAAGGCAATAAAGCCATCCTGACCTTCGATCATGTGGGCGGCGGACTGGATACGTTCGACGTCACCACTCCCATCGGATTCACCATCGCCGGTGAAGACAAGACGTTTGTCAAAGCCAACGCCAAAATCGTAGGCAAAGACAAAATCGAAGTCTGGAGCGATGCCGTCGCCAAACCTGTTTCTGTCCGTTACGCCTGGGCCGACAACCCGGTCTGCAACGTACAGAACAAGGAAGGCCTGCCGCTGACCCCCTTCCGTACAGATGACTGGAAGGGCGTAACAGCCGGTGTTGAGTAATTTACTCAACTCTGCTTGAGAGAGACGATACGCCTCGGGACACTCTCCCGGGGCGTTTTTTTGTGGAATCATGCATCAATCCGGGGTTGTTTAAAACAATCGGGAACTCGACGATCTTGAAAAATTCCCAGATCTCAGAGACGGTTCCAGTCATGCCCGAAGAACGAACAGATCCATACGTGGCCGTCGTGGTCAGAATTCCAGAAGACTACTTCTCAGATGAGGATGAGATCTGCCTGGAGGCAGCGACGTACGTTTGCAAATTGCTGGAAGAACACCTGATCCAGGACGGACATACTGTACCGGAATGGTATCAAGGGGGATGTTCTGAGGATTGGGGCGTTTACTTCGAAACCGTGCTGGCTGATGAGAGAATCGAATACGGCATCATGTTCTTTCCGGAAGAAAAGGGAGCCGAACAGCGCTCGATCATGGTCCGCTACCTGCCCTGGCAGGGATTCTGGAAAAGTCTGTTCTTCAAACAACCTGACCTTGCGGCCGCGCATCCGCTGCATGAGTCAATGGAGCGATTCGGGAAGCAGTTTGAGTCGTACCGAATGCTGACGCAATCCCAGCTTGACCAGGAATACTAGAGAGCGTTGCTTGATTCGAGCGGCCTTTCCCCATAGACGCCCAACCGGGGCGATCCCCCTGCAGCGCATTCTTCTTTTCTGTTGAATTTATTTGCGATACCTGAATCTCGCGATAGGATAAGCGGAAGTAGTGACCATGCGACCAGAATTGGACATAATTATGGTTTCTGGCCCGATTAGAACAGACGAAACCGGAAGCCCTGAGTGTCCTGATTTATGAGCGAATGTCATTTCATCCTGATCTGATTCACTTGTGAATCGGTCCGATAGAGATCTATCAGCAGTCCCAGTTGAATCGTTGAATACTTATGCCGCACGATGCCAGCGATATTCTTGTCGAACTTACCGATGTCTCGAAGGCATACGGTCAAACACAGGCCGCTGTGAACGCGTTGAGTCACGTTTCGTTTGCTGTGCGTCGTGGCGAACGGGTGGCCCTGCTGGGAAAATCGGGATCGGGCAAATCGACGCTGCTGAATCTGATTGCAGGGCTGGATCGTCCCACGAGCGGGCAAATTTGCGTAGCGGGAAAGATGCTCTCTGAGCTTCCCCCGGCGGAGATGGCCGACTATCGGCGGGAGTGTGTGGGGATGATTTTTCAGGCCTTTAACCTCATCCCGTGGCGTACGGCGTTACAGAACGTGGAATTGCCTCTGGTATTTGACCGCTGGGAAAAGTCGAAACGCTTGATGGCTGCAGAAGAGGCATTAGCGGCTGTCGGCTTAGCCGCACGAACCGAGCATCGGCCCAGTGAACTCTCGGGGGGTGAGCAGCAGCGGGTGGCGATTGCGCGAGCACTGATGAACGGGCCGGAGCTGCTGCTGGCGGATGAACCAACGGGCAACCTTGATTCGTCGACCGCAGGGGAGATCCTCGAATCACTCCGCCGCTTCACTGATATTTCTGCGACAGCGACGATACTTGTCACGCACGACGAAGAACTGGCCTACCGTTTTGCCACGCGCGTGCTGCACATGCAGGATGGTCGACTGGACCGCGATTCGGGAGCAGACCACTGATGAAGTTCTCTGATATGGTCTCCATGTCCCTGCTGGCCATCCGTCGGCAGAAAACCCGGATGGTGCTCTCACTGGTGGGCGTCGTGATTGGTTCGCTGATGCTGCTCTTTGCGCTCGCTTCGCGGAGCGGCGTCCAGGAGGCCGTGATGCGGGTCTTCAGTATGAGCAAACAGTTGCGACAGATCCACGTTTCACAGAACTGGAGCACTGACGAGAAAGCGATCCCAGAGGAGGATCTGAAAGTGGAAGGAGATCTGGACGAGGCCCGCCGTGCCCGGATTCGTCGAATGCTGATTCGCCACTGGCAATTCGAACATCGCAGTGAGAGTGTCGGACTCACACGGGAGCGGATTAATAAGATCGAAGCATTCGCACATGTCGAAACGGTCCATCCCAGGATGTCCAGTTATGTGTCAATGATCCAGGGTGAGCAGGAGATGAAGGGGATGGGCGATTCGGTCGCCGTGAATGAAAAAGTCTTACAGGACCGGATGCTGGTGGGCAAGGTCTTTGAGTCGGACAACGAACCGGCGATTCTGCTCAACGAGTTTGTTGCCTGGAAATGGGGATACATCTCCGAGGCCCAGCTGCGCGCGTTGATCGGCACCAAAGTCAGAATCGAATTCCGCCAGGGAGCGGAAGGGGTAGCGTACTCGCTCTCGCAGCGTAGTGGCGGCGAAGTTGAGTTCGATAAAGAAGAATTAACGGCGTTAAACAGCGCACTGGATCGCATACCGACACTCATCGATCAGCTGGACTTTTCTGAAGAAGAACGTGCCGCATTGAAGAAAGCATTTCAGTCGACACCTGCCGAACCGTCTCAACCAGTGGAGCCCCAGGAGCGAATTATCGCTGAGGAGTTTACAGTGGTGGGGATCTATCGCTGTCCAACCGAGAGCGAAGTCAATGATGAAGTGGGACTCGACAGCGCCAACGGTATGGCCGATTTCCTGCTGCCGATCAAAACCGCCACACAATTTGCGCTGCGTATACCGCACATTGAAAAAGAAGGCTTTTATCAAGCGACTGTGCAGGTTGATCATGAGTCGAACCTCAAAGCCGTCTCAAAACAGATTCGCGACCTGGGACTGCGGGAATATTCACTGATCTCTTTAGTCGAATTCATTCAGGAACAGGTACGGCAGGTGACACTGATCGTCTCGCTGGTTGCGATTTTTGCGTTAGTCATCTCTGCAGTGGGCATCGCCAACACGATGGTCATGAGCGTCGTCGAACGCACACGGGAAATCGGCATTATGAAAGCGCTGGGAGCGCGCGAGGGACAGATTCAGCTGCTGTTTCTGATCGAAGGAGCCTTAATCGGATTGATAGGCGGCCTGTGCGCGGTGGTGATTGGCCTGGTAATCAAGATACCGATTGAAATGATGACCGTTTCGATTATGGAAAACCAGTTCAATAAAACCTTCGCGCAGGAGAACATGATCCAGTTTCCCCTGTGGCTGCTGGCGGTGGTGCTGGGGTTCAGCACATTCGTCACCACCCTGGCAACGATCCTGCCTGCACGCAGGGCAGCTCGCATCGACCCGATAACCGCCTTGCGTCACGACTAAGCCGGTACCACGCATGGGTGGATCGTCATTGCTGTATCAGAAGACGACAGCTCCCCCACAAGCCTCCCGAGTCCCCTGCCCGCCTCTTCTTTCGCTGCGCGTGATCTGCTCGACGTTCACTGCTGCCTGATTTTCAGCTCGCCCGGGCTGTGCCGACGGGTATGATTCCGGGTTTGTGTGATCAGGCAGAATTGAGCCTGATTTTGTGGCGGTGGTACGCCTGCGTTTCTGCTGAGGGGCCGAAGAGCGTCTGCTTTGGTTTCACTGTTGATGATGTTGGAGATTGTCTGGAACGGCACGGGGGGGTCAAGAGAAAATGCAAGCTGAAATCGAGTTGAGTCACTCTGAATATGCAGTGAGTTGCCTGCGAAATGCTCTGAAAGTGCTCCGAAATGATTTGAAATCTTACGAGACAATGCGAAGTGGTGCCGCGTGTTCCGGTGAAAACAGTCGGAAATCGACCAGGATTCAGGTGCTGCTGCGTCACTTGTTCGTGAAATTCCAGTGCACGCATCACCCGCCTCGCGCGCGAAGCACAATTGCACAACGATACGATTCGGAAACAGCGGATCAAGGTCAAACTGTTCAGCGAAATCACCGAAAAGGGTGCGCGAAGATCAGGTGGAAATGGGAAGCGGTGAACTGGATGTGGAGTTTGCCCCGTCGGTTTCCAGTCATGATGCAGGGAAGCAACTTGAAGTCACAACCACTTTTTCTTTTTGAAATAAATCAACAACACGATGGGGATGGTCACGAAGAAGACCCACAACGTGGGGTAGGCCCATTTCCATTTCAGCTCGGGCATGTATTCAAAGTTCATGCCGTAGATACCGGCGATGAAGGTCAACGGGATGAAAATCGAGGCGAAGACCGTCAGAAGTTTCATCACTTCGTTCATTTTGTTACTGATACTGGAGACATAAATATCCAGCAGCCCGGCCAGCATGTCGCGGTAGGAATCGACCGATTCATTGATGCGGAGCACGTGATCGTAAACGTCGCGGAAATAGATGTCGACCTTCTCGCTGAACAAAACATGGTCCGAGCGGAGAATCGCGGCGACCAGTTCGCGCTGCGGCGAGGTTGCCCGGCGGATGTCGATCAGTTCCCGCTTGAGATGCTGGATGGACGTCAGTGTGCAGGAATCAGGGTCGTCGAGCAGTTCCTCTTCGATGGCATCGATGCGTTCGTCCATGGTATCGAGCAGGACGAAGTTCTGGTCGACGATGGAATCGATAATGGCATAAGTGAGATAGTCGGTCCCCAGGGACCGGATTTTGCCGGTCTGGTTGCGGATACGCTGAATCAGGGGCAGGAACAGTTCGTCTTTCTGTTCCTTGAAAGTGAAGACGAAGTCATTCAGGACCAGAATGCTGATCTGTTCGTAGTTGACTTCGAACTTATCGGGGGCAACGGACTCGTCAGCGACGGACTCATCTGCAACGGTCAGCCCTTTGAGGACAATGTAGAGATAATCATCGTATTCCTCGAACTTGGGACGCTGATGCGTGTTGAGGATGTCTTCCAGGACCAGCGGATGAATGTCGAAGTGCCTGCCGATGAGTTCGGTGACTTCTACATTCTTAAGTCCTTCCAGAAGAACCCAGGTGATCGATTTTTTGTCCCGGAACTTGAGCAGATCCTCGACGGTTTCGACCACCGGCTCTTCCAGATCGCCGGGCGAGTAGTCAACGACCGAGATCCGGGTGTCTTCTTCATCAAAGTCTCCCACATGGACCAGCGATCCCGGGGGCATCCCCGCTTTTTTGGAGATTCCACTATAAGATTCCAGCATAACACGTTCCCGTTGTACGCGGACTTTCTGTTCGGATTCCATAACCATTTGAAATACACTTTATTTCTCGGGGACAGGATTGATTTCGTTCCCCTGGATTTTAAAGGATTTCGGCTTTGATCGCGAGATTAAACCCTGATTTGCAACGCACACTAGACTTCAAAGGAGTTGCCATCTTCCTGATATACCACCCGATAAAGTTCCGTGCGGCGGTCGTTCCAGTTCTGGACACTGCCCGACTCACGGTGACGTCTGAGCTGTTCGAAGTCGAGATCGTGGATAATCACGGTTTCGACATTCGGATTACATTCCGCGGCGACGGCGTCGCGAGCGAACTCGACATCCGCGGGGGTAAAGATCCCGGACTGGGCGTAATGAATGTCTGCATTCTCCACGAAAGGCAGGTTGCCCGTGCAACCGGAGATGGCGACATACAGATGATTTTCCACGCAGCGTGCCTGGGCACAATGTCTGACACGGAGATAGCCGTGGCGGGTATCGGTGTTAAAGGGAACGAAGACGATCTGCGCCCCTTTCTGAGCCGCGATGCGGGTCAGTTCCGGGAACTCGATGTCGTAGCAGATCTGAATGGCGATCCTGCCACAGTCGGTGTCGAAGACTTCGACGCGGTCGCCGGGGCTCACGCCCCACCATTTACGTTCGCTGGGGGTGATGTGAATTTTGTACTGCTTGCCGATCGAACCGTCTCTGCCGAACAGATACGAGGTGTTATACAGCGTGCCGTGCTCGACCACGAACTGCGAACCGCCGATGACGTTGACGTTGTACTTGACCGCCATCTCGGTGAAGAAATCGAGATACTGGGGTGTGAATTCCGCCAGCCGACGGGCGGCCTGCCCGGGCCGCGTCGGTTCCACACAGGAGAGGAGCTGCGTAGTAAACAGTTCCGGAAAGAGGATGAAGTCGCATTTATAATCGGAGGCGGTATCGAGAAAGAACTCGCACTGCTGGGCGAACTCATCGAAGCCTTTGACGGAACGCATCTGGTACTGGACGACGCAGATGCGGATCTGTTCCACCGTGCTGTGAAACTTGCGTTTGGCACCGGGGACGTAATCGAGGTTGGTCCAGTCGAGGTAGGTCGCATAGCCGCAGGATTCGGTATCGGAGGGCAGGTAATTGGGAATCAGCCCTTCCACGGAGAAGCCGTTGGCCAGCTGTGCGGTGAGAACCTGATCGTAAATCGCCTTATCGACCACCTTTTCGATGTATTCGCGTGCCGAGAGGGTTTTGGCATAGTGGTGATAGCCGGGAATGCGACCGGCGATAATGATACGGGACAAATTCTTAGTCCGGCAGAGTTCCTTACGGGCATCGTAGAGGCGACGGGAAAGCTTCATCCCCCGGAATTCGGGATGGACCATGATTTCGATCCCGTAGAGCGTATCCCCCTTGGGATTGTGATTGCGGATATAGCCGTCATCGGCGACGGCTTTCCAGTTGTGCCATTCCAGCGCGGGATCATAGTCGAGGATCAGGCTCGACGAAGAAGCGGCCAGCCGCCCGTCGATCTCGACGCAGAGCTGTCCCTCGGGGAAGGTCTTGAGCTGGCTCTCGATGTGCTCACGTCCCCAGGTCTGCATGCCGGGAAAACACTGTTTTTCCATTTCCACCAGTTCGTCGAAGTCGTCCATCGTCAACTGGCGAACTTTGATTTTCCATTCAAACTGCTTCAGATCCAGGGGTTCCATGATGCATCTTTCTAAAATGTTCGGCGTCAGCTTTTACGGCTCTATTATCTTCTCTGAACGCGATTTTGAACAGAGGCGTTTTTGTAGATTGCGGGTACAGGGCGTCAGAATTGAAATTGAAGGTGAAAGTCTGCTACGCATCGCTGAGATTCCGTGCGGACGTCTGTGGATCAAACAGGGTTCTGATTTCAGAGTCCCGCAGGAGGATCAGCGTCCAGATCCCGAGGATGGTTCCCAGGGGAACGGAGACACAGACCAGGGCGGCCCCGACAACACACCCGGTGAGGTGACGCGTCTGCAGAATCCAAACGCCGGTCAACAGGCAGATGACGGGATAAGCCCAGAGGCAGATCTCCACGAGCGTGACCGCGGTCTGCATGATCGAGCGAAACCGGGCCGAGACCTGTTCCGGCGCCTGCTTCTGTGCAGGCTGTTCAATGATCTGCTGCATCCCCTCATTCATCGCGGAGATCATCGGGTACACAGCCAGCAGCAGAGTCAGATGCAGGACGCCCCAGAGGATCAGCAGCTTACCGGCCCGCTTGAGCCGCGTTTGTTTCTGTTCGTTCAAAAGAACCTCGAGAGTTTGATTTGCAGACAGATTCACAACCGGAGAATTATGGTCGGTAGAGTCGTTCTGTCAATGTTCGTGCTGCCACAGAAGCAGAAATATTTCAATCGAGGAAGTCCGTTTCCCGCAGCGCTGCCCGTTCCTGGAACAGCTGTTTTGTGTTCCGGTTACAGAGTACGAACAATGCCCAGCCACTGAGGATGGTCCCCAGGGGAAATGCAATCATAGTCACAACAGCCCCGACAATACAGGATCGATGACTGAACCGTTTCAAGATAAAAGTACCGGTCAGGAGACTGATCACGGTGAAACCGATCGAGAAAATCAGCATGCCCAGCAGAAAGCTCTGCTGCATCGCACGCTGCTCTTTCAAGCCGTCATACGGTTTTCCGTCGGGCGTACGGAGATCTGCATTCGCGAGGGAGTTCGCCTTAACCTGCTCTCCGATCTGACTCAAAAACACCAGATTGAAAATCGACAGAATCCCCAGCATCAGAAACAGGGTGCCAATCAGGTTGAGCTGGCTGGCTTTGGTCATGGGCATCAGAGGGATTCCTCAATCATTCAATCCAGAAAGTCGGCATCGCCCAGATCGGTCCGCTCAGCAAACAGGGGGCGGGTGTACTTATCATACAGGGTCAGTAAGGACCAGATTCCCAACGCCGTCCCCAGCGGAAAGGAAATACAGATCAGCGCCGAACCGACGACGCAGAGTGTGAAGTGTCTTTTGCGGCGGATGTTGATACCGGTTGCCAGTAGAAAACCAGCGAAGGCAAGAGATAAGACGCCGACCAGAACATACAGGACAATAAATGCAGACTGCATCTCCCTGAACATTTTCCGGGGATCGGGGCCCTCACGAGGGCGCGGAAAATCCATATTCATGACTGATTGCATCATCATAAAATGGACCGGAATAAACAGTACCATGAGCAGACTGAAGCCAGCCAGTACCATAAACAGGATTCCAATCACATCGAGATGCTTCTCAATCTTTTCAGTTTCAAGGGACCTCTGCATGGCGGCAATCCTCCGGCAATCGGATGAACGTGGGGACCCTTTGATCTTAGTGGACCATTTCCCAGAGAGCAAATCCCAGTGTGAACATTGGATTGAGAAAGTGGATCCAATCCGGGCCTGGCTGCTGAGGCCGCAGGGCTTCGACTGGCCCGCGTTCTCTTGTCTCCGAGGCCGGGCCCGGGTGGCGGGCTTCGACGGGCCATTCGACTTCTTCTCCGCCAAATTCCTGTCCCTGATAGCCGGTCAGATCTGGCTCATCCCACTCCGGCGGATTGAAATCGACATCTTTGAGAACATAAACCGTCGACTGATTTCCCCCCGGGTGAATCAGCTGGATGGCCTTCAGACGCCAGGGCGACTTTTCCAGATAGAGTTTAAATTCCTGACAATTCTGAACCAGATTTGGTTCTTTCGGTTTCCCCGCAATCCAGATATGAGTCTGACTCTCGCGAAAGACTTTAAAATGACCATTCCGAGTCAATTGATCAAAATATTGCTGATTGGGGTTCCCCGGGAGAAACGGAGGGAAGAGTGCATCGGCTTCCAGATTCAAATTAAGAAACCAGGATCGTGCTTCCCGTTTCACGTACTGATACGCTTCGAAGGTTTGTTCCTTATCATTCAAAATCAGAAAGCGTTTCGCCTGCCAATAACATCTGATTGTCCCTTCAGACTCATCTGTCTCATCAGAGTAAGGCTCTCCGTTGCGATCCTTCTTTCTATTTTCGGCCTCAATACGACGGGCCGAGGGCCTGATTTCACAAAAGGCACGCCGGGGACCAAAGTAGGCAAATTCCCCTTCCGAAATTTTCAGGCGTTCAAATACATCGTCATACCAGATACGAAGGAATTTCCCCTCGACCCTGGTGCAGTTTCGATGGGCCTCGCTCCACTCCCGCAGGGCCCGGAGGGCCCGGGTTTCGTCGTCGGCGGCTGGCAGCAGGGGTTTGACGGCTTCCAGGGGGAGCGAGTCGGCCTGCAAGAACCTGGTCAGACTGGACAGGAGCAGCAGCGACAGCAGACAGCGGTAGATCATGATTGTCCTCCCTGGAATGATCGTGGACCGGGGCCTCCGGTTTCCCAACCCCGCCGGACCGTTGGCTTCCTGCAAGCGGAGTCGTTGAGAGACGAACGATACCGGATCTCTCCGAACCGGTCAAAGAGAATCTCCGAGCTGCCTCACCAGCAAACAAGTGGTCGGGGCGTGTGCCCTGCCTGGCGATCCTGGAGGCTTCCCGTACGTAAGAGATTGTCCGAATTTGAATTAGGTATCGCCGGCGGTCACCGGGTAAGACATTCCCCAAAAATTTCCAGAAATTTCCAATTTTTTTCCGTTGCTTTTTAAACTTTGGAGTGTTTAATGTCGCGTCAGCTTGAAAAAGCAATCGCAACAGGCATTTACTTTTCGTCCCGGCGCTCAGCTATTGGTCTCGCACAGGCTCTGTTGATACGAGTTGCTGTTCCAACACAAATTTTGCGTTCTTATCGTGAGATTTACGAACTACTCAGCATCATTCTGCGAGCCCCTCAAGGGCAGGTCCCTTTAGCCTTATTTCTGTCTCAAACCTGCTGCGTATACGTTTTCGGAACCTCCGGAAACAGGATAAGAATACAAGATTCTGGTTTTCCATTTCTTTCTTTTTATCCTTGTTCGGAGACGAAAATGAGACTGCTTAACGTCAAACGTGGCTTCACCCTGATCGAACTGCTGGTCGTGATTGCCATCATCGCCATTTTGATCGCCCTGCTCTTACCGGCAGTCCAGCAGGCACGCGAAGCGGCACGGCGCAGTTCCTGCAAAAACAATCTGAAGCAGATTGGCCTGGCGCTGCACAACTACCATGAAACCCATCACACCTTCCCGCAGATGCAGGTGGAAAGCGTCCGTACCATCGCCGGCGATATTCCTACAGAAAGCTACCTGGGCTGGAGCGTAATGCTGCTGCCCTTCATGGATCAGACCAACCTTTACAACCAGCTTAACATGAACGCTCCCTGGCGCACCGTAGCCGGTGTCGTTCTGCAGCCGACCGTGATCAATACCGTGATCCCCACATTGAACTGCCCCTCCGATCCCATGGATGGCGTCAACACCAACATCAATTCATGGGGAAAATCGAACTACCCGGCTCTGTACTCCCCTTCCCGGTACCTGACCGCGTCAACCACGCAGGGTTACACGGGAGCGTTTAACAACCACGCCGTCACCCGCATGCGGGACCTGACCGACGGTTCCAGCAACGTGATCATGATTGGAGAACGTACTACCGAAGACCGTGGTTCGGGAGCCATCTGGATCGGTTCTTCTCCGCTCAACAGCGCGACAGCCGGTAACTATGGCGACTGGCCTTACCACACGGCTCTGGTCCGCAACTGGCAGGGATCTTCGACTGCACCGATTCCTTCGACCATCTACCTGATCAACGGAATCAACCAGACGGACGGCCTCAAATACGCATGGAGCTTAAGCAGCTCGCACACAGGTGGCTGCCACTTCCTGCTGGGCGACGGTCGGGTGAGATTCATCAGCGAAAACGTTGATGCCGAGACGCTGATCTACCTGGCTGCCATCAACGACCACAACGTGATCGGTGATTTTTAATTGACAATGCGTGATGACAAGACGATCCCGGTTTCCGCATCTGGCTGAAACCGGGGTTTGCAATATTACTCCAGCGCAGGAATGCTATTTTAATGTACCAGGAAACAAAACTGACGCTTCAGGCCGCACAGCCGAGGCGCGTTCTCACACTGTTATTCTTGACCGTCCCCCTGGTCTGCCTGGGATGCTCCCGGGGTGGGGATGACATCAAACTGGCCCCGGTCTCCGGGGTCGTGACGATGGACGGAAAACCGCTGACCAACGCCGTCGTGATTTTTTCACCGCAAAAGGGGAATCCCTCGTCAGGTCGTACTGACAGCTCCGGGAATTACACGCTGACTTACCGTGACCACCTGAAGGGCGCCGTTCCAGGCCCTCACAGCATCACCATCATCACCGCTCCACCGGAAAGCCCCCGCCAGGCGGAAGACTCCGGGGTTGCGGAAGTGATTCCCGTTGACACCTTTGCCAGCTCCGACCAGGGGGTGCCCAAGCTGAAACTTCCCAAGGACACTTTCAAGAAAGATCCGATTCCAGAACGGTATAACAGTAAATCCGAACTGAAAAAAGAGGTCGTCGAAGGCAAAAACAAGTTCGATTTTGAGCTGCAGTCCAAGTAGAGTTTCCCTGTAGGGGGAGACTGAAAACGGTGCTGCGGGAATGTTCGACTATTCCGCCGCAGTCGCTTCGCCGTTGCCTTCCGAGTGCTGGCGGAGCTGCTGTGCTTCGTCAGTCGGCTCTTCGACCACGAGGTTGGTCGAAAGCTCTTCGGCGACCTGTCCTTCCAGGCTGTCCTCTTCAGAGCGGGAACGCCTGATCCGGGAGAGCCTGGTCTCGGGAGGCAGTTTGCCGAGGTGACAAACCGGCTCGCCGGGGCTGATCGCGGGCAGCGTGGTCATCCCGATGACGACCGAATCGAAGGGTGCATACAGCATGCTGCGTTCGCGGCCCAGAATCGTGGTGTTGGTCGCCAGGGGCTGATCTTTCTCGACAATATCCCCGGGTTTAACGTGGAACTTGAGGAAGCCCCCCCGCTCAGCACGGACCCAGTTGGTCTTGTCGATGATGACCTGGTAATCGGGACTCTCATGTTCCCCTTCAAGCATTTCGAGATCGCGGAGTACGTTCTTTACCCCCCGCACCGCCGACTCCACGATGCCCGGCTCGACCTTCCAGACCTCGCCCCCTTCCATGATGATCGTCGGACAGCCGATAGAACAGGCCTCGCGCCGGAAAGCTCCCTGGGGCCCCTTGCCATTGATGATGACTTCGGAGCCAAATGCCTGGGCCAGTCGTCGAACTTCCTTATTGGAGAGGTCGCCCCGCACGTTGGGATAGTTGGTCCGCCGCACCGAAGCGGTGTGCAGGTCGATTCCATAGTCACTACGGGAAACGATTTCGTCGAAGATAATCCGCGCCATGCGACTGGCCAGACTGCCATTCGCGGAGCCGGGGAATGAACGGTTCAAGTCGCGTCGATCCGGCAGATATCGCGAGTGCCGGTCAAAGGCGAGCAGATTCAGTACGGGTACGAAAATCACGGAGCCCCGCAGCAGATGCAATTCCGTATCCTGAATCAGATTCCGGATCGCCCCGGTGCCGTTGATTTCATCGCCGTGCAGCGCAGCCGTCACAAAGACGACCGGCCCGTCTTCCTTGGCGCGGCGGATATGAATCGGAATCTTTACATTCATACTGCTGTAGCTTTCGCTGACAGCCAGTTTCACATCACGGGAAGTGCCGGGGGGAATCGGGTCGCCATTCCACTGGTCGATCGATTTACGCGGACGGATTTTCTTCATCTAACGTCAGCCTTATTCAGTGCCTGAGGCATCGCTTGCTCCGTGCCCGGCTTCCGAGAGCACCTCTTCAGCCACCGGCAGATCCGGCAAATCCATGACTTTGGGCCGCCTCTTACGACGGGTTTTAGCAGGAATCAGATCCCGCATGAAGTCGAGTTTTCCAAAACAGAGCAGCCGGTCGTTGGACTCCAGTACCCGATCTGAACGGGGGTTGGGAATCACCGTCGTCCCGCGATAGAGCGTCAGGACGTTGATATCCTTATCTCTCAAGCCGGAAGCCTGGATCGTCTTGCCTACGTATTCTGAACCCTCGGGAATATAAATCTCGGTCACGCCATATCCCCGACTGACGGTGAGTCGTTGCCTGAGATCGATTTCCGGGAAATCCACCTGGGCAGCGATGTAGTCAATGATCGCACCGGCAATGTCCAGTTGGGTACATTTTTCGATCCCTTCCAGCCCCGGCGAGGAATTGACTTCCATGATCTGGGGACCGTCTTTGCCCTCAAGCATATCAACGCCGGCGACTTTCAGACCCATGATTTGAGAAGCCCGGACCGCGGTTTTACAATAGGTTTCATCGAGAACGACCGGTTCGGTCAGACCGCCACGGTGGACGTTGCTGCGGAACTCCTGCCCCTGGGCGACACGCCGCATGGCAGCGACAACACGATCCCCGACCACAAACGCCCGGATATCGCGTCCCTTACTTTCCGCGACGAACTTCTGAATCAGTACGTTCTGCTTCTGGTTCTGCAGCAGTTCGATGATGGCTTCCGCGGACTTCACGGATTCCGCCAGCAGAACGCCGATCCCCTGAGTTCCTTCCAGCAGCTTGATGACAACCGGTGCGCCCCCTACCCGTTCGATGGCGGGGAGCACATCTTTTTTATCGCGAACGAATGTCGTCTGCGGAATGCCGATCTGGTGTCGGCTGAGGATCTGCAGACTACGGAGTTTATCGCGGGAATTGGTGATACCGGCCGAGGTGTTGGCACAGAAAATGTCCATCTGCTCGAACTGCCTGACGACGGCGGTTCCGAAGTAGGTAATCGAGGCGCCGACACGTGGGAGGACCGCATCGTAATCGGAGATCGATTTCTGTCGAAAGAACAGGTCGGGTTCGGCCTGTTTGAGATCGATGGCAAATTTGAGTGTGTTGAGAACCTTGACTTTAAATCCGCGGTGTTCGGCAGCTTCGCGCAGCCGCCGCGTACTGTAACATCTGGGGCTGCATGACAGGATTGCCAGTTTCATAAGTTATCCTTTTCTAACCGGAAACAGCAGCAGAAACGGCTGCACTCAGGTTCGTTTCTCTCGAGGAGGCTTACCGCCATAGTAAGATTTTCCCGCATCCACAAAAAAACGCTGACGGAACGCCTCGCGACCGAGCAGCATTCGGAAGCCCATTTCATCCCGATTGGCCAACGTCAGTTCAACGGGCCAGTTGAAGCCGAGAAGTTCGATATTGGTCACAATGACAGGTCGCATGGTTGCTTTGCCACTGGAACTGCGAACCGAGCGATATTCGAAGATGCGGGCCTCAGCTTCGACGACTTCGTGTGTCCGGCGCTGGACAGGATGTACCTTGAAGCGAATCCATTCTTCCTGATCTCGCTCAAACCGGTGCAGGTCATAAGCATGGAGCGATGAGGAACGTGCTCCCGTATCAACTTTGGCTTTGATCAGGCCAATTCCCAGATCTGGAAGACTGATCCATTCACGCCAACCAATCACTGCGGGGTCAGATTTTTGTTTTTTCTTGCTCTGCAGTGTTTTCCTCACTTCGCTGCATCGCCTCCATTGCGTTATTCAAGGGATCAATATCCTTCGATTTTACATGACTTTGAGTGTAATCGCCAGTAAAGCCGCCTGAATTCAGCGATTTCCGGCTTTGAATTTGCCTTTCACGCGAAATCGCTGGACAAACCAGCGGGTGAATCTCTCCCTCTGATCCGCATAGTTTCTCTGAAGTGGCTAATCGATTTTAATGTGAAGGTCCGGTTCATCCAGATTTCTGCAGACCACTACAAAAACAGGCGATGCCCAAGGTGAGCATCGCCTGTGTATTTTCTTGATTAAGCTTGATTCGCTTACTTATCAGAGAGGCTGCCTTCGAAGTCCATAGGCATCGAAGAGTTCAACTTGGGAGCGTACTCGTAAGGAGCCGCGTACTGATACTGCATCGGTGCTTTCGGGTTGGCAAGATATTCATCATCGTGACCAAAGTTGGCAGCATTCGGAAACTGAGGAGTGGCGGTCCACGGAGGATTCCCACCAGCAGGAGCATTGATCCGCTCGGCCCAACCCAGTGTCACATTAACTTTGCTGACAGCGCCCTTCTCTCCCACCTGAACTACGGAGAGGGTCACGTTCTGCCCCGGCTGTGCTTTCGCCAGAAGTGCGTTCAATTGACGTACGGAAGCCAGACGATGCTTGCCGAACGAAAGAATGATGTCGTATTTCATCAGCCCTGCTTTGTCGGCTGGTGAGCCGGGAGCGACATGCATGATGACCACACCATACCCCGGATTGCCATCCAGGTTCGTTCCGACACCAGTCCACCAGTCAGGAGCACCATTTGTCAGATGAGCGGCCAGAGGACCGGAGGCATCTGTGGCAACAACCCCCAGGGTCGCTTTGTAATACTTCGAATAATGCTGATTCAGCCGCGCCTTGTGTGCTTCACTCATCAGAGCAGCATACTTCTGGCGGGGAGACAGATTCGGATCAATACTTTGGGGAGCAGCATTGGGAGCAGATTCCTGCGCCTGTGATTCGTAGTTCACGATCAAAAAGAGTGTGAGAAGACAAAGCAAGCCCTTGCTCGTTATAGACTTCTGCAGATTCATCTTGGTAACCCTTTATCTCAAAATATGTACGAGACACATGATATTTCTGATTGCTGAGCTTCTCGACCTGAGGGCAATCAAACAATCGCCGCACTCAACGTATTTACCCTATCCTAGCTTACGCATATACCTTGTCAAACACGGATTCAGAAATATGATGATTCCAGGCAACACTCAGTTATCCACACGTCCACTAACCGGAATTACCCCGAATCGACAACTGGTTCTGGAAGCCAGCCTGAGGAGTGGTTAAGCTGAGAAAAGTCGGGATCCCGGCTTCAGATCATTCTCAAGACGCTCAACAGGAAGAATCATTATGCCCTCTGCTCCCCTGGACCGAATCAGCCACTCGCTGTTCGGCTTGACCTGTCTGCTACTGGCACTGCTGCTCCCCCTGGATCATCTGTCCGCAGCCCAGCGGCCAAATATCCTGCTGATTGTTGCCGACGATCTGGGGTATTCCGACCTTGGTTGTTTTGGTGGAGAAATCGAAACACCACAACTCGATTCCCTGGCAAAAGACGGTGTGCGGCTGACCCAGTTCTACAATACCGGTCGCTGCTGTCCTTCTCGCGGATCGATCATGACCGGGCAATACCCGCATCGCGTCGGACTGGGGCACATGACGCGGAGCCTGAATCAGCGCGGCTACCAGGGACATCTCGACGATCAGGCGATTACGATCGCGCAGATTTTACAGCAGGGTGGCTACCGCACGTTTCTCTCTGGTAAATGGCACCTCGGAACAGAAGACCCGACCAAGCACGGCTTCGAAGAATTTTACGGGACGCTGGTCAGCGCCAAAACGTTCTGGGACGTCGATCATTTCACCCGTCTCCCCGCCACCCGCGATACGCATACTTATCCTAAGGGAGAGTTCTACGGGACTGATGCCCTGGGGGACTATGCCATTGATTTTATGCGGATGGGCCGACGGAATCCCGATCAGCCCTGGTTCCTCTATCTCGCATTCAACGCACCGCACTTCCCACTGCATGCCCCCAAAAAAGGAATTGAGAAATACGCAGATCGCTACCACATCGGCTGGGATCAGGTCCGGCAACAGCGGCTGGCACGCATGAAACAACTGGGGATCGTACCTGAAGAAACCAAACTTTCGCCGCGATCCCGTTACTGGGATTGGGGAGAAGCCGAAGCACGCGTCAACCCGGCCTGGGATTCACTCCCCACTGACCGCCGAGGAGATCTGGCACGCCGCATGGCAATCTTTGCTGCGATGGTCGATCGTCTGGATCAGAATGTAGGACGCGTATTAACCAGCCTGCGCCAGAACAACGAGTTGGAGAACACGCTGATCATCTTCACGTCAGATAACGGAGCCTGTGCCGAGTGGGATCCGTTTGGCTTTGATATCCGATCCAGTCGCAATAACACACTCTACTGGGGCGATCAGCTTGATCGCATGGGAGGCCCGGATACGCATCACAGTGTCGGTTCCGGCTGGGCTAATGCCTCCAACACCCCCTGGCGTCTCTACAAGCATTATAATCACGAAGGAGGCATCGCCTCTCCAGGGATCGTCCACTGGCCTGCCAGTGTAAAGCAGTCCGGCAAAATCATCTCCACTCCCGCACACATTATTGACATTGTTCCCACCCTGCTGGAGGCAGCCCAAGTCGCATATCCGGAAAGCTGGGATAATATACCGACGATTCCCCTGCCAGGACGCAGCCTGCTGCCGTTACTTCAGGGTAAACCTCAATCCGAACGGACTCTCTACTTCGAGCACCAGGGAAACCGGGCAATTCGCGAGGGTCGCTGGAAACTGGCTGCCACCCGGGGCGGCCCTTGGGAGTTGTATGATGTCTCCCGCGACCGGACCGAGCTGAACGATCTGGCGAAAGCGGAACCGGAACGGGTTCAGCAACTTGCCCGAAAGTGGGATCAGTGGGCACAGGAGAACTTCGTGCTGCCCTTCCCTCAGGATTATCGCATCGATTATCTGGCACCGCTGCAGAAACCGTAGTCTTTCCCAATCCAGCGCATAAAAAACCGAACTGGCCAGGTTGACCAGTTCGGTTGCAGGTTGTTCATACAGAGTCAAACATCGACAGTTAGTTCCCTGAAGTAGAGGTGCTGCTCCCGTCGGTGTTCTTGTCTTTCTGATCCAGACGAACCATCAGCCATTGCTCGGTCTTTTCCTTGCCAATGTGAACCAGCAGGGGTGCTTCGTCTTTGGTGAGGTTATAGATCCCTGTGTCGTAGACAGTGTTTTTATCGTCGCCGACAGTCCAGGCTGCCCGCTGAGTCTTTTTATCGACCGAGCCCTGAATCTGCTGCGTCTTCTTAGTCTTGGTATCGGTGAAGTTCCCTCTCAGGATTCCATCCTTGTTCACAGCCAGTTCGACCACATTGTCCGACTTGGTTTCCCCCGTCGGTGAGAGTGCAAACACGCCCAGCGGCATCCATTTCCCCTGGTCACTGACATCCGCCGAAGCACCAGCCTGAGCCAGTTGACTGGCCTGCTGAGTGTACTCTTCAGCGGTTCCCACATCCTGATTATTGACGTAGACGCTGTTGTCCTGGTAGACCACGTTATTCCCGTAGTCATAGTAGATCGGCTGCATGTTCGACCAGGCAAACCAGTCCATCATCGCTCCCCACGTACAGACCGTCCAGGCGTAGCCAGCCGGCCAGCCGTGAGCATACCAGACACCAGGGTGAGCAGAGTACCAGCCGGGATAATACATCCCCCAGCCATAAAAACCGCCGCGAATCACAGCACCATGATAGTAACGTGTCGAAGGAGGGACATGCACGAAGCCGGCAGCATAACCACCATTTGGTCCATGGACGATACCACCTGCGGTAGCGCCTCCGCCGGGACCACGCACAACACCGCCCGCAGCACCACCACCATTCGGACCGACAACCCGGCCGCCCGCAGCGGAGCCGCCATCGCGACCGACAACGCGTCCGCCGGCAGCACTGCCCCCATCCGGTCCAACGACTCTCCCGCCGGCCGCGGATGCTCCACCGGGGCCGACGACACGACCACCGGTAGCAGAACCACCATTGTTACCTGTAATACTTCCGCCCGCGGCATGCCCACCGTCAGGACCAATCGCTCCACCGCCTGAAATGGTATTTCCCCGCGGCCCGGTATAGCTGCCTTCACCGGCGATTCCACCATTTGGTCCGTGATAGACGTTACCGGAACCAGAGCCGTTAGCAATCGAGCTGTTCACAGTGTTGCGACCGGTAAAGTCTTGAACCTGAGGATGCGAGTTGGTGACTGCGTTATGACCGGCGTCTGAAGGGAGCCCCAGAAAATTATCCAGGCCCTGACGCGTCGGTCGCTGATTGAAATTCATGTTACCCATATTGAGCGAACCATCGTTACGCAGACCACGGCCGCCATTCAATTGATTGAGGTTACCCCGGTTAAACTGTCCGTTGTTGAAGCGGCTCAAGTTATCGCCATTCGTCCGGTCACCCGAACGAACCGAGTTCATGAAATTAGAGTCGAAGCCGGTTTTATCGTTGAAGCGGCCAGGTTGATCGAAGCGACTTCCGTAATTCGAGAAGCGGCTGCCATCAAAATTACCGCCACCTAAATTACCGCCACCTAAATTACCACCATTGAAGTTGCGACCACCGCCGCCGAAATTGCCTCCACCGAAGTTACCACCGCTGAAATTACGGGCACCTCCACCAAAGCCGCCTCCGCCTCCGAAGCCACCACCTCCGCCGCCGCGAAAACCGCCTCCACCACCACCATGGAAACCACCGCCACCAAATCCGCGGGCCCAGGCAACCGACAGATCAGCCGACACGAAACTCAGGGCTGTGACTGCGATGAGACTGATGAAAATTCTCATACCATTTATCCTCAACTAAAAAGTTTGATTGTCTTAAATCGAAGTGCCTTATCGAGCCTATTGCCGTCGCGAAACAACCTCGAGTGCATCGGACAGTTCCACGCCATTCACTGTTCGATTCACGGATTGCCAGCGGCAGCCGTTCTTATCGATTTTGGTGATGACATTGTTGGCACTGGTCAGCATGCCGTCTGCAGTCACACCCCGCGATTCAATCACCCATCCGTTCTCCACGGGAGACCAGATTCCAATCGCATGACTGCCATCGGTGTTGAAGGTCCACGACATGATGTCCCCCGTAAGTGGATCCACACCGATGATCTGTGTGCCCATCACTTGCGGCTTATCGCCGGACAGGGTCTGTGCAGTAAAAGTGCGTTCGATAAATTTGTTGCCCGGCATCCAGCGATAGACGGTCTTGAGTGTCACCCCCACATCCTCAGCTTCCCAGCTGCCGATGAGCCATTCCAGATCCTTCAGGTTCACCTGCGTCGCCGGGGGAATCAGATTCGATTCCTTCACGCTGACCATTTTCCACTTCCCCTTCTGCCTGACGTGGGTCGCGGTATATTGACTGTAGTCTGCAGCCCCTTCGGGAACTGCCACCATGGTGCGGCCCTCTTCAATTGCCAGGTCATCACCGATCTGGCGAACGGAATCAACCGAGATCTGAATTTGTGCTTTTTTGTTCGCTTTGAAGTACGCTGCATATGCTTTCTGAATCGCCGGGCGGCCTACCAGTCGCATGCCGCTGGCTTCCACATATTCCCCTTCCGGTGCCCAGAAGGAAGCGACTTGCTCTGCCTTACCCGCATCAAATGCTTTCTTGAATTCCACCGCAACTTTGCGAATGGCCTGTTCGGCCGCCGATGGTTTCGACTTGGTTTCAGCAGCGGTTGCTTTCTCAACAGCCTCCGCTTCACCAGAAACAGGAGTCCGCTGATATTGTGCTGATAATTCAGAACAGTCCAGCAGCAGACCGGTAGATAACACAGAGAAAAAGAGCCCCCAGCGGGCCAGATACGGAGAGAGATTCATCCTGATGTCTTTCAGAAAGGAGTTCGCGTTTGCTTGGATCGTGAGAGAGTTTACCCGCTGTTCAGCAACCAACAGCGCCTGGTTTTATTCTATTCCTGTCTATTCAATAATGCACGTATAATCTATGATCTCTTCGAGAAAATTCATGAGCCGTTCACTGTAACGGAGTAATTCTCTGACCAACTACGACCGTGACGCCAGGATAGATAAAAATATTCTCAACTGTCTTTCAGTCATAAGACCTTCAAGCCAAATTGGCAAAGTTCAGACCGTGATATCAGCCCCCGTGAATAAGACCCCCTGATGCTGCACCGCCTTAAACAACTCGCTCCTTTGCTGGTGATTACCATCTTTGTGGGAGCCATCTGGCTGCTGGTCAGGGAGCTGAAGCATTACAACATCCACGATATCCGCTCGGCTGTAGAGCAGATTCCCGCCTGGCGACTCTGGGCAGCCGGGGGCTTGACCGTTCTCAATTACGTCTTGCTGATCGGTTATGACTATCTGGCAGTCCGGGCAATTCAGCATCCACTTTCTCTGGGCAAGATCTCGCTGGCTTCCTTTACCGGTTTTGTCACCAGCTACAATTTCGGCGCCCTGCTGGGAGGGACCTCGGTTCGCTATCGTCTGTATTCCGCCTGGGGTCTGACGGCGATGGAAATCCTGCAGCTGATGCTCATGCTGGGAACGACCTACTGGGTCGGCGTGTTTGCACTGGCCGGGGTCGTTTTTCTTTCCCATCCTTTCCCGATCCCCGCATCGTTACACCTTCCCTTTTCCAGTGTTCAACCACTGGGGGGACTGTTACTGGCTGTTGCGATTGTTTATGCCTCGCTGACACTTATCCGCAAATCACCCATCCGGGTCAAAGGCATTGAACTGCGTCTGCCTAGCACCAGGATGACCTTATTACAGCTGGCCGTCTCGGCGGGAGACCTGCTGCTGGTCGCCGCGATCGTGTATACCCTGCTCGCGCATAATCTCACCATTGGCTACGGGGAGTTTCTGGGCATCTTCCTGATGGCGACAGTGACTGTGGTACTTTCCCATGTACCGGGAGGGGTCGGCGTCTTTGAACTGGTAATTCTCACACTCGTCGCCTCCCCTTCTTCGGCTAAAATCCTGGCAGGGTTGCTGGTCTTTCGGGTGATTTACTACCTGATCCCCCTGTTTTTCGCTGTGATATTGATGGGCCTGCATGAGCTCTCCCTCAATCGCGGCCTGGCGCGACGCACACTGCAGCAGGCGAATCGCTGGTCGGCGGCAATCGCCCCCCTGATTCTTTCCTGGTGCACGCTGCTGGCGGGGGCTGTCCTGCTCTTTTCGGGTGCCACCCCCATCGTCACAGCCCGCCTGGGTCACCTGCAGCAGACGCTCCCCCTGCCCCTGGTCGAGATTTCACATTTCCTGGGGAGTCTGATCGGTGCAGCCCTGCTGGTTCTGGCCCGGGGACTCCAGCGGCGACTCGATTCGGCCTGGTGGCTGATTACCGGCCTGCTGAGCCTGGGGATCCTGGTCTCTCTGCTGAAAGGCTTCGACTATGAAGAAGCGATTCTCCTGGGCATCATTCTGCTGGCCCTGCTCCTCAGCCGACGACAGTATTATCGCAAGGGAACCCTGATTCACGACCGCTTCAGTCTTCCCTGGGCGGCTACCATCCTGAGCATCGTACTCTGTTCGCTCTGGCTCGGACTGTTTGCCTATCGGAACATCGAATATTCCCACGAACTCTGGTGGGCGTTTACAATCAAAGGCGACGCTTCACGTTTCATGCGGGGCAGCATCGGTGCGATCTCGGTGGTGCTGCTCTTCTCCTTTGCGAAATTAACCTCCGCCCAGCGTCCCCAGGCACACCCGCCAACAACGGACGAACTGGCACTGGTCAGACAACTCGTGACAGCCTCACCAGTCACGTCTACACGGCTGGCATTACTGGGAGATAAATCCCTGCTGTTCAATCCACAGCAGACGGCGTTCATTATGTATGGCATCCAAAAACGGTCCTGGATCAGCCTGGGAGATCCAGTCGGGCCTGAAGCGGACCGGGCCGAACTGGTCTGGCAGTTTCGCGAACTCGTGGACCTCTACGATGGCTGGCCCGTCTTCTATCAGATCAGACCGGAAAACCTCTCAATATATCTCGACCAGGGGCTGACAATCCTCAAATTGGGCGAAGAGGCACGGGTCCCTTTAACCGAGTTTGAACTCTCCGGCGGGAAACGACGAAAGCTCCGTCAGGCAATTAATCACTGTGAACAGGCAGAATGTGAATTCACGATCATCCCCCGGGAGCAGGTTCCTGCCATCCTTCCGGAACTGAAACGGATCTCTGATGACTGGCTGCAGTCTAAGAGCACGAAGGAAAAAGGATTCTCCCTGGGTTACTTTGACGAAACCTATCTGTCGCAATTCCCGATCGCTGTCGTCAAACAACGGGGAACGATCATTGCCTTCACGAATATCCTCGAAGGCGCCGACAAAGAAGAACTCTCAGCCGACCTGATGCGTTACGATCAGACAGCGCCTCCGGGTGTGATGGAATACCTGTTTGTGAAACTGATGCTCTGGGGACAGACAGAAGGTTATGCCTGGTTCAATTTCGGCATGGCTCCCCTTTCCGGGATCGAAAGTCGTCCACTGTCCCCCGTCTGGAACCGGACGGCGAACCTGATCTTCCGCTATGGCGATCATTTCTACCGCTTTGAAGGTCTGCGCAGCTACAAAGAAAAATTCGATCCGGTCTGGACTCCCAAGTACCTGGCAGCGCCCGGCGGACTGGCACTACCTCAGATCTTACGAGACCTGGTTGCCCTGATTGGTAAACCCCACACTGATTCGATCCGGAGATCGCACGATGGACCACTGGGATAAAAGAGAAGGCTCTCCCGTACATTTGGGAGAAACCTGGGTTCCCTCAGAGAACGCTTATAACTTCGCCATCTATTCGAAACACGCCGAACAGGTGAAGCTGCTCTTCTTCACCGAGGACAATCTGTTCGAACCGGTCTACGAATTTGCGTTCGACTATCTGCGCAATAAGTCTGCTGAAATCTGGCACTGCCGGATTCCCAAAGAGAAGATCATATCTGCAAAATACTACGCCTACCAGATCGACGGTCCCGCGCCGGATGGCATATATGACTGGCATGCCTTTGATCCGGATAAGCTGCTGTTTGACCCCTATTCCCACAACCTTTTCTTCCCCCCCCTGTTTGATCGTCAGCGAGCCTGCCTGCCGGGCTCCAACATCGGACATGCCCCGCTCTCGGTATTACAGTCGATTGAATGCGCCTTTAACTGGGATGACGACCAGCATATCCATCACACTTCTGACCTGGTCATCTACGAGATGCACGTCAAGGGGTTTACCAGACGTGAGAACTCTGGAGTCTCGGCTGATGCCCGGGGTACGTTCGCGGGTGTGATCGAAAAAATCCCGTATCTCCTGGAACTGGGAGTGACCGCGGTTGAACTGATGCCCGTCTATCAGTTCGACGACGACGATGGTAATTACTGGGGATACATGCCCCTGGGCTTCTTCGCGCCGCATGATGCGTACTGCAAATCAGACGACACCTGCGAACGCCACATCGAATTTTGTGAAATGGTCAAAGCCCTGCACACAGCCGGCATCGAAGTTATCCTGGATGTGGTTTACAACCATACCGGCGAGGGAAACGAACAGGGCCCCACCTACAGTTTCAAAGGAATCGACAACACCACCTATTACACGTTGACTGACAACCCCCGAGATCCGTTCGCCAATTATTCAGGATCGGGCAACACACTCCATACCGCCAACCGGGCCGTCCGGAAGATGATCGTCGACAGTATGCACTACTGGGTCAAGGAGATGCACGTAGACGGTTTCCGCTTTGACCTGGCCAGCATCCTCACCCGCCGACTGGATGGGAGCATTGATGAATCGAACCCGACCACGATTGGACAGATTGGTTCAGACAATACCCTGACGGACCGCCGCTTCATCGCAGAACCCTGGGATGCCGCGGGAGAGTTTCAGCTCGGCTCCCGTTTTCCCGGTCATCGCTGGATGCAATGGAATGCCGCCTACCGAGATACCGTGCAACAGTTCGTGCGAGGGGATTCTGGAAAAGTCGCAGACCTCATGACTCGCATCTACGGCAGTTGTGACCTGTTTCCCGATGACTGCCTGCACGCCCTGCGACCATACCAGAGCGTCAACTATATCACTTCGCATGACGGCTTTACCCTGTATGATCTGGTCTCGTATAACAGCAAACAGAACTGGGCCAACGGTCACAACAATACCGATGGAACCAACGATTACAGCTGGAACTGCGGCTGGGAAGGCGCAGACGCACCTCCCGAAGTCGAACAGCTCAGAAAGCAGCAGGCCAAAAACCTGTTTGCGCTGTTGATGGTCTCTAATGGTTCGCCCATGTTTCGAATGGGTGACGAATTCCTACAGACCCAGGAGGGCAACAACAATCCGTACAACCAGGACAACGAAACGACCTGGCTCGACTGGGATCGACTCGAGACGCACCAGGATTTCTTTCGTTTCGTCAAACTGATGATCGCCTTCCGAAAACGGCACTCGACAGTCTGCCGTTCCCATTTCTGGAGAGAAGATGTAAAATGGTATGGAGTTACACGCTATGTCGATCTGACGCCTGCCGCGAAAACGCTGGCGTTCTGTCTGCATGGTCAGAGTGAAGCGGACGTCGATTTGTATGTCATGATCAATGCTGCCGCCAACACCTGCATTTTTGGAATTCATGAAGGAACTCCCGGAGAATGGCAGCGGGTGGTCGACACGGCCCTGCCCAGCCCGGAAGATGTGCTGGAACCAGAGTCCCTGAAGCCGGTTTCCGCAGCAACCTATGATGTGCAGGCACGGTCGGTTGTCATTCTGATCAGGCAAAAGCGTATCTTATAAATAGTCACTCTTCAGCTGCGAAAGATGAGACGAAATATGGAAGGTTATGCTCAAGTCATCGGCAGTCTGATGATTCTCTTCGTCATTGTGATCATCTCCCGCCGAAGCTTTAAACGGAAAACTGTGTCAGATTCGCAGGCCCCACAGAATCAGGCGACCGAACAACCGCCGTCAGATTCGGATCAAAACACAACTTAAATCTGTTTCGCGCTCAGTATTACCCGCCAGGATGCAATTCTTTTTACAGGAGGTTACGGGCCATGGATGAGTTTCAACCACCGGCAAGCGGTGCTTCGATTACAACTCGCTGTTGTGTTGTCGGCGGAGGGCCAGCGGGATTATTTCTCGGCTATCTACTGGGGCGGGCCGGCGTGGAAGTCATCGTATTGGAAAAACACAAAGATTTCCTGCGTGACTTTCGTGGTGACACCATTCATCCTTCCACACTGGAACTGATGCATGAACTGGGCCTGCTTGATGAATTCCTGAGCCTCGCGGACAAACACTTCGAATCTCTGAAACTCAATTTTGAAGGTCAGGATGTCGAAGGGCCTTACTTCACACATCTGCCGACCAAATGCAAATTCATCACCTTTGCGCCACAGTGGGATTTCCTGAATATGCTGGCTCGGCATGCCGCTGAATTCCCCAACTTCCAGGTACACATGCAGTCGAAAGCCACCGGCCTGATCTTTGACGGAGACCAGGTCGTGGGTGTCAAGGTGGAAGGAGTGAATGGAGAATATGAAATCCGAGCCGATCTAGTCGTCGGTGCCGACGGTCGAGGATCGGACATGCGCCACGAAGCAGGTGTCGAAATCGTCGAAAAAGGGATTCCTATCGACGTACTCTGGTTCCGGGTCAGCAAAGCAGGTGAAGTCACCGACAACACACTGGCCCGCATTCGAGATGGGAGAATGTTAATCACCATCGACCGCGGAGACTACTTTCAAACCGGGATGATCATTCACAAAGGTTCCTTCGATGACTTAAAGCAGGAAGGCCTCGAGGCCTTCCGCAACCGGGTCGTCGATATTCTGCCCGCTCTCTCTGATGGCATCAACGACATCGACTCGTGGGATAAGGTCCGTCTGCTGACCGTGCAGCTGAATCATATTACTAACTGGGCTCGTCCGGGGCTGCTGTTCATTGGAGACGCGGCCCATGCGATGTCTCCTGTGGGAGGTGTTGGCGTCAACCTCGCAGTGCAGGATGCGGTCGCAGCAGCCAATATCCTGGCGGACCCACTCTATAATGAAACCCTGACTCTGTCAGATCTGAAGCGGGTACAACAGCGGCGTGAACCACCGGCTCTCCATATGCAGCGCCTGCAGGTCTTCGCACACCAACGACTGTTCGGCGGTAGCAGCATCCCCGGTAAACCGATCTCGATTTCCTGGCCGTTACGGAAAATGGCTGGGCTGCTTGCCCCGATTCTCAGACGCAAAGCAGGAAAAATCATCGGACTCGGTTTACTGCAAGAGCATATCGAATGCCCCAGTCGCGCCCCTCGCCCTGCAGAAGCGCCAGTAAAATAAACCTATTCTAAGGGAAGTCCTCCTGTAAAGAGAAACTGCTGGAAACGGCATTCCCATGACTGCTACAATCGAGCAGTACACGATTTAAGTCCGTTTCCTGTGAAGGAGCAGCATGTACCACTCGATTCTGCAGGCATGCGTCTGCTGTCTCATCCTGAATCTCGCACTCTTATCGCCAGCCGGTGAAACCGCTCCCGATCCGGCTCTGGTTCGATCAGCCATTTCCCGTTCCATCCCTCTCATCGAAAAAGCAGCCGCCGGTTCAGCCCGCGAACGAACCTGTTTCACCTGTCACAACCAGGCCCTGGCCGTCCTGGTTTTCAGTGAAGCCCACCTGCGGGGATTCAAAATAGATCAGACCAATATTCAAAGACAGGTCGATCACACAGCAGCAGCCCTCAAGCGGGGGCTGGAAAAATATCAGGCGGGACAGGGTCAGGGAGGTGGTCCTGATATGGCCAGCTTTTCCCTCTGGACACTGGAGATGGCGGGCAGAAAACCGGATGAAGTCACAGCAGCCGTCACCGGCTATCTGCTGGAACGCAACCGCTCCCGCGATCACTGGCTGCGTAATTCTACCCGGCCTCCGTCCATGTCCAGCGATACCAACACCAGTTATTTCGTGATCCGAGCACTGAGAAATTTTGGAACCGAGGAACAACAACCCCTTATCCAGGAACGTCTCGATCAGAGCCGAGACTGGTTCCTGAAACTCAAACCGGCATCCAACGAAGAACGGGTCTTTCAGTTAAGAGCCTTTCTGGAACTAAGCGTTGAAGAGTCACGTATTCAATCGGCAACCCGGGAACTGACACAGCTGCAGAATTCTGATGGGGGCTGGTCTCAACTCCCCGAGATGAACAGCGACGCTTACGCAACAGGGACCGTGCTGGTGGCTCTCTTACGGTCGGGGCAACTGAAGGCAAACAATCTGAGCATTCAACGCGGCATAAAATACCTGCTCGAGACTCAGCAAGCGGATGGCTCGTGGTATGTGAAATCGCGTGCCAATCCATTCCAGACTTACTTCGAAACTGGCTATCCGCACGGGAAAGACCAGTTCATCTCGGTCACCGCGGCCAGTTGGGCCACCGTTGCACTGCTGCTGACTCTGCCGACCGATGAATAATCTGTGAGAATCATCAGATTCGATTATGTCCGCGTGCAGCAATCTGTTATAACTCTGGGGAAGTTGCCACGAATGCAACAGTTAATGACAGCGTCGCACTGTATTGCCAGCCCGATCATCAGGAGGATTCTAGATCATGTTTACCCGCATCTCAAATGGATGGGCGCTCTCAAAACAGAGTTTTCACGTCCTAATGCTGGATAAAGAACTGCTGCTGTTTCCCATCATGAGTGGCATTTCCTGTCTGCTGGTACTGGCCAGCTTTGCCCTGCCTCTGTGGAACAGTAAATATGTTGATGTCATCATGAACGATCAGCAGGCCCCACAGGATCCTGTCGCCTATCTGATCCTGTTTGCTTTCTATTTCGTGAATTACTTCGTGATGATCTTTTTCAACTCGGCCCTGATGTCCTGTGCCATCATTCGCCTGAAGGGGGGCAATCCGGGAATCGGCGATGGTTTCAACTCCGCCCTCAACCGCCTGCCGCAAATCGCCGGTTGGGCTCTGGTAAGTGCAACCGTAGGTTTCATCATCAAGATGATCGAGTCCCGCTCTGAGAGACTGGGACAGTTTGTCGCCGGTCTGCTCGGAATGGCCTGGTCGATTACGACTTATTTCGTGATCCCCGTCCTGGTAGTCGAACGGAAAAACCCCTTTGAGTCAATCAAACGCTCCGTCGGTATTCTGCGCGAGACCTGGGGCGAATCACTGGTTGCCAACTTCGGTATCGGCATGATCATGTTCCTGGTCATGATCCCACTGTTTGCGATGATTGTGGGTGGAGGCTTCTTAATCAGTTCAGGAAGTGTCGCCCTCGGTGGAGCTCTGATCGGAGTCGCCATTTTCGGTATCCTGCTGGCATCCCTAGTTTCCTCCGCCTGCCATTCGATCGTCATCGCGGCCATCTACCTCTATGCTGCTGAGGAAGAAGTTCCAGAAGTCTTCGATCATGATCTGATCGCGCATGCCTTCGCTCAGAAATAGAACCGATCGATGCATCTGAAGCAGATTCGAATCAGGAACCCGGATCTGCTTCTCTCCAGATGCGACGGCACTCCAGCGGAAAATCGGTCAGCATGCCTTCTACTCCAGCCGCACGGATCTGATTCCAGACCTTTGGATTCCGACGGGCCTCCCCTGCTCCACCAAAATTAAACAGCACCTGTTTCCCCTGCTGTTTGAGATAGTCAACTTCTGACTTTTCGGGAACAAAGGTCAGCAGAAAAACATCCAGTTTTCCCTCACTGAGACGAGCTTCCAGATTCTTCCGGCTGACATTTTGTCCGACGCGAAACTTTGGATTCAACTTTTTCAGACGCTGACTCATTTCAGCACTCTGATCGAAGCCAAAACACTCGCCGAACAGATCATATTTCTCCAGCAGTTGAATCAGTTTGTGTTCACCTTCCGGATTCAGCTGCTTGATGTTCAAGGCGATCACAGTCTCGCCCCGTTTGCGATCCCTGATCAGCTTCAGAGTCTCTTCCAGAGTGGGAATCCGGGTCTCCGCGAAAGCAGGATCAAACCACCTTCCAGCATCCAGCTGTTGGGCTTCTGCCCAGGTGATGTCTCTGATGGAATGTTTGCCTCCGTCAGTTGTACGCTGCAGACTGTCATCGTGAATAATGACCAGTTCACCATCTTTTGTGGTTCGAATATCCAGTTCAATACCCAGCCCGAGATCCAGGCAGGTTGAAAATGCGGGGAGCGTATTTTCGGGAGCATGGCGCAGCAGCCCCCGATGCGCGATTAAGATTGGATCCCCTGCGAATAAAACCTCAGAGACGATGCTCAACGTACAGAGCAGACCGATTCCCATCTTTAGATAATTCAAAGCAACGCCCTTTCCGGATTCTGTTTTCATTCGGTTCTGAGTGAGACCAGACAACCAGTTTACAGAGTCTTTCAATTAAAATCAGCCTCCCGGATTAGAATCTGCTTGAACCAGCTTCGCTGGTCCCTTTATCATCGAAAGAGTTCACATCATTATCCGCCAGCTTTCGAATGGTAGAATGGTAACACTCATGCCTTTGAGAATCTTCCTGCTGCTCCTGCTCTGTTTTACAACCAGCTTACTGCGGGCTGCCGAAACAACTTTTGAACTGAAAATGTCTGCGGTAGAGTACCAGCGTTTTGTTTCAGGTCTCGGAAAGCAGGATCTGGCTCTTGCTGAAGTCAGTGTTTTTCCAGGACAGCGCTCCATTGAATTTGCAGCAATCGCCGTCCCTCGCACGAGCCAGCGCGACTGGAAAGCACATCACGGGCTGACGATCGGTCAGCTGAATCAGAAATTAGAAGAATATGCTGCAGATGGTTTTCAACCCGTGGATATCAGCGGATGTGAACTAAGAGGCTCAGCCCGTTATGCTGTCATCTGGGAAAAAGGGGCTGCTCCCGATTTCGTTTTGAAACATTCCCTCGATGATGCTGAGCTCAAGGAAACTCTGGAGACACTGAAAGAACAGGGCTATAGTCCGCTTTCCCTGGATGGATTTGCTCTCCGCAATAAAGCCTCCCATGCGGGGATCTGGGTGAAACAGCAGGCAAACGCCTGGGAAGCAGAATGTAATGTCCCCGCAGACAGTTTTCCTCAGACCTACGACGAGTTTATCGCGCGTGGCTATCGCCTGGAAGAACTCTGCGGGTTCAGTATTGGTAACACTCCCTTTTACCATGCCCTCTGGTCCAAAGTTTCCGGCCCGATCTGGCAGGCACGATTTCATTCTACTGCCAATCAATTAGAGGAAGTCGACAAGAAACGCAGAACCGAGAATCTGGAACTGGCTTACCTGGATGGCTACCAGGTAAATGGCAAGACTTTTTTCAATGCCATCTGGAGAAAACCGGAGCAGAGACCTCGCATGACTCCCTCACCGATCCGCTGGCAGACCGCCGCTGACATTCCGGTTACCGGTCTGGAACAACCGGAACTCGCCTCACTGGACCAGTCAATCAAAGAGTTCCTGCTCGAACACCATCCCCCGGGGGCCTCTGTCGCGGTCAGCTATCGCGGTCGCCTCGTCTATGCGCGCGGTTTTGGTTACGCCGATGTTGAGCAAAAGAAAAAGGTCCAGCCAGACAGCCAGTTTCGGATTGCCAGCCTCTCTAAGCCTATCACAGCCGTAGCCATCATGAAGCTCATCGAACAGGGAAAATTGCAGCTGGACACGAAGGTCTTTTCAGTCTTGAAAGATTACCAGAAGGAACTGGCAGCTCCAGAAGTCGATTCGCGACTGAAAGTTATCACGATTCAAAACCTGCTGAATCATACCGGAGGCTGGGACCGGGATACCTCCTTTGACCCCATGTTTCGTTCGGTTGCTTTCGCCAGACAACTGGGCAAGCAACCTCCCGCCGAAGCGGACGATGTAATTCGCATCATGGTACAGAAACCACTCGATTTTGCCCCCGGTGAAAAGTATGCCTACTCCAATTTTGGCTACTGCCTGCTGGGTCGAGTGATCGAAGAAGTGACGGGACAGCCTTACGCAGAATATGTGGAGCAGACGATCTGCCAGCCACTGGGTATGCAAGACACAGAACTCGGCAGGACACTACTCATCAATCGACGTCCCAATGAGGTCAAATACTACAGCGGCGATGTTGGTAGTACAGTCTATTCGAATAATACGCTCTCCGAAGTGCCGCGTCCGTATGGTGCCTGGTATCTGGAAGCAATGGACTCACATGGAGGCTGGATTTCTTCTGCCCCGGACCTGGTACGCTTCGCGACTGCGTTCAACCTGCCGGATGAATGCCCGATCCTGCAGGCTCCTGCCCTCTCTCAGATGTCTGCCCGTCCTGAAGGGAGTGCGGGCTTTACAGAAGATGGCGTCCCCAAAGTTGCTTACTATGCCTGTGGTTGGATGGTGCGGCCCATCGACACTGCAGGTAACGCAAACCACTGGCATATGGGAGCTCTGGATGGCACTTCAACCTTACTCGTCAGACGACTGGATCGAATAAACTGGGCCATTCTGTTCAATACCCACCAGGGTGCCGACCAGAAACGACTATCGAATCTGATCGATGCCCCCATGCATCGCTGGATCAACCAGATTGAAGACTGGCCTGAAAAAGATCAGTTTCGAGAAGATTGAATCGCTATGGTACACCTCTATTTTTTGAGGTGCCGATCAAAAAACTGGTAGGCTGTTTCACGCGTCGCAGGTGGAAAATCGTGCTGTGCTTCCGGATAAGTGGCCTGCAGATTCTCTGGGTGTCCTGATAACTGATAGACTGGCTGCGCGATCCGAATCACATCTTTCACCCCCGAGACCTCAAAATTACTGTCGCTCACGGGAGCACACGCCAGAAATGCCCGCGGCGCAAAGCTGGCCACGATCTCGGTGAAATCAAAGGGAACCTGATTCGGATCGTTTTGATATTTACTGTTGATCAACGGCATATAGCGGTCACTGGTCCAGCCTTTCAGCTTTCCACCGTAGTACTTATGGAAACGGGTGAAGCCACAGCTTGATACCAGGGCCTTGATGCGAGTATCAAAGGCCGCGGTAAACATCGTATTATGTCCCCCCAGTGAATGCCCCACACAACCGATCTGATCCGCGCTGACATAAGCCAGTGACTGCAACAGATCAATGGACCGCATATTGTCATAGATCGCCTTCAGGGTCCCACTACGGTATTCGGGATGCGCCTTGAAGTCATACGGATACTCGCCGAACGAAGGGTAATCGGGGGCGAGTGTGACATAGCCCCGCTCTGCCAGTTCGATCGCATACTTCAGATTGGGCAGTCCCCGAATCCCCGCCGGTTCCTCTTTTCCGATTTGCGAATTCGTCTGATGCAGGCAGAGGATGGCAGGCACTCGATGGTCGGCAGAGGCATCCGGAGGAATAAACAGATATGCCTTGACCCGCTGATGCAGATCGTCAGTGTGATACGAGATTTTCAGTCGCTTCACCTTGCCTAGATCCGTCTCTTCCAGCACTTTCATCTCCAGGGGCACTGGTTGCTTCGGCTGGGGCACTTCGCCCATCACGGTCTGCATATTGGACAGGATGTGCTGTCTCCGTGTTTGCCAGTCGTCCCAGGTTTTGACCGACTGTTTCTCATTATTCTGATCCAGATAGTAAGACAGATCCAGGTGCTCCCGATAAACGGGAGCACCCTGTTCTGTCTCAGACTGCTGTTCTGCCGCCTGTAACCCGGAGAGACATCCCCACAGACACATCATCCATCCACTTAGCCGCAGCATTTCTGATCCGCCTTTCTATAGAAGTTTCTCGCAGATTACATTTGCCATTAAAACAGACGGCTACTTGGAATCCGGCTTCACCGGTTCTGCAGCCGCTTCAAGAACATGTTCTACAATCGATTCTTTCAGCAGTTTGTGGTCTGATTCGACATCGATCAGCAGGTTATTCCCGAAGATGACATGTGTGGTCGGTTCGATCACTTCCACGGCCTTGGGACGCACAGAAGAGAACAGGTTGCCGGAGACCGTAATTCCCCGAGTCTTATCCAGTGTCAGACCGGCGGCTTTGAGATCGTTGGTGCGGCGTTTAACCTGTCCCTTTCCGATGTAACTGTTGGAGAAGTTATTGCCTGTCACTGTAATCCGGCCGGACTGAGGACCTATCCACAACGCATCTTCTGCGAGTAGTGTGAAAGTATTCGCACTCACAGCACAACCATGCGCATCCTTGAGAATGATCCCTCTACCATTATGCGCGATCACATTCGCTGACATCGTAATGCCATAGCATTCACGGTCGAGGATAATGGCACTCCCGTTGCATTCTTCAATCATGTTGGCACTGACGATTGAGCCATAGGTGTTCTCAATGATCACGCCATGTCGCAGATGGTCATCCAGATTATTTCCGCTCATACACAGGTTATAACCATCGTCGCAACGCAGGGCGTCCTGGTTCTCTTCAAAGTGATTCGCTGAAACCACAATATCGTGACAGCCGATCAGGTTCAGTCCAACGGCCTTGTTGTAGGTAATCAGACAGTCTGAAATACGCGGATCTTCAAAACAGAAGTCCAGAAAAATCCCATCACTGCCGTGATAGCTGCTGGTAACTCCATGAATAAAGATTTCCTGCACCCACTTGGCATTGATTCCCCGCCCACTCTTCTCATTTCCCGTCACTCGAAAGTTCTGCAACTGCACACGCCAGATACGGGGTTTCGGGTCTTTTTTCCCATCGGGCAGTTTCATATCAGCCGGGGGGTGGATCTGAATCGCATCCAGGCCCTCTTCATTCTTGTTATGGATATGCGTTGCTCCCCCAGCACCGACCAGCATAAAATCGCCACTGGTAATCACAAGTGGTTTATCGATTTCAAATTTACCGGGAGGCAGCATCACAATCCCCCCCTCAACAGGAACCGCATCAATGGCTTCCTGAATTGTGGAGTAATTGATTGCCTGGATCACCGGTCGAGCACCAACCAGTTTCGGCTCTGCCGCTCCTGCTGAAACCGGGTCGAAATTCAGCTGAAAATTGAATGTTAAAGTCAGCATCAAAAACAGTACAGTTCGTTGTAAACACTTCATGGCAGGCAGGACCTCTCTTGAACAGAAAAGCGGATTGCAGGACTGAGGACCCGAACAACAACGTCGATCCTCACAATCAGATTGCAGGAAATCACTGAGAAAGCACAACTTAACTTTCTTACGTAATTAGTACTATCTCAACGGAATCGATCAGTTTAGTCAAGCAGCAGGAGCCAGGCGGCGCTGAATTGATCTGTATTCAGGAGAGCCTGCTGCCCTGCTTAGAACGTCATTCATTACCTGTCACAATGACGAGATCCATCCAAAGTACGACCACCTGTGATCGCGCCAGCGGCTTGTTTTTTATGCTGGGATTGCTAGAATCCGTCCCTACGACAGTTGCAACCAGATCACATTTCAGTAACATAAGCTGAGATAACAGGTTGCATCTGAATCACCATAGATGCGACAGCCGGAAAGAGAAACTTTCCGTTTTTGTCAGTAACCTGTGTCGCATTTATCTGGTCTAATCCATCAGATCTGCACCCGTAGCTCAACTGGATAGAGCACCGGTCTTCGGAACCGGGGGTTAGGGGTTCGAATCCCTTCGGGTGTACTTGACCATAAAACTGAGAAAGCTCTCGTGAGTCCCATTGGAAACACGAGAGCTTTTTTTTCATGGCAAATCTGATTATTTTCCATTCGGAAATATCAGGATCCAGCAATGGAACATCATTGCGAGAGCTGGAGGTCATCAATCCAGACCTCCGCATCAACGTCAGCCTGGCTGATGAAACCAATCCAGTCGAGAGTTCGCCATTCAGGATGAAGACAGGGGAGATTCTTGAAGTGACGTGGTTGCTGCCCGGGAAGCGTGACGACCAGATCCCACTTGCCAGCCTTATCTCCCAGCGGCGCGGCGATTTCCACGTTGACCCACTGCCCCACAGGAAGTTCCATCAAAGTCTGCCGGTTTGCCGCGCGGAGTTTCCCCTGCTCGATCCAGAGTGTGGGACCAATTCGATAGGGATTCGCATGATCGCGCCACTCATGCTGAAACACAGCCCCTGGTCCTAACTTGAACGCAAAAGCGCAGCGTCCTCTGCCCTCAGTATATTTGGGGGCAACCGTAATCATGGGGTAATAACGACGCTGTTGTCCGGGAGTGTCTTTAAGCCTCAGTGCGTGTTGACCAGATGGTGCGTCAGCGATTTCCACGATGTCGACGCCTCCCCGTTTTTCGTCCTGTCCGACAGAAGTTCCGGGAGGCAGCCCCCCCTCTTCAAAGTCTTCCACGAACGCCAACGCTGGCGTGGGCGGGGGTTCTTTCATTTCAGAATATTTCAGTGACCGCGCCTGATTCACCCAGTCTGAATCTCCATAAAGTCCTGCCCGTCCGTAATCAAACGGTTTGAATCCGATTTTGAAAGCCGGTGAATTCTGTGCCAGGTGATAGTTCCCATCTGCGGGATCAATGAAATGGGGATTGGCAACGATGGAACCCTGATCCTTTCCGGTAGCCTGCCATTCCGCAAAGGTCTTTCCCTGAAAATCAATCGGTTCCCCATCGGTGCGCCAATAGAGATTATGATTCAGCCTGACATTCTTATCAGACCAGTTGCCATGAAAGAGTTCTCCTGAATCAAAGATGACGAGATTGCGTTCGAAGGTAAAGGAAAGATGCTCTTCGACCCGACTGCGTTTTACCTGGTACTCGCGAGAGAAGGCGAAGATATTATTTCGAATCAGGTTCTCTCGACCGTAATGCTGATGATAGCCACCGGACCGGGTACGATACACCAGGTTGTTTTCCATCAGAATATCAGTACTGCCCTCATCGTTGTAAAGCCCCCAACCACCATAACTCCAGGAGAGAATATCGTGAATGACATTGTTACTGACGGTGGTTCCAGATGAAGGACCGAGAGTGTAAACGCCCCCCATGTCACTCAACCAGCCCCAGCCCAGATGGTGAATGTGGTTAAATTCAATTTTGTTGCGAACAGCGAGACTGTCCGTGTAGCCCCATCGCCAACCGACTGAAACTCCTGTGTAAAAGAAATCCGCGATTTCATTATGGGTCACCGAGTTATCGCCGGACTGACCAATCCAGACTCCAACCGCACAGGGGAATAATCGACCTCCGTGCCGAATCAGATTATTGTCGACATTGATCTTTTGCGTGCGTTCCTCTGCCTTGGAGGCAATCCGGGTTTCGCCAATCCGGATCCCCCCAGCTCCCAGATCGTGCAGATCACAATGTGTCACACTGCTCTCACTACACCCCTTGCGAAACCAGAGCCCATAAGTGGCGACATGTCCAATTTCACAATCCTCGAATGCGATGGAACGCCCGCCATCAATCATGACTGCAGCCTCAATCGGTGAAGCAGCCTGGGAGGGTTCGAACCCGCGAGGAGGCGTCTTCCAGTCAGTAAAGCGAAACGCGAGGCCTCGAAAAGTCAGGTGTTCCACAAACTGATCGGTGGCAGAGTCTCCCTGCAAAACCAGCAGTTTTTCAGCCACAGGTGCAAATACTTGAGCCCCATCAGGAGTCTCTCCTTTGCGGGGCCAATAATACAGCTTACCTTCGGGAGCGAGATACCATTCGCCCGGCGTATCGAGTGCAGCCCGATAATTCTCGAGGTAATAGGCTGTATTTCGGGTGAGCGGATTCCAGTGCTTCATCTGCCGACCGGAAGTGAGCAGCTTACCCGACGGTACATCATACCCGTCTAGAAATTTACGGGTATTGTCCCATTTATGAAAGAAGAGTGCCTGAATTCCACTTCGTTCCGCTTCCGGAACCTGTTTCAGGGAAACCAGATCTGCAGGATCAGCGTAGAGCGTTTGCCGGGCAATTTTCTGAGGTCTGGGGGCATCTGTTTTTCCCATTTTTTCCCGGCTGTTCCGGAGATAAAAGAAAAACTCATCCGGTTCCCGAGCCCGCACAGCCCGCTGTCCATTGACCCAGAGTTGCTCGAATTTCCAATCGGGATCGACAGTCGTAGACCAGACCCCATCCGGATCAACTTTGAATCCGGAAATCTGCTTTCCCCCCGAAATGACAGGGTGAGATCCCGGAGCCGCCTGATATATGATGGGGGCTTTCTCGGTACCGGAATCTTCATGAGTAAACAGAACAGGTTTCGTAACAGGATAAACGCCGTCCTGCACGATTACCTTAACTGGTTCTTGTGGCTGACGCTTTCGGATTTCGTCACGGGCCGCGGTAAGAGATCGAATCGGCCCGTCTGGTGAAACCTCAATCACGATTTCCGCCCGGGCTGCAGAACTCACTAAAGTCGTTAAAATCAATAGAAAGACAAACTGTTTTAGATCAAATAACTTCATCACTCTTCCACCTGTGCCCACTCTGGCTGACATCAGTTCATTTTCATCAGTCACATTATTTGTATCGGACCTGCAAGGACAAAGTCGCAGATTCTACTCCCTGCATTCTAGCACAGGCATGTAGTATTCGCACCGCATCAGTGTGTAAGTTGGATGCCACCAAGGAAAACTAAAATAGCTCAATCCTAAAACTCAGCATGAGAGTTCAAAATTGAAAGTCTTGCAGAATATTAATCTCAGTCGCACCATCTACTCTATCTTACATGACTAATCCCCATCATAGCCTGGCAGTTCTGGATAATCTCATTGACAGCTTCTGTCTTAAGAATAATAGAATACAGTGTAATGCGTCGGCTGTCATTCATTGGAGCATGTCAGAGTACGGCCCTGAGCGCCGGCGATGATTGTCTTAAACTTTTCAACCCGCTGCCTGTTAACGTAACTGAATCCCGTCTGGAACAGAGTTTCAAACGGGATTCAGCTCAGAAAGTCAGAGAAGAATACGTCTCACCAAAGAGAGAATAATCGCGGGATCAAATCGGAGATCCATTCAGAATGAAATCCGACAATGGCTCATTCAGTCCCTCTGGTGAAGCAATAAAACCAAAGGAGACCATCCCGCCGGCTGAAATATCTTCATTCCACGAGGCCCCACGAATGACGTAGGTATCCCCCACATGCGAGACAATTTCAGCATTCCAGATATCAGTAATGTCCCCTGCAAAAGTGAACTCCAGCGTCCACTCTTCCAGGATGTCATCACTCTCATTCCGAATCTCAATCGCCCCCTGGAACCCACTGCCCCAGTCATTGACGTTGGTAAAGTCCACTTCAGCAGAGGGGGCGGGAGCATCATTGTCCTGTATGGATCCAATCCCCGTATCAGTAATCAGAGTCGCTCCCACAACCTTATCAAGCACCACCTGGAATTCTTCTCCAGATTCAATCACCACATCCCCCAGAATCGGAACTGTGATCGTTTTCTGAGTTTCTCCAGGCTGAAAGATCAGCTGACCACTGACAGACTGATAGTCCATGCCTGCAATTGCAGTTCCATCCTGAGTATTGAACTGTACCACAACAGTCTCTGTGGCAGGCTCACTCAACGCAACTGTAAATACTGCTTGAACGGTGCCGGCATCCCCTTCCGTGACTGTCACATTATTGATGAACATCTCGGGAACGGCAGCAACATCCTCTTCGACGGTCACTGACACAGTCGTCGTAGTAACACTCCCCGACTCGGAAACGGTCGTATAAACAAAACTGTCTGCCCCCGAGTAGCCAGCATCCGGAGTATAGGTCAACGTGCCATCCTGATTGTCGACAACTTCACCATGCGCTGGCTGAGTAAACGACTGCAGCGTCAATCCGTTACTTCCCATCCCGTTGACGGGATTGATGTAGTTCCCGGACATGACCAGCATACTCAGCATCGAAACTGAATCTGCATAGTAATTCGAGTGTGTCGTAGCCACACTGTCAAACACAGAGTTCAGCCAGGTTTGGTCTGCCGCATCAGAACCAGTCATGGCTGAAACGCCAACCGCTGCTCTGAAGAAGGGATCGCTCCAGTTATTCAATGGTGTTCCATCCAGCTGGTATCCCCCCAGAATCTGAGAGGGATCCCCTCCCGATGACTGCTGAAAGAACTCAGAAAGCATCTGTGCCTGTGCCAGCGAAACAGAATCACCACTGAAAACGGCATCCGTACCTAAACGCCAGGGCACACGTCCCGCGTTATACCAGTAGTGTTGATCGTTGACCTCAAGAAATCCAGAAGGAGCCGGTGACACTGCACCAGTCTGAGGATCAACGATCACAAAATCCGGAACGAGTCCTGTCCCTGATTGCTCCTGCAGCTTCGTCATTACGTCCTGTGTCGCTGAAATAACTGCGTCCCAGGCTCCGGTCTGAGTCGCTGCTTCAAAAGCCCGAAAATGACCATACATGAAGTCGCTGGTACGCACTGACCATTGATTCCGCTGACCGCCGTTGGGATCAACCCAGTCTCCCAGCATCGGCAGATGACTTTGCGGACCGATCGTCGATTCGTACATCGCATTAATAATGGTGATCGCTTCCTGCAGATAATTAATCTCACCATCACTGCCCCATTGTGCGTCAGCCACCAGCAAAGCATAGGCAATATCGGCATCGCCGTCGAAGGCACTGCTGTTTCCATACGCATCGGGCTGTGCCCAGTCCATCAGGTCCGGATTACCCTCGCTGGGGTTGGCGCGGGAATAACGGAACAGACCATCAAAAATGGTCTGGGCGTTCGGGTCGTAACCATCCATATGCGACAGAACCAGCATTCCATAGCCCTGCGCTTCAGAAGTAGTGCGTCCCTGTGAATCCATCACTACCCGATAGCTATTCCCGCCTGGATCGACTCGCAGCCAGTCCGACTTCCATTGGTCGTAGTAGTTGGCCACAATCTGATCCAGTTGCTCCTGGCTATACTGGCTGGGGAGCAGCGTTCCATCCACATATTGCTGAACGTGACTGCCAAAATCGGGATCACCAGTCGAAGTTCCAATCGAAATCGTGACAGATGATTCAAAGGGAGTTGTCACTGATATTTCATTTTCATTGGTCACTACATCATCATTGGTAATCGTACTAGCTGCGGTTGCAGTCCCCCCATCCAGTACCGCACCGACGGGACTGCTCAGGGTCACATAAAACTGCTCGTCCGCTTCCACCTGTGTATCACCATAGATGCGAATCGAGATCGTTTTCGAAGTCTCCCCCACAGCAAATGAGATCTGTCCGCTGGAAGCTTCATAGTCTACTCCTGCAGTCGCAGTTCCATTGGAGGTTTGATAATTAACCGTAACAGGTTGTGTTGCCGCCTCAGACAACGAGATGATCAAAGTCGCCAGCACAGAACCACTTTCGCCCTCCACAACCGTAGCGTCAGCGATACTCACCACAGGCGTTACCTCTTCAGGAGGCCCTACGAGTCCCTCCCAGGCGACGGGATCCTGATAATACTCCTGCACTTTGGTAATCCACCAGTAATCGTCGGTCGGCTCGCTACCTATGGAATCAGTACTGATCCCGACACCCGCCCCGAAGAGAATCTGCCGGACTCCTGCCGCCCGCGCCTCTTCCACATGCGAACCCCAGGTAATCGTGTTACCATCAACCGTCAGTTTGCTGTCATTCAATGCATTGGTGGAAAAGTAAGCCAGACGATCTCCACTTGCCGTAAACGTATCCCCCAGGAAAAAGGTAGGGGCAGAATCTTCATACTGACGAGTCGTGTTGGTAAGTGGATCGAAGATACCATTCTCATCATACGGATTATCGGCCAGGCTGTCGTTGATGTGCCCGACCGGAAGTTGCCAGAGCACCATTTCACGCTCTGTTGTCTGCGTGAGTGTCTGGACGATCAACAGATAATTATGCCAGTGATCATTGTTCCAGAACCAGGTACTGCCTGCCGGATCGTCGGCCGCACCATTCTGCGCCCCGGCATCCAGTCCATACTTATCCAGTGAGATATATCCGGCCCCATAACTGAGTATACCTGCATCCATATAATACTGGGCAATCAGTTCCGCTTCGCGGGCGATCGCGGCTCGTCCGGCTTCGATACCCAGCGTATCAGTCAGATGCACGATACCTGTACCGGGAATCGGTGTTTCAATTCCCGGTGACGCCCAGAGGTTAAACTGCCAGCCGAATTCCACATTTGGCGCGTACTTGCTGATGCTGTAATTGATCGCTTCGATCAACCCGGTTACCGTATTAGCGAATTGCGGATCCACACCTGATTGCAGGACACCACTACTGTATGCGGCACTCGTCATCGCGGAGATACTACTCGCAGAGGTACCTGCGTTTTGCATCAGGTACCCAATAAAATCAGGCTCCATAATCATCTGTACCAGTTCGTCCCCTGCTTCGGTGCGAATGGTATCTAATGCAAATTTCAGATCCTGGAAATAGCTTTCCATATACGACAGGCTTTGGATATGCGCCAGATCAGTCGTATAACTTTCTCCGCCATCCGGAATGTTGTAGTACACGAACTGAGGTATCATGCCCAGCTTCATACTTTCGCGCACGTAACTGCTGACCCGGTCCGGATCCCAACTGCGCCATCCCGCAATTGGCCCCCCATTGAGATAGATATAACGCGAGTCTACATACTTGTTGGTCTCATCACTGTTACCAAAATCCTGCCAGAACGAGAGGTCGCCAGAAGTATCTTCACTCACTGAGCCAATAGATACATAATCCGGCAGGCCCGGAAGCTGACCATCGACAGTCCGCACACGGATCCCGATAAACCGTTCTTCACCGGATTCAAGATCCATGATGCGCAGCGAAGCTCTGCCCGCCTCCAGTCCGGTGATCCGTAACGTGTCCCCGTCCACCATCTCGGCCTGGATCACGCGTGAATTATTTGTCACCACGCTGAATTGCGCCGCCTGGTTAGGTGAGGTCAAAGTATAATCATAGGCCGCCTGATCGATCGTTACCTGCAAGGCCTGCCCTGCCAGATCCACGCCCTGAATTCCGATTTCACTGGCATCTCCGGCAACGTAGACGACTTCATCACTCAGCGCAGTTCCAGCTGCGTTACTGACTTCAACCTGATAACTGAATACTCCATAATCCCGATCCGTCAGCAACAAGCTGTCGGTCTGAGGCGTGGAACTGCCTGACAAGTCTGCCTCGTAGATCAGCGTCCCGTTCTCATACAGCTTCCAGTGATCTGCCGCATCCCCGGCCCATAGATTCATCGTCACTCGAAATCCTCCGGAACCGGCGTCCGCCAGCACACTGACACTCGGTTTATTGGGTGCATTGATGACCGGATCAGGATCACCTGGGTCGTTCGGATCCGTTGGATCACCATTTCCCATAAATACAAAATCAGTGGGTTCACTGTGAGTTCCTCTGGCGACAAATCCGATCGCCAGTGATTCTCCAGGATCTAAAGTATCATCCCAACTGGGAGGTGTGATCCGGTACTGGCCTCCACCCAGGTTCTGTACCTCGGCGTTCCAGAGTGACTCAATCGTGCCACTGTATTTGAATTCCAGTTTCCAGTCCGTGAAAGCAGTAGATTCATCATTGTTCAAAGTCAGAATCGCGGTTCGACCGGAGCCCCAGTCATTATCAACTTCGAACTGGATATCAGGCGCATCGGCCAGCGGATGCGCAGCCAGAAGCGTTCGTACTTCAAGCGATTCGGTCTGTTGAGATATTGTGGCGCGAGACCGCCGGGGGGTAGAGTGCTGTGTAGAGAACCAATGCAGCAGGGTCGCATAAAGTCGTCTCATTTCATCTGCTCTGCGAATACAGAGCCCTTTCAGTCTGTGCCAGGACAGTGCTTTTCTCATGCAGCAGGCCAGCATAAGAAAACAATGAAGTTGGCACGGCTTCAGGAATCAGATGAAACTGAAACGTGCAAGACTCATCGCAACACTGCTTATCGTCGGGCGTGAGCAGAAGACCTGAAGGGAATCAGTCGGCCACATGCTCTATAGGTTCCCGCGATTCTCTTGGCGCGGAAGCTGTTTCGGCCCAGAACAAACAGCAATGTCCGATTTTTAGATATGCTTTTAACCTGGAACCAATCCAGGCTCAGAACAATTCGATTTAAACAGGTACCCCTCCCCTGTGTCCAGATGAAATTTGAAAAGCTTTTTAGAAAATGATGGACAGACTGGTATGCTTATGAAGCTTGTGTGAAGGAAGGACAGACAGACTTTCTGAGTCTCATCTAGTTAGAAAAGTTCGTGAACCGGCTTTCCGGTCCCGACAATGCTGGTCGGTCGGCCTGAGGCATCATCGAAGTGAGTTTCCAGAGAGATCCCCATTTTTTGATAAATTGTTGCCAGCAGATCCAGGGGAGTCGTTTTGCGTTCGACCACAGCACCACCGAATTTTTCACTGGCCCCCACCACGCGTCCTCCTTTGATGCCGCCGCCAGCGAACATCACGGTGAAACAGTTTGACCAGTGATCCCGTCCCGCGTGGCCGTTGATCATAGGCGTCCGGCCAAACTCACCCGCGCAGAAAATCATCACATCATCCAGCATACCTCGTGCTTCCAGATCTTCGATCAGCGTTGCCATCGCCTGATCGAGGGGAGGCAGATGTGTCTCCAGCCCTTTTTCGATATCGTTATGATGATCCCAATAGCCTGTATTGATGGTCACGCAACTGCTGCCTGCCTCGACTAGCCTTCTTGCCAGTAATGCGCTTTGACCATACTGATGCCGACCATATTGATCTCGCAACCGATTGTCTTCACTATTCAAATCAAAGGCTTTACGCACCCGTTCTCCCGTTACCATTTCCAGTGCCTGCTGTTTAAAGGTATCCAGTCCCTCGATAACTCCCGACTGATCAACCTCGCGATTCAGAGTGTCAAATTGCTTCAGCAGTTCCCGCCGCGATTCGACACTTTTTAAAGTCAGACCGTCGGGTAGAGCCAGGTTGGGAATTTTGAAGTTTTTGGAATTCGGATCCGTACCCACTTCAAACGGGTTATAGGATTTTCCCAGGTACACAGCCCCCTGATAGCCAAAGGCTTCTGACTTTGGGATGGTGACATAGGGGGGCATGTGCTCGGAATGCGCACCGATAGTTCGCGCGATCACAGAACCGAAAGATGGTTTCTGAGGCGCATTCCGCGCCAGGGTTGGACCGAAATATCCTGTCTGCATCCAGTGCGCAGAGGGCGCATGGATTCCGTTTTCATGATGCACCGACCTGACCTGAGAGATGTGATGCATCACCTTCGCCTGCCGGGGAAAACGTTCCGTCACATGAATATCCGGTACGGACGTGGAAACGGGGCGATACATCCCACGATATTCAGCCGGAGCATGCGGTTTCATATCGTACGTATCCTGTTGGCTCATGCCCCCATGAGTCCAGAAGACGATCAACGATTTATTGGACTTCGGCCGCACCTTTTCTGCTGCATTAGCACGGGCCTGAAACAGGTCAGACAGCCCCAGTCCTAACAGGGGTGCTCCCAACTGCAGGAAATTACGACGACTCACGCCGTCACAATTGGAATATTGATTTCCTGATAAGGATAACATCAAACGCGTCTCCCAGAGCTGTCCCAGGCGGATTCTGCCTGGGACAACAATCTGTCAATGATTCATCATAAACTCATTCGTGGCCAGGAGCGCCCAGACCAGTGAACGATACGCCTCATGTCGGTTCTTTTCGCTATTGAGATATTTCACAGCCGTTTTGACTTCTGATGTTCTCGGGGGCCGAGACAAAGTCCGTACAAAGATCTCACGAACATTCTCTGAATGCGTTTTCTGATTCGATGCCAGCTGTTCGATGTAACCGTTTTTGTCGGTCAGTTTTCGCTGGATCTCCTTCGAATTCACCAGTTCGAGTGCCTGAGACAAGGCGGGATCCACGGTCCGTTCACACTCACAAGCCGAAGTACGGGCAGGTCGCCCAAAGACATCCAGGAAATTGAAACGTATATTTTCATCGGGTAGATTCACCGCCCGCATTCCTTCAGGGAACACCCCCGGCCCTCCGGGGAAAACAGTTGGCACATCTAAAACCTGGCTGATCCCATCCAGCAGTACTTCCGCAGAAAGTCGCTTGGGGTAATAACGGGCAAAACACTGACGGTCTTCGGCATTGGTCTCATTCGGATTCGCACTGAGCCGATAGGCATAGGAATTCGTAATCTCTCGAATCAGCTGCTTCACATCATACCCATTCACTGCAAAGTCATAGGCCAGCTCATTGAGCAGAACCGGATTCGTTGGCGGATTCGTACTGCGGGCATCATCGATCGGATGAATAATTCCACGCCCGAAAAAATGTCCCCACATCCGATTCACCATCGTCCTGGCGAAAAAGGGATTCTCCGGACTGGTCATCCATTTTGCCAGGTTGCGGCGGGGGTCGTCAAAACGTGACACCTTAAAATCAGGACCTCCCAACGGACGTGGCTGCATCAGTTTTCCGCTCCGTGGGTTATGTACTTCGCCTTCATCTTTGAGATAAATCACTTCATTGGTAGGCACCTCGGCATCAGCAAAGCCCCCCTTGCGTCCCACGCGACTGAAGATGGCAGCGAAAGAATAGTAATCGTCCTCGCTCCAGCGTTCTGCGGGATGATGATGACACTGGGCACATTGAACCCTGACACCTAAAAACGCCTGTGCCACCGACTCCACGTAATCAGGCGTCGAACGGACCGAACGGTACCAGATCGCAGGCGGATTCTGAGCCTGTCTGCCAGTGGCAGTCAGTAACTCAGTCACAAAGCGATCGTAGGGCTTGTTGGCTGCGATGGAATCACGAATCCAGGCAGAGAACAACATCGTCCCCGCCCGTTGATTGCGAGTGCCATAGCCGCTCCCCCGGTTCTGTAAAATATCAGCCCATTTCAAAGCGAAGAAACTGGCGTACTCGGGACGTTCCAGCAGTCGATCGATCAATCGCTCCCGTTTGTCGGCTCGGGAATCTGCCAGATACTGTCTGACTTCGTCAACCGTAGGCAAGGTACCACAAATATCCAGAGTGACCCGGCGGATGAAGGTCGCATCATCTACTGGTTTCGAGGGTAGAATCCCCAGTTTTTTCCATTGGGCTACCAGGTGCTGATCGAGCTTCGAGAGTTGTTTTTCCGAGGGATACCCTGTCAGTTTTTTCTGCCCCGTGGAATGATAGGGAACCACTCCCTGGAAAACAGCAATCTTCTCTCCGAAGCGAGCCATCACGGCAAAAACTCCGCCACGCGACTGGGTGGTAATCAGGCCTTCCTGATCAACCTTGCCGATTTCCGGATAGTTTGATTCGTAAATAGACTGGTGCGTGACATCACGCTGAGTCCCATCTGAAAAGTGAGCTGTCACCTGCAGCTTCAGACTGGAGCGCTGCTGAAATACACGGTTACCGGGCGACAGTTCAATTTTGTTAATTTTAGGATCATCCGGATGTGGGCCGATGGCTCCCTGTTCGATCCAGTCATACAGCAACGCATAGTCCGCGGAATCTGCTTCCAGTAACCGCCCTCCACCATGGGGCACCAGCCCCGTCGCCTTGAGCAGCAGCAGGCTTCGGTCAGGATCACCGGGAAAGATTCGCCTCCCCCGTGATTCCCGCGCAATTGCAGAATAATCCATGGCAGGATCAAAACCGAGCAGGGAGATTTTAAACCCATTCTGCCCAGTCGATTTTCCGTGACAGCCCCCACTGTTGCAGTTCAACCTGGTCAACAGAGGTACCACATCCGTAGTGAAATACACCTTCCGTTTCGCTGAATCCGCAGCCAGAGCTGGCGTCTTATCAGCAGCGTCCAGCATGCCCTGTCCTGAAACCAACAGGCAGACGATCATCCAGATCAGCTGATAACTTCGTGTTATTGAATTCTGCTCATACAGGAGACGGAACATGAAATCTCACTTCGCTCTTACTCAGTTGAATTGGTGATTTCCAGATTCAGGAAACAGCTTCCATGAAAGACCGCTTGATCTTCCACAACACCGACCGCAGACAGACGTATGAAAGGCTGTTTCCCTAAAGGAGCATCCTCATTGGCAATGATCTGCAGAGTCCCCTCTTCGGTCTGTCCGACAAACGTCACGCCCCGCACGCGCAGCCCGTCTACCTTGACCGCAGGGGCTTCCACTTCGGTATGAATTTTACTGATGAAACCATTAATCCGCCGGGCCGAATATTTCACCTGAATCGTTTCACCGCGGCGGATCTTCCTGGGAGCGTCTGTATCCACGGCAACCACAAACGCAGCCGGTTTTATCACGAAACTGACAGGATTGCTGAACAGCATGACAGACGTCTTCTTTTTCGTATTGGGGTTCGTCACCTCCGTCTCTGCCTGAATCGTCAGCGTGTGGCGCCCTTCTGGAAAATAAGGTGGCAGGTAAAAACTGAGATAACCCTTATTCACTCCCGCAGGAATCACGGCACTCTGATTTTGAATCATTTGCTGGAGCCGCACTCCCTGCAGCTTCACCTCCGCCTGATCACTCAGATCACGCCGGTCAACCTGGACCGCCACATCCAGTACCGAACCGGGAGCATGCCGCAGTTTCATCTCACCAAACAGATCATGCTTACGGGTCAACTGGGGGCTGGCAGTAATCTTAACCGGCGCTGTGTCGGTCACAGCCAGGGGAATGCCTGTCGTCAATCGACTTGTGGCGTTCGGTAAATCCGTTCTGACCAGAGTTCCACCGCTGATTCTCCCGCCCGCGCCCTGTGCAGAACTGACTTTCAGCTGCAGATTTTCAACAAAAGCAGGTGCGGACTCGGAAGCGCTGACGGTCAGCAGTGCCCGCTCTGTATGGGGCCCCAGCCAGACATCGGGACACTCAATTCCCGGGGGAAGATTAACAGCACTTACTCGTATGGAATCTGTCATCCCCCGTTTTCTGATGGCATACACATCCAGTAACGCGCGTCCTCCACGCTCAATATTAAGCGAGGCCTGCTTTTGATAGTGCGGGACGACCGCCAGGTGAAACTCCGGTTCCTGTCGTCTGAGACTGAAGCGGTACACACGACGCGGGTCATCATCCAGACCACCGCGCAGATTGCGGACCATGATCAGATAGCGTCCATCTTCCGGCACCACCCATTTACCGACGGGGTCGAGATGACTCAGAGAAAACTGCCTGCTCCCGCTGTTACTGATGTGATCCGTAAATCGTGCCAGGACCTTCTGCCCCGCTCCATCCAGCAGGCTGATATCAAGATCCACGGGAGAATTGATCCGCTGTCCCCAGGCCGCGAACCAGAGTACTTCCCCCCGCCGGGCCTGAAAGGCGTACCAATCCTGTTCGTCGCCGGCTATCAACTGACCGCTGACTTCTGTGGGATAAGCAAGCTGTTGAGCCGTCTGCGATGTCTGATGTTCTTCCTGCTCCAGCACGACCGGTAAATCAGTCAGACTGATTGACAGTGGTGCGTGACTTTTTTCTAACTGAAGCGCAAAGCATTCCAGATCAGTCTGTTCGCTCGCCCTGCGCAAAGGAACAAGCATAGAATCGCTGTCTGCCGGCGCTTTGATCGTCAAGTCCAGCCGCTCGAGAGCATTTCCCACGGTGGGGCTACTATGATTTAACAGTGGCTGAACATTGCTGCTGTCCTCTCCCAGTTCAAGCGACCGCCGTGCTGCTTCCACAACTGCGTCCTGTGCGAGTTGCTGCTCAGGACTACTTTTCAACCGATTAAGATTCCAGCCGTAGATTGAAACCTGAGCGGTCACCCCAGATTGCACGACGGCAGGAACGGTAAACAGCATGCGGGGCCCGGTATCGATATCCAGTCGATAAAAATGATTTGGGCTGCCGGAATAAATCAGATCAAAGACTTTGACTGCATAACTTCCGTCCGCAGGAACTCGGAACGAAATCAAAGGATCATTGCCAAAGAACCCACGATTGACCGCCAGGCGGCGCCCCCGGGAATCGAAGACTTCCAGAATGGGACGCAGGCTTGAATCGATGCGTTCTGCCCGGCACTCAAGGACGACCCGTTGTCCCTGACTGGCCTGAAATCGATAGACATCCAAGTCCCCTTTTTGGCTGACACAGCCATTGATCGAGACATCCATTGAAACGTCCTGTGCTGATTTCAGCATTTCATTCGGCTCAGTTTCGAGTACTTCAGACCGATTCCCCACCACAAATGACCGGGGGGAACTCAAACCGTTGCGACAGAGAACGCGCAGATCATATGTGCCAACAGGAACACTGGCAGGGATCGAAACTCGAAACTGATCCTTACCGATTTTCTCAGCAGCGATCTCGGGATGACTGCAGATCAGGCGGGTTACATCATCCAGCCCCATGCCAGCAACCTTGAGTTCCAGGCTACTCCCCTGTTGTCCTCCACAAGGAAAAACGGAATTCAAAACGGGAGAAGTGGCTGCGGTCAAAGCAGATGATGCCAGCACCTGAAGCAGGAACAAGAGCGCAAACAGACTGACTCGACCCGGTCGTTTCACAGCACGCTCTTCCCTTAGATTTCTGAAGCATCTTCACATATCCGCCGCTGAGATATGAAAGAATTGGTTTCAGCCTAACTGGCGCAAGTTTTCTATCTCTGGAACAAACATTCCATAAACGTTAGTTTATGCGACAGTACTATGCTTAGTCAAGGTGGTGATCCAGTTCAAGCGGGTCATTATCGAACAATGCCGTTGCAAATGTTCAATCTGAGATGGCAGACTCAACGTGATGTAGAGCCCCAGCTAGATCACTACTCCGTTTAACACCAATACGGTTGCATTGCCGTGATGTGGAGAGCACAATAAATAGAAACCTGCCTCCGCCTGGCTGTTTTCTTTCCATCCTGAAAAGCCGGGCATTTTCATTATTCGAACTGGAGTCCTCATCATGCGCGTGATGCTTTTCGCTTTCATTCTGACTGGCACGATACTGTCTTATCTGCCACAAACCTGTGCTGCTGCGGAACCGCATTCGGATCGCTGTGTGGTCCTGGTCAGTGTGGATGGCCTGGCAAATTTCTACCTGGACGATCCCAAAGCAGACATGCCGACTTTACGCAAGCTCGCTCGAGATGGAGCTCGTGCTCAGGGTATGGTCTGCTCCTTTCCCACTGTCACCTGGCCTAACCATACGACCCTGGTCACTGGTGCGACACCAGCGAAACACGGTGTCATCGGCAACAATTACCTCGATCGGAAAAGTGCAACTCCCGTCCCCTTCATTCCAGATCCATTGTTCGACAAAGATCAGATTGTCAAAGTTCCGACCATCTACGACGTAGCCCATCGGGCTGGTCTGGTCACCGCCGGCATCATCTGGCCAGCGTCCCGCAATGCCCGGACGCTGGACTGGACCGTACCCGACATGTTTGGCAAAGAAGCCTGGCCTAAGTACGGCACCCAGATCTGGCTGGAAGAACTGCGTCAGGACGGTCTCCCTGTTGACGAACATGGTGCCTGGACTGGTGAAAGCGGTGGAGGTGTCAAACGCGACTGGCTCTATACCCGGATGGCTCGCCATCTGTTCCAGAAACATCCGCCCAATCTGCTGGTCATTCACCTGGTTGAAGTTGACCATGTGGAGCACAAGCATGGTCCCCGCAGCACGGAAGCCTACTGGTCCGTGAGCTACGCCGATGATCGCCTGCGTGATATTGTCGAAGCCATCAAACTTTCCCCACACGCAGATAAAACGACACTCGTTGTGGCCAGCGATCACGGGTTCTTCCCGATCTCGAAAGACATCCGCCCGAATGTGCTCCTCAAACAGGAAGGTCTGATTACTAAAGATAAAAAGCAGGCTTACTGTCTGTCTCAGGGCGGCGGCTGTATGGTCTATGTTCTGGATGACAATCATCGCGAACAGACAATCGAAAAACTTCGCAAGAAACTGGCTAAGCTGGAAGGGATCCAGGCTGTACTGGGTAAAGAGGAGTACACAAAACTGGGTCAGCCGACCCCCGCTGAAGACCCGCACGCGCCCGATCTGTGGCTGGCGGCAAAGTCCGGTTACTCATTCACCAACAGTGATTCCGGCGATGAACCCGTTGTCCCCCGGAAAACACCAGGCGGAACACACGGGTATCTCCCGGACCAGCCAGACATGCTGGCTACACTGGTTATCTCCGGATATGGCATTAAACCCGGAACCAACCTGGGCAAAATTCAGAGCCTGGATGTCGCCCCTACAATGGCTCGCCTGTTGGGTGTCGAACTGCCTACGGCTCAGGGAAAGCCATTGATGCCTGCGCTGCTGGACGATTGAGTTCCCCACTCAATCTCCAGGGCTTCTTCTATCCTTAAATCACAGTCAATCAGTCCAGAGGTAACCATGTCAGCGTCCACCACCCACCCGCAAAGATTTGAGAATCGTATCGCCCTGGTCACAGGCGGCTCACGGGGAATCGGGCGGGCCTGTTGCCTGCGTCTGGCGGAAGAAGGAGCCCGCGTCGCCATTAACTATCGCCAGGGAAAGGAGGACGCAGAAGAGACACTGCAGCAGATTCGGACCGTTGGTGGAACCGGCATGCTCGTGCAGGCCGACGTCTCTTCGAGCGAACAGGTCGATAAAATGGTCAGCGAGATCGAAGCCGAATGGGGGCAGGTGGAACTGCTGGTCAATAACTCCGGCATCTTCAGTTACGAGCCGCATACTGAGTTAACCGAAGAGGCATGGCGGCAGATGCTGGAAGTAAACCTGACAGGAACATTTCTGGTCACCTGGCGCGTCAGGGAGGGCATGCTGCAACGGAAATTCGGACGGATCGTCAACATGAGTTCCCTCTCCGGACTGATGCCGCGCCCCATGTCAATCGCGTATGCAGTCAGTAAAGCAGGCGTCGTCTCCTTCACCCAGAGCACTGCCGTCGCCTGGGCAGGCGAAAACATTCGCGTCAATGCCATCGCCCCAGGACTGATTGACACTGAAATCCTCTCTGGTGTCAATCAGGATGATCTCGACAAAATCATTCAGGCCACCCCTATCCCACGCATGGGTAAGGCCTCGGAGGTCGCCTCGATGGTCTCTTTTCTGCTCTCTGAAGAAAGCAGCTTTACCACCGGCCAGACCGTTGTCATCAGCGGCGGACGCTGCATGTTACCCTGAACCTATCCAGCGAACATTTTCAGGAAGCCTCATGCCTCAGGCAATGATGTCCTTGATCACATGCGCCTCTTCCACACCGGTCAGACGGAAATCCAGTCCTTGAAAACGGTAACTGAACCGACGGTGGTCGATGCCGAACAGGTGGAGTAAGGTCGCATGAAAATCACGGACATGGACGGGATTTTCAGCCGCCGCATATCCGAATTCATCTGTCGTGCCATGGCTTTTACCGCCCTGAATGGCTCCCCCGCCCAGTACCAGAGAAAACCCCTTGATGTGGTGATCTCGCCCGGATCCCTGGGCCATCGGGGTTCTGCCGAATTCACCGCCCCAGACAATCAGTGTATCATCGTAAAGGCCGCGTTGTTTCAGATCGCGAATCAGAGCTGCGGTCGCCTGGTCGACTTCTTTCGCCGTAATCTCGATCGAACGTTTGATCCCGCCATGATGGTCCCATGCTCGGTGATATAACTGCACAAAACGCACACCACGTTCAAGCAGTCGCCTTGCAAGCAGACAGTTGGAAGCATAGGTTCCATCGCCCCCTTCAGTCCCGTAGGCTGTTAAGGTCTCTTTGGTTTCACTCCCCAGATCCATCAATCCCGGCACACTGGTCTGCATTCGAAATGCCATTTCGTACTGCCCGATCCGGGTGGCGATTTCCGAATCTTGCACCAGATCATCAAAGCTGTGATTCAACTGGTTGACCGTCTGCACGAGTCGCTTCTGCTGCTGCATCGACACGCCATCAGGTCGGTTCAGGTAAAGTACCGATGCCCCCGTCGACTGAAACTGAACGCCTTGGAAGCGTGAGGGGAGAAACCCGCTGTGCCATTGCCGGGCAGCAATCGGCTGTGCCTGTCCCCCCTTCCCGACACTGGTCAACACAACATAACCGGGCAGATCATCACATTCCTGTCCCAGGCCATACAGAAGCCACGACCCCATACTGGGGCGTCCTGCCTGCGAGGAACCGGTATTGAACAGCGTATGGGCGGGATCATGGTTAATCTGGTCCGTATACATCGACCGGATAATACACAGGTCGTCCGCCACAGATCCAATCTGGGGGAACTGACTACAGACCCGCTGGCCACTTTCGCCAAAATTTTTAAATTCGAATTGCGGAGCAAAGCATTTGAGTTCGCGTCCCTGCAACTGTGCAACCTGCTGCCCCTTCGTCAGGGATTCCGGCATCGGTTTGCCGTGCATCTCGCGCAACGTCGGCTTGTCATCAAATGTTTCCAGATGAGACGGTCCTCCCGCCATACAGAGATGAATAACTCGTTTGATCCGCGGTGGGAAATGCGGTTTCCCGATCACCCCCTGCCCCAGATCACTGGACTGGGCATCCTGTGATAACAACGACAATAAAGCCGCCGGCCCGATTCCGAGCGCAGACTGACGCAGAAAACTCCGTCGTGTAACATCCAGATTTGACATGGAGAATTCCTCAGTTTAATAACGTGTGATTAATTCATGCAGATTCAAAACAGCGCGTGACACACTCGTCCAGGCAGCCAGTTCCGCCTGATCGATTTTCTCAGGCGCAGGATTTAAACCGACAGACAGAATCTCTTCTGCCGCTTTTGAGGACTGACGATATGCCTGCAGATCTTCCTCATACAGATTCTTCAACAGCTTGATTTCGACCTGCCGTGGTTCCCTCGTCAACGCCTGTTGCATCAGCCACTTCAACTGTGAGTCAAACTGTTTCTCCGGGTATTTCTGAATCACGCGCGTCGCCAGTACCCGGGCCGCTTCCACAAAAGTCGGGTCATTTAATAATACCAGCGACTGCAGTGGCGTATTGGATCGGGAACGCTGCGCCGTACATTCTTCACGTGCTGGCGCATCGAATGCAAGTAAACTGGGATGCAGAAACGTGCGTTGCCAGTGCGTGTATAACCCCCGACGATATTGCTGGTCTCCCTTGTCTGCCTGGTAGGTCCGCTTGGGAAAATTCAATTGTGCCCAATAGCCGGCTGGCTGATAAGGTTTGGCACTCTCGCCTCCGATTTGCAGATTTAGAAGTCCACTGACCTGCAGGGCATTATCGCGAATCATTTCCGCTTCCAATCGCCAGCGCGACTGACGTGCATACATGCGATTATACGGATCACGCTCCCGTAATGCGTCTGCCCAGGAAGAAGACTGACGATAGGTATGCGAAGTCACGATCAGCCGTACCATGTGCTTAACATCCCAGCCACTGTCAATAAATTCACAGGCAAGCCAGTCGAGCAGTTCAGGATGTGTCGGCATCTCTCCCTGTGAACCCAGATCATCAACCGTACGAGCCAGTCCCTGTCCGAACAGGAGCATCCACAGTCGATTCACAAAGGTGCGTGCTACTAGCGGATTCTTGCGCGATGTCATCCATCGTGCCAGATCCAGGCGGGTCGCCCGCTGCTTCTCCGGCAAATCAAGCTGTGACAAAAAGTGAGGCACACCGGGATCCACAATTTCGCCGGAATCATCCATCCAGTTTCCGCGTGGCAGGACCCGCATGGTACGCGGCGTCGTGGCTGTTGTCGCCAGCGTCGTGACAATCTGATTCTTTAACTGCGCCTGCTGCTGTCTTAATCGAGCCAGTTGTTCACGGCTCTCTTTTAACAGTGGTGTTGATTCTCGAAACGCAGTATCCAGTTGTTTTTGCTGTTCAGCGGAACGCGCTTCAGGTTTGACTTTCAACACTTTCTGGATTTCATCAGACAATGCGAATCCTGATTGAATCACACTCGAATCAGAGGAAATAAACAATCGAAACCGCCCCAGGTTATGCCCGTTTCCATGCCGCTGAATAATGCGAATCTGACAGGAAGGAGTCCCTTCTCCCGGTCGTTTCTCACTGGAATCGGCAACCGTCCCTGACAGCAGCAGGTGATTCCGTTTTCCAATTTGCGGTAGAATCGCCCAGCCGGTCCCAGATTCCTCAGCGACATTCTGAGGAGTGTGCCCATTTTGTGAATGAGCAGCGACGGCTTTCTCCCATTTGACTTTCTGCTTCCCCACCATCAACTGCACTGCGTTGACCACCAGGTTCCCATTCCCAGCACGTCCCGGCCCCTTGCGAGGAAGAGAAGGATCAGGCAACAGCTCCAGTTTCAGCGCTACGGGGCCTGTGACAGGAACCGGGCTGTCGCTGATTTCCAGCACATATTCATCCTGATCCGGATTCTTGCCACTGGCCAGAATCGAGCCATCTTCGAGCACTTTTAGTTTCGCGTCTCCTGTTGAGCGCACTTCCTGAGGCTTAAGCAGTGTCCAGCGCTCGAAATCGGCCTGGACCTGTTGTTCCCACTCCTGTCGGGCGGCGGTTAATTCGAGGGTTTCCCGATTATAATTCTGTTCCGCCTGTTTGATTGCAGCCTCTAATTCTTTTGACAGGCGAGCCTGTTCCGGATTCGGCACCGGCAACTGCTCGATGTGTCGGGCACCACTCACAATCCCCTGCTCTTTAATGTCCGCAAAAAAAGCAGCGAACCGATAAAAGTCTTTCGTCGTAAAAGGATCAAATTTGTGATCATGGCATTCCGCACACCCGACCGTGGAACCAAGCCAGACGGAGCCCGTGGTGCGTACTCGATCGGCAGAATATTTCGCCAGGTATTCCTTAGGTTGCACTCCCCCTTCTCCAGAAGCACGATTCAACCGGTTATACGTCGAAGCCACCTTCTGCCAGAGCGTAGCTTCAGGCAGCAGATCACCTGCCAGTTGCTCAATCGTAAACTGATCGAAGGGTTTATTGCTGTTGAACGCGTTGATGACATAATCTCGATACGGGGACACACTCCTGACCTGATCGCCGTGATACCCCAGAGAATCCGCATAACGCACCAGATCCAGCCAGTAGAGTGCCAGTCGCTCACCATAATGGGGAGAATCCAGATAGTCATCCACCAGTTTTTCGTATGCTGCGTCGTCTGGATGCGCAGTATAGGCTGCCACTACCGATGGATCGGGAGGCAGTCCGGTCAGATCAAAAGACAGGCGGCGGACCAGCGTTCTCGGCTCCGCCTCCGGTGAAGGAGCAAATCCATTTTCCTTGAGTTGTTGCTGGATGAAAGCGTCAATCGGATGCAGAGTCTGCTTCTCATTCAGCTCAGGCACAGCAGGCTTTACCAAGGGTGTCAGGGACCAGTGCCGCTGGTAGGCTGCCCCCTGATTGATCCACTTCCGCAGCAGTTCAATTTCAGCCTTGCTCAAAGGCTTGCCATGCTCAGCCGGGGGCATCAACAGGCTTTCATCGCTGGCAGTGATGCGGTGGATCAGTTCGCTCTCATCGGCCTTGCCGGCGACAATCGCCCGTGTTCCTCCCAGGTCATGCAGCGCAGAATCACGATCGTCCAGACGCAGATCGGCTTCCCGTGTTTTCTCATCCGGGCCGTGGCAGGCAAAGCATTTGTCCGAAAGAATCGGTCTGATATCCCGATTGAACTGGATCGGGGTCTCCCCCCAGACGGGCCTGATGATCAGGCAAATACAGAAAACAGACGCGAGCCCGAGTCTCATTGATTACCTCCCCCTCACAGGACAGACACCCTGGGCTGCTCTCTCAGCTGTAACTCGTGTTTGAAGAATCTGAGCTCATATCTTTCCGGCTGAAATCAGTGCGGCGTGAGTCTGCAGAAGTTACAGCTGACTATAAGAATTCAGGCAGGGATGCTGGTCTGGACATTAGTAAAACAATCGAAACAGCATTAAACCTATAGTGTAGGCTGTGCTCAGACCACCTGCAAGCAGATCTCGTCAATCTGCCGACGTATGCTCTCCCGGGAATCAAGCGTAACCAGCAATGGGGCCCGACTTAACTGATAATGTCGTGGATCACTTCGCCGTAATCCCGTTCCAGACGCTGTCTACCGGGATAGTTGAGCCGGGTCGTATCCAGGCCCATCTGGTGTAATACCGTGGCGTGCAGGTCGGTCACATAGTGCCTGTCTTCGACAGCGTGGAACCCGAGTTCATCGGTCGCACCATGAATGTGGCCTCCTTTAATTCCGCCACCGGCCATCGCCACACTAAATCCATGAGGATGATGATCGCGGCCTGTCCCCTGGACACTGCTGTTCCCATTACGGTGTTCTGCACCAGGGGTTCGTCCGAATTCAGAGCCGATCACAATCATGGTCTCATCCAGCAGACCACGCTGCTTGAGGTCTTTAATCAGACCGGCAATCGGCTGATCGACCTGCCCCGAAAGCTGTGAATGCAGGCGTTTAATATCACGATGAGAATCCCAGGCACCGGCATTACCACGGTAGCCATGAAACAGTTGGATGAACCGTACACCACGTTCGGTCAGACGCCGGGCCGCCAGACATTTCTCACCGAAGCTTTTTGTGGTTGACTGATTCAGACCATACAGCTCCTGCACATGCTGTGACTCTTCTTCAAAAGCCATGACTTCGGGAACGGCGGACTGCATCTGGAAAGCAAGCTCGTATGACTTGATCCGTGCTTTCAGGTTTTTATCATCCGGGTATTGAATTCCGGCGTGTCGGTTCAGTTTCCCCAGCAGGCCGAACATTTCCTGCTGTTCCGAGGGAGTCAATGAATCATCAGCAGAGCGCACAAACGAGAGCGGATCTTTCGGATCCACTTCCATCCGGACACCCGCATGTTCCGGCCCCAAATAAGAAGAACCGTGTGTCCAGGCGGCGCCACAACAGTCAGCGCTCGGGTTCCCCAGCACGACATAGTGCGGCAGATTCTGGTTGGCCGTTCCCAGACCATAACTGACCCAGGAACCCACGGTCGGAAAGGCACCTTCCGTAATTTTGCGGCCGGTATGATAGGTCAGTTGGGCACCATGGTTGTTGTCGATCGTCCACATGGAGCGAACCAGCGTCAGGTCATCCGCACAGGTCCCCAGATTCGGGAACCAGTCGCTGATTTCCAGACCACTTTCGCCATATTTTTTATAGCCTGTCTGCAAAGGCATAATGGCTTTGAAAACTTCACGTTTCTGCTTGGACGGGTCGAGCAGGATCTTGTTGATCTTGTCCTTATTCAACACTGATTCTGCGTAGGGAGTTTCATCAATCGACTTCCCGGCATATTTATTGAGTGCCGGCTTCGGATCCAAACTTTCCAGGTGACTGAGACCACCAATCAGAAAGATCCAGATCACCGACTTGGCGCGCGGCACCATGTGAGGAACCAGTCCCGCTTCCGCAGCCTGCAGTTCGCCTTCCTGAAATAGGAGCGAAGAGAGCGCCATACCCGTCATTCCCATGCCGGTGTCGTTTAAAAACGTGCGACGGTTCATCTGGGGTGAATTAAACATTCTATTACTTTCCAATCCCATTCGGGTCAGGATTCATCAGCGAATCGTGACAAAATCATTATGGTTGAATAATACGGTAATCAGTTTTTCATACTGATCCCTGGTCGGTTGACTGCCCTCTGCCTTGACAGACGCCAGCAGATATTCTCGACAGAGCTGATGCTCAACTTCATCCGGCCGACGCGAGAGAATTCGCAGGTAAGCCTCTTCGATAAATGCATCCATATCCCCGGTGCTCTTCTCTTCAATTTGAGAGGCCAGGGCTTCGCTCGCCAGAAAGGTCAGTTTGCTGTTGGCCAGCGCCAGTGCCTGATGCGGTTGCACACTCGTCTCCCGCATATAACACTCAGAAACACTGGGACCATCAAAGATCTGTACGAACTCAACCAGTTTTTCATGTGCGTGCCGGAGATAGATACTCTTACGACGTGAATCCTGGGCCTGGTGGTTATCAATGTCCGGGCCTCCCATCGCAGCGTCGAGTCGACCGGGAATGTAAAGCAGGTTATCCCGCACGATTTCACCTTCCATCCGCCGCGCCGATTTTTTCCAGAGGAAAAGATTATCGGGGTCGATCGCATGGTTTTCCGGGGCGCCAGTCCCTGCCATTCGATAAGTTGCACTGGTGACGATCAACCGGTGCATCTCTTTCATGCTCCACTCGCGATCCATGAATTCTGCTGCCAGCCAGTCAAGTAATGCGGGGTGAGTCGGTTCACGGCCGTTTCCGCCATACTCATTGACGGTTGGAACTATCGGCTGACCAAAATGTCGCAACCAGATATGATTCATCGCCACACGGGCCGTCAACGGATTTTGACGATCGGTCAGCCAGCGGGCAAACGCCAGTCGACGTCCTGTGCTGCTTTCCGGATACTTGGACTGTTTACGCGGTGTATATTTCGTTGTCGGTTTCTCTTTGGCTGCATCCTCTGCTTTTTTGAGTTGAGTTTCTGCCGCCTTGTGAGCCTGCTCCGCTTTTTTCAACTGCTGCTTCGCTTTGCTGATACTCGATTTCTTCTTTCCTTTCTCAGCTTTCTTGAGCGCCGCGGTGGCCTGTTCCTGCTGTTGGATAGCAGAAGTTAATTCCCATTGGGCCTCTTCAACGGCTGCCTCACGCTGCAACTTCACCAGATTCTGTGCTGCCGTTTTCCAGGCATCCGATTTTTTGTCGCCGGCTACTTCTATCGCTTCGATAGCAAACTGAGCTTCGAGTACTGCCAGTGCACTTTCTGCAGCAGCCCGCTGTTCCGGTGCCTTAGCCTGCTCCATAGCCCCTCTGGCCTGATCGAGCAGATCCTGTTTGACAAACTCACGCTGTGCAGGCTGACTGGCTACCAGCGGCAGTGAGACCGGCTCGACTTCATATTTGCCCCCCAGGAATTCGGGCACTCCCGGAGTAATACTTTTGTCTTTTACCGGACGTCGCTCGTCGCCGGCTTCCAGGAACCAGGTTTTCGACGTCAAGGAGCGATCGTAGGCACGAGGAATCCCGTTTTTAGAGACATCCAGTACGCCTTCCACACGATCCGTGCGAACGTGATACGGTTCGAAAATAGCCCGCATCTGATAGTATTCAGTCTGCTTGATTGGATCATACATGTGATCGTGGCATTTCGCACACCCGACGGTAATTCCCAGGAATGCCTGAGACGTATGTTTGACGACGTCATCCATCCACTGGTCGCGTTCCGCGTGGTAATTGCGTGCCAGATAACCGGTTGCCCGAAGTGTATCCCAGTCATCCGGCTTCAGTTCGTCTGCTGCCAGCATTTCGGTCAGCATCTGATCGTAAGATTTTTCGGCATTGAGCGATTCAATAATCCAGTCGCGCCAGTGCCAGATATGTCGCTGGCTCACACGCAGGGCATCCTTGTAACCGGCCCAGTCGCTGTAACGCCAGACATCCATCCAGTGCCGGCCCCAACGCTCGCCGTAAGCGGGGTGATTCAACAGGCGATCAACGACCGCTTCATAAGCCTTGTCGTTCGTCTTGGCGTCTTCCAGAAACGCGCGGATTTCCTCAGGTGTTGGATTCAAGCCAATCAAGTCGAGATAAACCCGACGCAGTAAAACTTCTGGACTGGCTTCCGCAGCGCGTTTCAAACCTTTCTGTTCGTGACCGGCAGCAATGAATTGATCGATGGGATTCCGCGGCCAGTTGACGTCGGCCACCACCGGAACTTCCGGACGACGAACTGGCTTAAAGGGTTTCCAGGCATAGCGGTTCTGGAATTCGTTAAACTCTGCCGTCAACTGTTCCATTTTTTTCTTCGAGACAGCAGCCGGGAATTTTGTTTTATCACCGGGTGCAGTCCCGCTGAGAACTTCCTGCAGGTTTGTAAAGCCATCGCCGTCGGCATCCTGATCGGCGATCAGTTTCAGTCGCAGAGCCAGATCCGCGTCCTGATTTTGCTCCAGCAGTTTGTCTGCGGTTTCACGCAACTGATTCCCGAAGGGATTGTGCGGAAAATCGTCCAGAGATTCAGCACCTTCTGCATGATCGCCCACATGACAGGTACCACAGGAATTCAGTCCCTGTGCCAGGTATTTGCCAAAGTAGCGAACAAATGCCTGCCGATTAGCCGGGTTGGCTTGGGCCGGTGTCGTCAGCGCGACTGCTGATATGAGAACTAGCAAACAGAGAATTCGTCTTTTCATATCAATCATACAATTACCATCGGTGTTCTAACTGGATAGAACCAGAAAAATCACAGTGAAAATGTGTGTGTTAAATTTGAGGATGCAAGTATTTAAAACTTACACATCAGGAGAGAATTCAGGCGAGAAAACTCGTATCTCACTCAGTGAGATAAAATCAAAGTCAGATCAACGAGCATTTAATATATAATACTAAGATATTTGCGAAAAATCCAGTAGAATCTCTCAAGAGAGACGCTCTGTCCCGCTTTTGAGCTCGTATGTGGATGTTTGTTTCGCTCTGACCCCGATTAAGTTACGCGAAATGCATAACCGGCATGATCCCATTACCTGTCCTTCAGCATAGTGACAGATCAAAATGTAATGACCGTCCCTGTGCGTGCCGACTCCGTAGCTGCTTCCATCCAGGCGACAGCGGCAGCAGATTCAGCGGGTGTGATCCGCTGAGGTGATTCACCCTTGCGGACGCAGTTGGCAAAATAGCGCAACTCTTCCTTTAACACTCCAAAATAATTCCCCAGGGGACGGGGCCAGTACATCGTATCGGGCAGTTTCACACCCTGCGCATCGTGTATCGCCAGGCCCGCCTCACCACAGTTGATGTAGAGCGCCCCCTCCGTGCCGATGATTTCCATACGGGCATCAATCGTAAACGGAGTGGATTCCGGCAAATGCCAGACCGACTCAACCACAGCGACCGCACCACTGTCCAACCTGGCAATCGACCAGCCGGCATCCGCAAATTTGTTCTTGCCGGGATGGACTTCCTGAGCATAGACCGTGGAGACATTTGCCTGACTGAACCAGAGCATCAGGTCCGCATCATGAATTCCATCGCCCATCAGTGCCGAAATATCATCGAGCACCGTTTCTCCAATGGCCTTCGACAGATTGCGACGGGCATGCATCGAAATGATATTTCCGATCCGTCCCTCTTCGATCGCCTGCTTCGCGATAGTCACTCGGGGATCAAACCGGCAGATGTGCCCCACCATGAATAATCCGTCTGACGCATCGGTAGCTTCCAGAATCAGCTCGCAGTCCGCTAGTGTGGGCGCCATCGGTTTTTCCAGCAAAACATGCTTACCACTCCGCAAGGCATCAATGGCGATTTCACGGTGATCATAAATGTGGGTGGTAATACTCACCACATCGATATCAGGGTCGGCCAGCAATTCGTGATAGTCCGTGTAGCGTCTCGATACATTCAGCCGGTCGGCTACTTCGTTCAATCGGTCTGGTCTGCGAGTACAGAGTGCGGTCAATTCAATATCCGGCATCTCTGCCAGATTATCGGCATGAACTTCACCGAACCATCCTAGCCCTATCACGCCCCATCGAACCGCCTTTGACTGACTCACGGGTTACCTCGCTTCCTGGTTTTACTGTTAATTCAGAAGTCGCACTCAGTGGCATTCGGTTGGTCTGAAGTCGAACTCAGACAATGGCTCCCTGCTCGCTTAATGTCGTTCTTAACTGGTCGACATCCACGTCGCGCGGGGTTACTCCCTGCCTGATTGCCAGGCTCGCTGCTGTCCCCGCAGCCTGACCGGTGGCATAGCAGGGAGGAATCACTCTCGCTGATGCGGCCCCTTCGTGATCTGCTGAAATCGGACGGCCGGCCACCAGGAGGTTCTCCACATCGCGTGGCACCAGGCAGCGATAGGGGATTTCATAATGATCGGCGTGAATCCCTTCCAGCCTTCCCCGGGGTCCCTGGGGGTCGTGAATGTCGATCGGATAAGAGCACTGGGCAATTGAATCATCGAACTTCCGCCCTTCGAGCACATCAGCCCCATTGAGCACATAGTCCCCCAGAATATGACGTGTTTCCCTGACTCCGACTTGAGTTCCCGTAGCCAGCAGTTGTGCATTTTCCAGGCCGGGACAATGGGATCGGAAAAATCGAATCAGTTCCCATGCCTGACGCCGACTCTCGATTTCCGCCCGGGACAGATCATCGGGATTCGTACCATCCACGTTCTGGACACGGGTCGTGTTGACCCGCCACTGCCCCGGTGTCGGCTCACGATAAATATTCAGGAACTCGCGTTCCAGCGTCCAGTCACCGCTTTCCCGGGCCTGTTTGACAATACATTCAAACAACCGCTCCCCCGGATGCAGAACTTCATGCTCCTTCATCCAGGCAATTACACGTTCGTCATTGACATTGCCAATCGTCAGAAACAGCGTCACCGGCATCATTTTGCCGTCCGCCTTACGTCCCACTTCAAAGGGGGCTCCGGCCTTGGCAGCGATATCGCCATCGCCGGAGGTATCAATCACAGTTCGCGCCCGGAGCAGTCCCAGACCGGCCTTATCCAGAATCACAATCCCATCAATCTGCTGATCCCGCATCACCACATCGACAAACGAGGTATGGAACCGGATCCGTGCCCCTGCCTCACAGACCATTTCCAGGGCCGCCATTTTCAGTGCTTCGACACTAAAGGGGGTCACATTGGCATGTCCGAGATCAATAAAAGAAGCCCAGGCAGAACCAGCTTCTGTCGTAGAGGGATCGACGGCCCCGCCCATCTGGACCATTTTATCGATGACTTCCTGAAAGATACCGGCCACCAGTTGCCGCTTCCCGTCCGGCGTGTAGGAGGTCATGAAAGGACCAACCATTCCCGCCGTCGATGTGCCTCCCAGGAAACCATAGCGTTCGACCAGCACAGTGGACGCTCCGTTCCGGGCAGCAGCAGTCGCTGCAGCCACACCAGCCGAACCACCACCGATCACAGCCACATCGACTGTCTCACGGAGCGGAATTTTCCATGTTTGCGTAATTGAATCTGACGACTGCGACATCACGTTCGATCCCTTCGAGAGTTTTTGAATTACCACGATAGCAGTGAACTCTCAGGGTCGCAACTAGTAACAGGGTCAGCGGAAGGCGCACCGTCCCTCTGATTTAAATACAGGATTGAAAAGTACGCTCACTGACTGCTCAGGCAGACACTGGCTGCAGTTCGCGTATCGGCTTTCCGAAGGGCAGAATGGGAACCGGACGACCCTGCAAATCGTGCAGGATATGCTCATGGTCAATTCCCAGGTGCCGATAAACGGTGGCCCAGAGATCGTTGGGAGTCAGGCGGCGTTCGACCGGGTATTCCCCTTTCGGGTTGGTCGCGCCGATCACCTGACCGGTCTGCATTCCACCTCCGGAAACCAGTACTGACATCGCTTTGGGCCAGTGGTCTCGACCGGGCTGCATGACACCAGTCTGAGTTCCCCGCTGAACTGAAAGCTTCGGAGTCCGACCAAACTCGCCCGTCACTACCAGCAGAACTCGTCGGTCGAGTCCCCGTTGATAGAGGTCTTCGATCAGAGCAGAAACGGCCTGGTCATAGGGATGCAGTCGCCATTCGCAGTCCTTGAAGAGATGCGCATTCACAGCGTGAGAGTCCCAGTTATAAGCTGCCGTCTTGGGAGTTTTACTCCCCGGGAATGGATGTTCCCAGACCATCGTGACAAACCTGACACCTGACTCGACCAGACGCCGACCTAATACAGCCCGTTGACCGTACGCATTCCAGCCATATCGATCACGGACTTCCTTGGGTTCCTGTGAAAGGTCAAAAGCCCGACGGACTTTTTCACTGGTCAACATGTCGATGGCCTGACGGTTAAAACTGTCCATGGCTTCCATCGAACCACTTTTGTCTACATCACGACGGAAATTATCGATCCCCTTCAGCATGGCAATTCGGTCATCGAGCCGCGTTTCCATCGCTGATTTCACGCCGATATTCTGTACTTTGAAATCGGGATCGCTGGGGTTGCCGGCTACCATAAATGGAGTTGATGATGGTCCCAGATAAGCGGGCCCCATAGCAAAGGTATCAATGGACGCACGGGAAGAGTCAACCTCAGTCACACAGACCGGCATTTCATTCCCCGGTTGCTCCAGCATTTTCTTCACAATTGTATTTACAGCTGGGGCGTCATTAATTGTGCCCACTGGAGTTGCAGGAACACGGCCGGTCATGAGCCGCTTATGTCCGCCACCATGATCGGCAAACTCATGATGAATCGAACGAATCAACGTAAACTTGTCTGCAATTTTCGCATGCTGTGGCAGCATCTGGCAGACGTCGAGACCGGGAACATTAGTATGAATCGGTGAATATTCCCCACGGTACTCGACTGGTGCCCCCGGCTTCATATCATATGTTTCCATATGAGGGGGGCCACCCGGCAACCAGACGAAAATCACGGCCGTATCGTCAGTTGCGTTTCCAGTAGGACTGGCAAGTGCCTGCTGACGGAGCAAATCAGTCATACTCAGACCAAGCATACTTGCCCCACCGATTTCCAGGAAGGTGCGACGTTTCATCGGTCCTGCACAACGCTGATTTCTGGATTTGGCACTCATGAATTCATCATCCCGATCGAAATATTGCCGTCTGAGCATTTTCTTAACAAGTACGCATCAACGTATTGTAATGTATATTGCATCGTTTAGAATAGAAATTCAAGTTCAATTTAATTTCAGATTCTCCCGGAATTCATTCTAAAACTGACTGCCATCCCCTAAATACTGATTGGCAGACCAGTTAAGGAGCTATTTACAGAGTCACTCCGGGTGAACCTCCAGATTCCAGATATCTTGGGAAGATCGATGAAATTGAAGCATTATTTTCTGCTGATTGTTTTATTCGCAGGCATCCTCTTGGGGAGGCTGGAGAAATCTTCCCATGCGGCTGAGTTGGAAGTCTATCTGCCGAATCAGGACCAGGGGATTGAATTATCAGATCCCGATGCCCGTCAGCAATTATTAATCACACACAAAGACCAGTCGGGTTCCTTAAGCGATGTCACGCGGAGTGTGAAATATCAGGTTGAACCAGAGGGTATCGCTTTGGTCAGCCCCACCGGATATGTCAGCCCCCTGTCCAACGGGTCTGCTACCATTACCGCCTCTCTGGATTCGAAACGTTTCCTCAAAATCCCGGTACGCGTTTCTTCGTTCGAACAGCGTCGTCCGGTCAGCTTTTACAATGACGTCATCCCGCAACTCACGCGGGGTGGTTGTAACAGTGGCGCCTGCCATGGCACGCCTTCTGGGAAAAACAACTTCCATTTGTCTTTACTGGGTTTTGAACCGGGCAATGACTTTGAGTACATCACGAAAGAATCTCTTGGACGCCGGATTAACCCGGCAGCACCAGAAACCAGTCTCTTGTTACAAAAAGCGGCTGGTACAGTACCTCATGGTGGAGGAAGTCGGTTCAAGGCGGATGGAGCAGAAATCAGACTGATCGCCCGCTGGATCCGAGAAGGGATGCGGTATGATCCGGAAAAAGAACCAACGGTGACGCACATCGAAATATTTCCTCAAGTCCGTGTCCTGCCCAAACAGGCTACACAGCAACTGGTCGTCACTGCTTATTTCTCTGATGGAACGAAACAGGACATTACCCGTCTGGCGGAATTCAAACCAAACCAGCCTAAGATGGCAGCAGTCGACAAGCATGGACTGGTGACATTAAAAGACCAGACCGGCACAACATCAATCATGATCCGTTTCCAGGAACAGGTCGCCGTTTTTATGACGACCATTCCTCTAGGCCAACCCACGCCTGACTTGCCAACTCCAGAGAACTTTATCGACCAGCATGTTTTTGCGAAGCTGAAAGTGCTCGGACTTCCCCCTTCAGAACGATGTGATGATTCCACCTTTCTCCGCAGGGTGACTCTGGATATCACAGGGCGGATCCCCACTTTAGAGCAGACACAATCTTTTCTGGCTGATCAGAGTCCCGATAAACGAGCACGGAAGATCGACGAGCTGCTGGACAGTTCGGGTTACGCAGATCTGTTCGCGTCTAAATGGGCAGGCATATTACGCAACAAGGCTGGTGGAAATCTGGAACAGGTTGCCCGGGAGACATTCGGCTTTCATGCCTGGATCCGCACCAGTCTGGCCACGAACAAACCTTATGACGAATTCGTGACAGAGCTGATTACAGCCCGAGGCAAGTCGGGAACTAATCCTGCCGTCTCATGGTACCGAGCCGTTAAAGATCCCAAAGATCAGATGTCAGACATCGCCCAGGTTTTCCTGGGGGTCCGCATTCAATGTGCGCAGTGCCACCATCACCCCTATGAAAAATGGAGCCAGGACGATTTCTACGGATTTCAGGCATTCTTCAACACACTGGGACGCAAAGAAGTTTATAAGCTGCCGGAAGACGACATCGTTTACCATAAACGAATCGTCGCGGTTGCCAAAAACCCGAATACCAATCGGGAACTCAAACCAACACCCCTGGATGGAGCAGCCCTGGACATCCCTGCTGAACGGGATCCGCGTATCGATCTGGCTAACTGGGTCACAGATCCCGAGAACCCCTTCTTTGCCAAAATGCTGGTGAATCGTTACTGGAAACATTTTTTCGGCAGAGGTCTGGTAGAACCAGAAGATGACATTCGGATCACAAATCCGGCCACGCACCCTGAACTCTTGAATCAGCTGGCAGAATCATTCGTCAAATCGAATTATGACCTGAAAGCGATCTGCCGCACCATCTGTAACAGCCGAACCTATCAACTCAGCTCTTTTCCGAATCAGTACAATCAAAGTGATGAGCAGAATTACGCGCGCTACTATCCTCGACGGCTGCCAGCCGAGATGATGCTGGATGCGATGAATGATGTTGCGGGTTCTAAGAACAATTTCAATCACCAGCCGGTGGGAGTTCGGGCAGTCGCCTTACCCGATGATTCAGCCAACGTCGAGTCATTTTTTCTGCGGGTCTTTGGTCGGCCGCAGATGGACACGGCCTGTGAATGTGAGCGCACCGCCAATGCGGATCTGGCACAAAGCCTGCATCTGATCAACTCCGATACGATCCAACAGATTCTTTCCGCCTCTGACGGCCAGGCAGTCCAGCTGGCCCGTGACAAAAACAGGGACGATCAGACACGCATCAAAGAGCTGTATCTGCATGCTCTTTCGCGATCTCCCAATGAAAATGAACTTGAGACAGGGCTGGCTCATCTGCAGAAAAAACGGAATCAGTCGAAGGCAGATCCCAGGAAATTATCTCTCGAACAGGCTGAGAAACAGGCCTATGAAGATCTTATCTGGGTGATCATCAATACAAAAGAGTTCCTGTTCAACCATTAACAGTTACTGTGAAGCAAATATGAAAACCAGCACCAGGTTCATCCCTGCACTTTGTCCGTTGCTCTTCCTGCTGTTAAGCAGTCTGCACTCGCAATTGGTGGATGCCCAGCTACCCACGGCAGATTTGAGGCAGCTGCGTCCCTTTGCTGCCCCGGCAGGGAAGACCCTCGAAGTTAGCATCATTGGTTCCAACCTGGATGATGCATCCGAACTGCGCTTCTCCCATCCAGGTATCAAAGCGAAACCAGTAATACTGCCTGCTGATGAATTTCATCCGGCCCCTCGGCCGCAGGTATCCCGCTTTGAAGTTTCCGTCGCCACTGACGTTCCTCCGGGTATCTACGAGGCACGCGTCGTTTCTTACTTTGGTCTTTCGACGGCACGCCCATTTGTGGTGGCTGAAGCTGATAGCCGGGAAATTGCGGAAACCGGCAATCATGCTACCCGCGAATCGGCCATGCCTGTGGAAGTCAATTCCGTAATCTCAGGTGATGTTCCCTCCCGCGGAATCGACTGGTATCAGCTGAAGGTAAAAGCGGGAGAGCGGATTCTCGTAGAACTACTGGCACAGCGTATCGACTCACGCCTGGATGGCCAGATTATTGTTTACGATTCCGAAGGTCGCGAAATCACCCGCAACCGCGACTGGTTCGGCCGGGATTCGTTTGTCGAAATCCTGTCCCAACAGGATGCCACATATTATCTGGCGATTTCTGACATTCTCTACCGAGGGGGCTCAGAACATTTTTATCGTCTGGAGATTTCTAATCGCCCTCATATTGATTTCATTTACCCTCCTGCTGGCGAACCGGGTTCCACACAAACTTACACCGTATATGGTCGCAACCTTCCTGGTGGCAGTTACGGAAAATCTGCGGAGCTCAACGGTCACAAGCTGGAATCGGTGGAAGTGGAAATCACACTCCCTGATGTAGCAGGTCCCGCCGATCGTTTTCAACCGGGTAAACCACGCCAGGGGCTGCTGGATGGTTTTGATTTTCAGCTGGAGAATTCCAACAGGATCAAGATCGGTTATGCGACAGCCCCTGTGGCTCAGGAGCAGGCCCATCTGGACCGGCAGAACGTTTCGATCCCGACGGAAATTGCCGGACGATTCGATCAGCCGAATGACGAAGATCAGTTTGTCTTTCGTGCAGAGAAAGGAAAAACCTACTGGATTGAAGCCATCGCAGACCGGATGGCGTCTCAAGTGGATCCGTTACTGATCGTGCAACAATTGACCCGCTCACCAGCTGGTGAAGTCAGCGTGAAGACCGTGACAGAAAATGACGACCTGGCTTCCTATTTCAGCCCCCACAATAAAAATGCGATTAACCTCGACACAACTGATGCGGCGGTCTCGTTCGTCGCAGAACAGGATGGGGAGTACATGGTGACGATCGTCAATCAGTTTGGAGGAGGCAGCGCAAAAGATCTTTATCGTCTGGCGATTCGAGAACCCAAGCCTGACTTTCATCTGATCGCGACCACAGAACGCCCGCTGCCTACCAATCGTACGGGTTACTCTGTCACCCCCCTGCTCCGACGAGGGGCCAACTGGGGAGTGCGGATTGTCGCTCCTCGTCAGGATGGCTTTACCGGAGATATCGTTGTAACAGCAGAGAACCTTCCAAACGGCGTCACTGCCCAACCTCTGACGCTCAGTGGAAAGGCCGACCATGGAATTCTGATCCTCTCAGCAGATGAATCAGCCAAGACATGGGCTGGTGAAATCCAGATCAAGGGAACTGCCCAGATCAATGGTCAATCTGTGGTGAAAGAAGCACAGTTTGCGTCCCTGATCTGGGGCCACATCTTTGCCGATGCGATTCGTGTTCGCTCCCGGCTCACCACAAGCATGCCTCTGGCTGTCAATGAACATGAGACGGTGCCCGTCATCATTTCCCCAGCAGAGGATAAAGAGTGGACCGTTGAATTGAATCAAAAACTGGAGATTCCCATCAAGCTGACTGGTAGCGGGAATCGAACGGGTAACCTGACGATAGAGCCGCACGAACTGTTTGGTATCCAACGCAATCCTCCTACCGTAAATATCGGAGAGAAAGACACGGAAGGCAAGCTGGTCATCGATTTCAGACCCAACGGGAACTTCAAAGCAGAACCGGGACGATATCAGTTTGCACTACTGGGCGTGGGTGTAACACAGTATCGCCAGAATCTGCCAGCCAGTCTGGCTGCGAAAGCCGAACTGGAGCGACTCGAAAAACTGGTCGCGCAGCTCAAGGCCGATGTTGAGTCCAGCAAAGCGGATGCAGCCAAAGCCAAAGCCAAAGCAGCCTCTGACAAACTGGCTCGCGCTGAGAAACTCGTAGAACAAGCGGCCCGATCAGCGAAATCCGCAGAAGCAAGGTCAGCTCCTGCCAATACGAAATTTGCAGCCTGGTCGAAACTGATCACAGTTAATGTCGTCGAACCAGCTAAGAAGAAATAAGTTTATCTATTATCCGGCTGTTGGTTCCCGCTGAATTTGCACTTTCGCTTATGGGAACAGGCCACGAGCCAGCTTGGCCTGCGCGACGCGTTCAATCCCTTCCATGAGTGCTGCCGTCCGCATGTCGACGTTGTTCTTCTCCGCACGGTTCAAAGTACGCTGAAACGCATCTTGCAGAATGCGTTTCAATCGTTGATTGACTTCATCCAGGCTCCACATATAGTTCTGCGTATCCTGCACCCATTCGAAGTAAGAAACGGTCACCCCACCCGCGTTTGCCAGAATATCAGGGAGTATGAAAACTCCTTTTTCATTGAGTACCTCATCAGCTTCCAGCGTAGTAGGCCCGTTAGCACCTTCCGCCAGCAGACGGCAATTAATGCGATCTGCGTTTTCTGCTGTAATCTGATTTTGCAATGCAGCAGGTACCAAAATATCACACTTCAGTTCCAGCAGTTCCTGGTTCGTGATTTCATCCCCTTCAGAATAACCTTCCAGAAAACGGTTCTTACCCACATACTCAAGCAGTGAGGACATCGAAAGCCCATTACGGTTATAGATGCCCGTCGTTGCATCGCTGACACCGATGATTTTCACGCCTAGATCACTCAAAAACTGGGCAGCATGACTGCCCACATTCCCAAACCCCTGAATCACAGCCGTAGATTCACTGAGATTCATCTTCAGATGCCGGGCCGCTTCTTCAATCAGATAGACGACGCCTCTCCCTGTCGCTTCATTACGGCCCCGAGCTCCCCCGAGGACGACCGGCTTGCCTGTTACAACGGCGGGCACTGAGTACCCTACCTGTTGGCTGTACGTATCCATAATCCAGGCCATCACCCGTTCGTTGGTTCCCATATCGGGAGCCGGAATGTCTTTCTCAGGTCCAATGATCGGGCTGATTTCGGTTGCAAATCGTCGGGTGAGCCGCTGCAGTTCATGCCCGGTTAGCCCCGTGGGATCGATGCGTACGCCCCCTTTGGCTCCACCAAAGGGCAGGTGCACCAGGGCACACTTCCAGCTCATCCACATCGCCAGTGCTGAAACTTCTCCGAGGCTGACATCCTGATGATATCGAATCCCCCCCTTGGTAGGCCCCATGGTCAGAATGTGCTGTACTCGATAGCCGAACACGGTTTCGACTTCGGTATAATGGTCTCGACGAAACGGCAGAGTCACGACCAGTGTTCGTTGCGGAAACAGTAACCGCTGGCGAATATTATCGTCCAGCCCCATATACTGGGCCGCCTTGAGGAACTGCCGCTGCGCCAGCCTGAACATCGGCGAATCCCATTCGGCATCCCGCACACGTGTCCGCTCGATCGCATAACGCAAAGAACGTGTTAGCGAAGTTCGGCTCAGCTGTGTCTTAACCAGATAATCCTGAGCACCCGCCTCAACGGCCTTCGCAGCCAACTTTACATCATCCAGGCTCGTGACAATTACAATTGGGATCGCAGGGGCAAACGAACGGACCCGTATGAACGTATCCAGGTCCTCGCTGTCAGGCAGGGTTAAGTCCAGCAGAATAATGTCGACCGGAACTGCTTCGAGCAGTTTCAAACCATCCTGAAGAGATCCTGCATGCTGTAATTGAAATACGGGAGCACGGGATTCCCCCAGCAGGGTTTTCACCAGTCCCACATGAATCGGGTTATCTTCAATGAACAATACTTTGACGCCACTTCCTGATGCGACATTCATTATTTATTTCCTTCCAGAGCGGTAGAATCAATGTGAGCAGAAACAGCTGGCAGTAATCGGTCGACTTCCTGTTCCAGGGCAGGTAGAGCTTCGCGCGCTTCCATCAGCTTTTCCTCTTTTCCAAGTAACTCCAGCTTTAAAGCGGCATCGGCTGCATGGTGTGCTTCAAAAACAGCAGCTGAACTTTTAAGTGTATGAGCGGCTCGCCTTAGTGACGTAGCATCCCCCTGTTGTATGGCATCCCGGATTTCGTTCAGTAGTTTAGGGGCTTCCTGCAGAAACAGTTGCCCCAGTTCGCTCAAGGCCTCAGCAGGTATTTCTGATTTCTCCATCGCCTGCTCCCAGTTCAATACATCATCATGGGAATCCTGTTCTTCAGACGGGTTCATGATTAACTCCTCTCTCGATTCTTCCCCCTGGGTTGTCTCGTGTTCCATCTGAATCGAATCAGCCTGCTGTTCTGACTCTTCAGGTGTGGGCTCATTTTTTACAGCTGCGAGTTGGGCATTTATTTGCAGTGTTTCTTCAATCATCTGGTACAGCTCCCGCACACGCACCGGTTTAGAAACATAGCCGTCCATACCGGCCTCAAGGCAGCGTTCCCGGTCTCCCTTCATCGCATGTGCAGTCATCGCAATGATTGGTATATGTTCCTCGATTGCCTGTTCGTAGTCTCGAATTTCACGTGTCGCCTCCAGACCATCCATCTCAGGCATCTGGACATCCATCAGAATGAGATCAAAATGGACAGTTTTTCTCTGTTCGACCGCCTCTTTCCCGTTGGTCACGACAGTAATTTCGTGACCATGAGGTTGCAGCAGGGCCAGCGCCAGTTTCTGATTCACGATACTGTCTTCTGCCAGCAGAATTTTTAAAGGTGGAATACGCTTACCCAGTTCAGCCGTTTTCAATCGCGTCGAATGATGATCTGCTCCGTTAATTCCCAATGTCTCTGCGATCGAGTTAAACAGTTCCGACTGCTTGAGAGGCTTAATCAGGTGCGCTGCAATTCCGAGTTGCTTGCAACGGGAGATCTCTCCGCGTCGGTCGCTGGAAGTGATCATCATAATGACTGCACTTCCCAGTGCCTTATCCTGTTTGATTGCTTTCGCCAGCGAGAACCCATCCATCGTCGGCATATTCGCATCTACCAGTACAAGATCGAAAGGTTCACCCGCCTGAAGTCGGGCATGCATCGCTTCCAGAGCATCTTTCCCACGCGTGACGGTTTGAGGTTGCATCTTCCAGTTAGAGAGCATTTCTTCCAGGATCTGACAGTTGGTGAGATTATCATCGACAACCAGCACACGCAGGCCATCCAGGTCGGCTTTAACCAATGGTTCACTGGCGGGGACTTCTTCCTGTGTCAGTTCAAAATGAGCCGTAAAATGGAATGCACTCCCCTGATCGACTTCACTGATGACCCAGATTCTCCCCCCCATTAAATTGATCAGGCGGGAAGCAATCGCCAGGCCAAGCCCCGTGCCGCTGAACCGACGGGCCATCGATTCATCAACCTGCTCAAAGGCCTGAAAGATTTGTTTCTGTTTGCTTTTGGGAATTCCGATCCCCGTATCACGCACGACGAAGTGCAACAGAACGTCTCTCTCTGATAGAGATTCGACATTTACATCTACGACTACTTCTCCCTCATCCGTAAATTTGATGGCATTTCCGACGAGATTGACAATGATCTGTCGTAAGCGGTAACGGTCACCAACAATGGTATCAGGAACCTCCGGCGCCAGATGAAATGCCAGTTCCAGGCGTTTGTGATGCGCGCGAACAGCCAGCGATTTCATGGTATCTCCCAGATTTTCCCTCAGGTGGAATGCGGCCTGATCCAGGTCGAATCGGCCTGCTTCAATTTTGGAGAAATCCAGAATATCATTGATCACTGCCAGTAGAGATTCCCCCGATTCCTGCACCATGGTCATGTATTCCCGCTGGGTGGGGTTCAGATCGGTATCGAGCAGTAATTCGGTCATCCCAATCACGGCATTCATGGGAGTGCGGATTTCGTGACTCATCGTTGCCAGAAAAGCACTTTTTGCCTGGCTGGCAGCCTCGGCAGCTTCTTTAGCCCGTTTGAGTTCTTCCTCGGCGCGTTTAACTTCCGTAATATCATGCACAAAGGCCGCAAACAGGAAATTGTCCCCCTGCCGTACGGGAGTGATCGTCAGTTCCACAGGAAATTCGTGGCCGTCCTGATGCAGAGCTGAGAGCTCCAGACGCTTGTTAAGAACAGGGCCTTCACCTGATGAAAGAAATTTTTCGACCCCCTGCATATGTTGCAATCGATAGCGTTCCGGAATGATGGTTTCCACCAGCGACCGTCCAATCACCTCCTGTTGAGTCCATCCAAAAGTCGCTTCCGCCTGTTCATTCCAGTCACAAATTCGACTGTTCTCATCGATACCGACGAACGCTTCATGCGTCGTCGCCAGAATGGCCCGATTTTTCTTATCGCGTGATTCCAGTTCTTCCTGTGTGGCTTTCGCTTCCGTAATATCGTGCATCACGATCACGCCACCACGCAGATCACCACGATCATTTTTCAACGGACGTGCAGTCACACTGATCCAGGTTCCGTCAGGAATATCGGGATTTTTGAGAAAGAGAATCGAATCATCGAGTGACTCTCCCCGCATGGCCCGCGCCAGAGGCAGATCCTCGGAAGGACACATCGAAACTCCGTCTGCCAGGTAACAGCCATAAATCTGTGACCACTTGGAAGGATCTACATTCTGCGGACCGATGCCAACAATCTGCTCTGCAGCCGGGTTCCAGAAAACGGAATTCCCATCCTGATCTGCAACGATCACTCCATCCCCCATACTGTCCAGAATTGACTGCAGGATTTGCGTCTGGCGACGCAATTTCTTTTGTGACGCATTCAACTCCGCAGTTCGCTGTTCGATCCGTTCCTCCAGTTGATCCCGTGAGGCTGCCAGCTCTGCGGTCATATGATTAAACGCCGCCCCCAGCATCCCCACTTCATCTGTCGAAGTGATCGGAACCCGGACATCCAGATTCCCACGAGCAATTTTCGATGCAGTATCGGCCAGTCCCAATACCGGCCGGGTCACTCTCCGGGCAACCAGAAAAGAGACCACCATTCCGAAAAAAACGAGCCCAAACTGCAGTCCCAGTAACAGATGACGTAAATGTGTTACAGGAGCGTAGGCCTCTGTCAGATCTATTTTGGCTACCATTCCCCAGGGAGCATCATCACTATTGGGCTGATAATCTACAGGACGGTAAGAAACAAGCACTTCATCGCCACTGTAATGCATAACCTCGGATCCGCTTTCCCCATTCAGCGCTTTCTCCATTGCAGGTACTTCTTTGAGCTGTACCGAGCGTTGCGTGCTGTCTTCCGGGGTCAATAAATATCGGACCTGGTCTCCCTCTCTGGTCGCGACCAGAAGTGCTCCCGTATCCTGCAGCCCCGTCCGATTCGTCAGAATCCGCTCCAGAGGAGTGACATCGAGCCAGACCATTAAAACGCCGATCAGATCTCCCGCTTCACTCTTCATGGGAGCCATGAGGTAAGTCACATACTTACCATCCACTTTCTGTGGATAATCCAGTTGGGGATGTTCTTTCGCTATCAGGAATCCAGGATCATCGGCAAAGGTCTGATTGAGATAATTGTCACTCGTCGCAGTGATCACAGTCCCTTCCGGATTCACAATCCAGAGATCACGAAACTCGGAGGTACTCCCCGAAATAGTGTCTTCGAGTATCCGCTTCGATTCAGACCGGAAAGCATCCTCATCGAGAGTTCCTTGTTCGAAGTCTTGAATCAGCTCCCTCAGGTGAGTCCGACTGGTAATCAACGCAGCCCGATCCAGCTGCTGTCGCACATATCCTTCGAATAACGCAGCCCGGTCACTGACAACCAGTTGAAGGCGGACACGAATATTATCGTGCAGAATGTCGCGGGCAAAAATATAAGCAAGATGGCCCAGAATACCGGCAGTGAGGACCACCACGATGGCCACAAACAGGGTGTTTTTTAAGAGCAATGATCGCCAGAAAGAAGGTGGCTCAGCTGTGAACGAACGCTGATCGTCTGGCGGTGGGACGGGAATCTGTTGTTCGGAAGCGTACATGAAACTGCCCTTCCTCTCCCCCGATACAGCTCTGTCAGGCTGGGAAAGTTTTAAACGCTCGCCCAACCTGAAAACAGAGGCTCTTGCCTGATGGCAATGCCTAAGCTGATTGCTTACTGTATCGGCCTAAGTATATTGTAGGCAACAACCTTTGTTTTGAAAACAGGCTGTCTGACGGAATATTACCCCGCTCATCTGCAATGGATTCTGTCACAACGAGTCTCCCCTGGTGAGACAGCGACAAACCAATCGCAGCACATCCCCCTTGGGCGTAAGCATTTTAAAAATCGACACTTACAGGCAATCGTCAGGCTTCTGTTTTGAGAATAAGCCGTTCGCCTGTCTGCTGATAAGAGCCCTATTCTAAATGGAATGAAGTAATATGAATCTCCTTTTAGAGATCAATAACGCAACCAGAGGACGACAACTCCACTTGCATAAAAACAGGTAAATGTAATCAGTTTCAATAGTAAAACGAAGCACACCTGCAGTGGTGTCTGAGGTTTCAAATACCATTCCGAGCAACCTGCAGGTAACGCCCCAATGGGTCCCGCGAGGAACGCCCATTCGAAGACGAGGCTCAGCCGACGGCAGATTAGAAAGTAGACAGTGAATACCCCGAGTAAACCGATAAGTGGCCCATAATCTCGCCAGAATGCAGCCCGTTGACCTTCCCTGCGAAACTGGACAGACTCCAGCACAGGCTCGGTCGCAATATAGAGACACAACGGCCACGTGAATATAAAATCCTGAGACCAGAGACTGATCCATGTGGTTCCCAGTGACCCAGTCAGGAATGCCATGATGCGGTATGAGCGGATCCAGGCCCGCCTTCGATATTGAGCTGGTATCCACCAGAGTGGAACCGCGGCCAGCATCAGGCTGACGATCAGTAACCCGAGAGACCAGCAGTACCAGCTGATAAGCCATTCAGTCGAAGGCAAATCAAAAGCGTACTCCGGTTCCACGGACAGAATCTGTCCCGCCCAGTCGTAGTAAGCTTCCTGCGGAATATCAGTCAAATTCAATGTGGCCTGATCAGTCGGTAACAGATCAGGATCCCCGATATAAACACAGGCAGCCCGGGATTGATTTCGAATAAATACGCAACCACGGTGCAGCACGGGGGGCGTCCAGGTTAATTCTCCTGAAAGAACCGAACAGCGAGCCAGAATTTCACATTGCTCGGAATTCTGACGAAGCAGGATCAACTCGCCTCGTTCATTAAGGAGAATCAGTTTTCCATCAGCGATAATGATTCCGGATTGTCCCAGTTCATCAGAGATGTCATTATTCGATCGTTCGGGGCGTCCAGATCCCTGCTCCCATAATTCTTCCCCCGTCAGAAAATCAATACAACGAAACTTACCTCGAGAAGGACGCTGTGTTTTTGACTGTTGATCAAAAATATCAAAACCGTAAATCCTTCCATCCACCAGCACACTCGATAACACATCATTGGACATCACACGAGAACGCCAGACTGTTTTCAACGGTTCTGAGTGTGTAAACTGATCCGGCAGTTCCAGTAATTGAGAGCCAGAACGAAATGGAGCAGCGAGCCAGAGATACGGTTCTCGATAAAGGGGCCAGGCGGAGTGCTCGTCATACCCTTCGGATAACTCATGCTCAAGCAGCAGCTCTCCTGTCTGCAGATCATGGATAACCAGGGCGTTCTCCAGATAACCCACCACCAGTTTTTGCCCCTTACGTTCAATCGGAAATGCTGGACAGTAACTGGCAGGTCGATTGCCTGCCTGCCAGACGGTCTTCCCATCGTTGAGATTCAGGGCTACCAGACTGGCGTCTGGCCCGCCCACAGGTAAGATGGCCAATTGGTCCACGACTGTCGGCGAACAGGCATAACCAAATCCGTCTCCCCCCGTACCGTGAAAATCTTCCAGTACATTTCGGGACCAGATCAGTTTCCCCCGTTTTGCATCCAGACAGCCGATGAGTCCACTGGGGGCCGCAAAGAGGACCTTTCCATCAGCCAGCGTGGGGGTCGCCCTTGGTCCGGGATAAACGCCAGTTAGTTCATAGGGCCAGTCATAACGGTACTGCCAGATCGTTTTTCCCGTTTTTGCTTCCAGACAATATACGTATTGTCCCTGTAAAGTCTGGGCCTGGGTATAAACGCGATTCCCCTGGGCGACGAAAGCAGAATATCCCTGTCCCAGTTCTTTAACCCACAGAACGGGAGGTCCCTCTTCAGGCCAGCTGTCCGCCAGATTTATTTCCGGAGAATGTGCATCAAAATCAGCGCCCCGAACATCAGGCCAACCACGATCTTCCACACCGGTTGGTAAAAAAGGATTTGGATCGTTCGCCTGCCCGGGTTTTGCAGTTAAGAAAAACAGAAAGCAAACCGTCGCCAGGATCTGCATCCTGGGGGTTAGCAGATCCTGTTCTGACCGTTTCTTTCTGCAGAAAGAACATTTCACAGGCAGACCTTCTGAAATGAAGGTGCGGGAATTGATAAATCGAACAGGCTATTTAAGCTTTGAAAGAGCCTTTTCGGATTCAACTGGAACCAGCAGAGACGAATCAAGCGACATCAGCGCTTCAACCACAGGGGTCAACGGCTCACGTAGTTTTTCGTCATCTGATGCCAGGTGATGCAACACAAAACAACCACCGTCCCGGAACCGGGCTGGTTCATTAATCAATGCCCGTAAGAGGGGAGGCACAGAATCATTACTCATCCCAATCAAAGCGGAGGCAGCAACGAACCGCACACTGTCGTCATCTGCCAGGATCTCGATCAATGGTTCGACAGCAACAGGGTCTCTGATTTCCCCCAATGCCTTGGCTGCCTCCCAGCGCATAGTCTCGGAAGAATGATTCAGTGCCTTGATCAAAGCCGGGACCGCATCCGCTCCCGCTTGAACCAGTTGATGACGCGCTGACTGTCTGGTCTCTCCATCAGAGCTGTCGAGCTGAGAAATCCAGTCTGTGAGTTGACTTTCGTTGACTGTCATTGATCTGCCTCCTGATGCTGTTCTTAAGAAAATCAATATTCTCCAAAGGTCGAATTAAACATTACTCTAATCCTACCAAAACATCCTGATTATACCATGCCTTCAATAAAGTACACCAGTCTTTGATGATCATAGAACGGCAGAAGGAACCTCTGTCAGCCCCCTCTTTGCTAATTGAATCTCACAAAGTGCAAGGGGGAATCAGTTGTGATCAGCGAAAGGGATAATTAAAATTTAACCTGAAAAAAATGTCACCTGAGAAATAAACTCGAACGATTTACAGAAACCTATCAGGCGGAATGTATGACCTACGTCCCCAGCAGAATTTTGATAATTGCATTGATTCTGCTTTCCATATGTTTTCCTCTCCCGGGTGGGCATTCACACCAGGGGATGACTGATATTGAGCTCGCCACCCATCTACGACTTTACCATGCATGCGACCACGCTCCCCCTCTTCTCAGAAGCTGGCACTCCCATTCATCCCTGCCACTGCCCATTTCAGGTTTAATTAATACATTTCCTGCAGTAGAAGAAAGTGAAGCTACTTGTAAGAAACAACTCCATCAGCAAAATCAATTCGAATCGGGTAGCCTGAGGCGAATCCTTTGTAACCTGGATGGCAATTCAGCAAGTCAGCCTACATCAATCCTGATTCATCACCTTTCAGAAATCGGCTGCCCCCTCTTTATGCAACTGAATGTTCAATTGATCTAACATCGCTTTACTCAGAGTCAGTCTGTTATTTTTGGATTCTGTCAGATTAAGTCTGCAGGAAATGTAATATCCCATCTGAAATATCGTTTCATTTAAATTTAGAGAGAATCAAATGCATCAAATTAATCGAAAATCGTTAATCGGATCTATTGTTCTATTGGGGTTGGGAACCGCCCTGGTATGGTCACAGTCAACACAGACTCTCGCGGGACCAGATTCGAAGAAATCGCAAGCGGGTGTGCCCGTTGAACCCGATATGCACGAATTCATGGAATATGTCTTCCAGCCGACCTACAAACGGCTCAAGCAGTCCATCGCGGCAGAACCTGAAAACCGTAAGGCCTGGAAATCCATCAAATCAGATGCCCTTATCCTGGCTGAAGGTGGGAATTTATTGCTTCTGCATGAGCCGAAAGATAACGGCGCCAGCTGGAATACGCACAGCGTGAATGTTCGTGAAGAAGGTGGACTGCTTTACAAAGCAGCAAAAGCCAGAGACTTCAAAGTTGCCCGCAAGCATTACGAGGCCATGCTGAAGAACTGCAATGCCTGCCACCAGGACTTTGCAGATGGCGAACATCAACTGGCTCCTTGAGTCTTTTGACAAACGTTTCAATATATAAAAAGCCTGACAGGAACCTAAATTCTTGTCAGGCATTTTTTTCAACCACTCTTCTGTCGAGGTCGTGGAATCACAGAAGCCAACCCACCATCGATACCCAGAATCTGACCCGTCATCCAACTGTTCTCCGGACTCACCAGCCATTCTATCAGTGAAGCGACATCAGCTGGTTCCCCCAGTCGATCCAGGGCATGCATCGAAATCGAAGTCGCTTCCGCTGCTTCTGATTCCCATAAATGGCGAGTCATATTCGATTTGACCAGACCGGGAGCCACCGCATTGACTCGAATCCCTCGACTGGCATAGGTGGCAGCTGCGGACAGGGTTAACCCGATAATACCTGCTTTGGCAGCAGCAATGGCTTCATGGTTTGCGATTCCAGCTCTGGCTGCAGCGGATGAGATCAAAACAACCGAGCCACCATTCTTGCGCATGACCTGAGCGGCACTCCGAACTGTGATGAAAGCGGATGTCAGATTCACGGAAAGTGTTTGAGCCCATTCTTCGTCTGAGGTCAGGTGAGCGGGTTTCAATAACACAGAACCAATGCAGTTCACAACGCCATCGACACATCCAAAATTCGCTTCTGCCTGTTTCAGGCATTCATCAATGGTCTGTGGCTCAGAGGCTTCAATTCTGCATTTAGGAGAATCCAGTTCCGTGGATAATTGGTTCAGTTTCTCCTGATCTCGCCCCCCCAGCATCACTTTATGTCCTGCTTTGACCAGGCGTCGGCTGAGTTCAGATCCTACGGATCCAGTTGATCCCAGTATCACATAGTTTTGTGCATCGCCAACAGTAACAGACATAACTTCTTCCAATTTTTAAATCACAGTGTGCCAGGAATATTATGTGAGTTCAGCATTTCCAGAAGGGGGATTCAACAAATCTGATAATAGAACCCTACTCTTTTTACCACTCAGGACAATAATCACTATGTATGCTTGGGTATTTTACTGTCAGTTTGATAGTCGGCTGACGGCGTATTTCAATCCCTGAAACATCATTTTTTGTCTTCAAGTCGACAAGCCTGGCAGGATCACTACAGACATGCTGAATATCAGAAGAAATCCCTCGGGGAATTATGAACTGGAAACTGAGATCTTCATCCCCTGCCCCATCAAGGATGTTTTCGACTTTTTTGCGCAACCTGAGAATCTTGAAACCATTACTCCCCCCTGGCTGAATTTCAAAATCATCAGCCCCGGGCCGATTGAGATGCAGGCTGGTGCCTTAATTGACTATCAACTCAAGCTGCACGGAATCCCGCTTCGCTGGAAGACAGAAATCACTGAATGGGTCCCCGGAGTCCGGTTTGTCGATACACAACTGAAGGGCCCCTATCGCCTGTGGAGGCATCTACACACATTTGAAGAACAGACCGATGGTACGCTGGCCAGGGACCATGTGACTTACTCCGTCTATGGAGGTGCTCTCATCAATCGCCTTTTTGTGCAAGGCGATGTCGAACGGATTTTCAAATACAGACTTGAGCGGCTCAAGAATTTTGAGTTTGCAACGTCCAGCCAACAGGGTTAGTCATCTTTTGACTTACCGGAAGGAGTCGCCCGGCTGATCAGCATCTTGAGTCGGGATTTCGGCCCGTTCAGTTTGCGAGTCATGATATCCTGCTCAGTAAAGCGGGCCAGCAAGATTTCTCCGTCTGTGGAACGGTTCCGATCATACGAAATATAAATTGTTCCATTCGGTGCCTGAAATCCATCGGGATAGGAAATTCCCTTCCGTTCATCCAGCACCAGCCCCCCTTGCCAGGTCATGCCGTCATCCTCTGATAACCAGGCACTCAATTGAACCCGACCTTTGTGGGCATCAATTTTGTCACCATGCTTGATTAACAGCAGTCGCCCGGAGTCTAGCCGGCGGATATGAAAGCGGGCATTCGGCTGTTTGATCTGGGGAGGTAAAGAAGGCTTCGCCCAAGTCCGTCCACCATCCCGGGATGTTGTCTGCATGATGCCTTTACTGGTTCGGGCCAGCATCCAGAGAGTACCGTCTTTACGTTCGACGATCATGTGTTCGTGCCAGTCCGGATTGGGAAACCGGGCGGCTCCCCTGCGTTTCCAGGTTGACCCTTTATCAGTGGATACAAACACATTTGCGCCTCGCACAGGATCCAGTTCTTTAAAACATCCCTTGAAAGGACCGAAACCTTCCCGCTGATCGAGGGAAATCGGCAGCATCCATTCTCCATTGGAGAGTACCGTTGGTTTATTCAGTGTGACCCCATGCCAGATACGACGCGGTACAGACCAGACCGGTACGACTGCATCAGGGTTATCACAAACGGTGGCCCAGACCCCAGCTCTCCCGTCAAACATGTGCATTGACTGATCAAATATCAGCCACAAACGTCCTTCCGGATCGGTCCAGAGATTTCCTACTAGAATACTGCGATCCATGGGCAAATCAGTTGAATGTGAATCGAGGACCAAACGGGGTTGTGACCAGGTCTCTCCATCATCATCACTTGTCGCCAGCACAAAAAACGCCTTAGGACTATCGCCACCAGCTACCCAGCAGGCCCAGAGACGCCCTCCTGGGGTACGTTCAATCCCAATCGTCATGCCGTAATCGAGCTTATCGTAGCCATATTCAGGTAGTGGAGACGTATTCAAAGCAGGCGGGACCAGTGCCAGATCGGCAATCTTTTCCATACGCTCGATTTGATTTATCGACTTCGTTTGGGGTTCGGCTGCAAAGAGTCCCGCACCGAACAAGAGCCCACAAACACCTGCAACAATAATCGAATGTTTCATAAAACTGATGCCCTGTTTTATTAACTGACTCAAAAGACAATTCTTTGCCTGTGATCATTATGGCAAATCACAAGACCGACAACCAGGCGCGAACTTCAAATTGAGACTCCGCGCCACACAGGAATCAAATAAAATCTTGCTGATGTTTAACAATCTGTTAGAGTCATGCCATATTGAAAACACGGAAACAAAGCACTGAGGGTATCAGCGAGACTGAAATGAGCAACATCATTAGTCCTCAATCTGCAAGGATCACTGGCGATCTCGCTCCCTGGAGCGAAGAGGATCTACCAGCCCCACCTCCTTTTTCGATTCGCAATCTGTTTCGTACGATCGGCCCGGGGGCCATCCTGCTCGCTGGTTCCATTGGTGGTGGCGAGTGGCTGATTGGTCCTACGATTACTGTCAAATACGGTATGAGTATTCTCTGGATTGCAACAGTCGCGATTGCTCTTCAGCTTTTATTTAATCTGGAGGCAATTCGTTACACACTCTATACCGGAGAACCCATTCTGGTAGGTATCATGCGTTTGCGTCCCGGATCTAAGTTCTGGGCGAGTGGCTACATCTTTGCTACCGTAGCGCAACTGGGAGTGCCGGCTCTGGCAGCCGGATGCGCCTCAGTCCTCTTCGCGACATTTGCGGGTCGGATAGCGGGTGACGGAGATGCGACGTCACTTCATCTGCTGACATACCTGGTAATTGCAATTACGGTAGCTATTCTACTCTCAGGAAAAACAATTGAGCGGATGCTTGAGTACTTTTCCTGGGTGATGATTACCTTCATCTTTTCCTTTCTGATTACCGTCAACCTGCTGTTTGTTCCCTTCTCACACTGGTTAAAAACACTCTCCGGATTTGTCCAGTTTGGCTCGCTTCCTGCCAACCTGGATCCGCTTCTTTTAGCCACGTTTGCAGCAACAGCTGGCTCCGGGGGCATCGGGAATCTGGTAATAACCAACTGGTATCGCGATAAAGGCTTCGGCATGGGCGCCAAAGTTGGATCGATTACCAGTGCTTTCAGCCACAGTGAAATGCAGCTCTCGCCAGTCGGAAAAGTGTTTCCCCTCACTGAGGAAAACCTGAATCACTGGCGTTCCTGGTGGAAATACGTCTCCGCAGACCAGGTCTGGCTCTGGGGGCTGGGTTGCCTGGTGGGCATGTTCCTGAATGTGAATCTCGCAACCGCTGTCATACCGGAAAACACCAATATGGAGCATCTGGCTGCGGGAGCATTTCAGGCACGTTTCATGGCAGAACAACTCTGGACTGGTTTCTGGTGGTTGGCCCTGTTGAACGGATTCTGGGTGCTGATGTCAACTCACCTCAGTAACACCGATGTGCTCATCCGAACGGTGACGGATATCGTCTGGGTAGCCAGCCCCCAGTTGCGGGAACGACGTAAGATGAATGTCAGTCGGCTCTATTATCTGTTTCTGATGATTGCCACAGTCTGGGGTTTGTTTGCCGTACACTGGGGACACGCTATTTCACTGTTTAAAATCCTGGGCGCTGTAGCAGGTCCTGTCCTGGCTGTTGCAGCGATTCAGATCCTGATTATCAATACAAAACTCCTGCCACAACAACTTAAGCCCCCCATCTGGCGGCGTGCTGCTCTGATTGTCTGTGCCATCTGCTATGGCAGTCTGTCTGCTGCGTTCATCTGGGACTTGTATTTGTCTCTTAAATGAGCAAAACTACACTATAGTCTTACAGCAGCGTTCATAGATTTTTGGAGCATCTCGACATGCCCTCTCTACCGCTGATCAAAATATCCTGCATGCCTTCTCGACCAACAGCCATCTCAACAGGATTGATGTTGCTGTTTCTGGTTAGTGCTCACAGTCTCTGCCATGCAGCAGAACCTGATTCCCCGATCCTCTACGAAAACCGTGTTCGCGCCATTCTGAATAATAAATGCGTGCGCTGTCATGGTCCCAGCGAAAAAAAAGCGGGGCTGGATCTCAGCACTCCCAGGGGGATACTCAAAGGCAGCGAATCAGGACGCATCCTGCAAGGAGACGCTGTTGATGAAAGCCTGTTATTCCAGATGATCGAGGCTGATGAAATGCCTCCGGAAGAAAAAGATCGTCTCAGCGCAGCAGAGCGCGAGACAATCCGCGCATGGATTCAGACAGGAGCCCATTTCAGGGAATCCGTCAAAGCCATACCAGCGGTAACACAACATGATATCATCCCTCTGCTTCATCTCCGCTGTGTTGCCTGCCACGGTGGCCGCCGCCAGGAGGCGGGTCTGGACCTGAGGACCAGGCAGTCCATTATGAAGGGAGGCAAATCCGGCCCGGTAGTCGTTTCGGGGAATCCAGAAGCGAGTCTGCTGATTCAACGTATTAAAGCCGCCGAGATGCCTCCCAGGCGGAAACTGGTCTCTGTCAGTGTCAAACCTATGGAGGCGAATGAGCTGGAGCGACTCTCCCAGTGGATTCAGTTGGGGCTCCCCGAGGTTAATGATTCTGCGATGACGGAATCAGAGACTCTCGTCAGCGAAGAGGATCGCCAATTCTGGTCTTTTCAGCCTCCGATTCAAGTTGAGCCCCCTCATGTCAAACAGCAGCACCGAGTGCAGAATCCCATTGATGCATTCATTATAAAAAAGCTCGAGGACAAGGGGCTTACATTAGCTCCTCCAGCAGACAAACGCACGCTGATCCGTCGTCTGTCGATTGATTTAACTGGGCTGCCACCCACTCCGGGAGAAATCGACCAGTTTTTAAACGATGATGATCCCCAGTCCTATGAAAACCTGGTTGACCGCCTGCTGGCCTCCCCCCGTTATGGTGAGCGCTGGGCCAGACACTGGTTGGACGTCGTCGGTTATGCAGATTCGGAAGGGGCGCAAAATGAAGACAAGCTGCGTCCTCACATGTATCGCTATCGTGACTACGTGATCCGCGCATTGAATGAAGATAAACCCTATTCACGATTCCTGCAGGAACAGATCGCCGGCGACGAACTTGTCGATTACCAGTCCGGAAATATCACACCAGAAGTCTATGACTGCCTGGTAGCCACCGGTTTTTTGCGTACAGCTCCCGACAGAACCTTCGCCAACATCACCAATTTCGTACCGGATCGACTTGAAGTCATCTCAGATGAAATTCAGATCCTGGGCTCAGCCGTCATGGGGTTGACCATCAAATGCGCCCGCTGCCACTCGCATAAATTCGACCCGATTCCGCAAAGCGACTACTACCGCCTGACGGCTATTTTCAAGGCGGCGTATGATGAACATGACTGGTTAAAATCACAGGGCCCTCGTACCCTGTCTCATGTCAGCCAGGAAGAACATCAGAAATATCAGGAACACGAACGCCAGCTGTCTCGACAACAGGGGCTACTACAAAAAAAACTTACCCAGTTAGATCCGACTAAACCAGACTATCAACAGAAAACTACAGAAGTTAAAAAACGGATCGCCGCCCTGAAGGATCAACACTGGCCAGCCCCTCGGATTCGCGCCCTCTGGTCCCGAGAGTCTCCATCGCCCACCTATATCTATAAACGAGGAAACTATCTCACACCGGGTCGACCAGTCGAACCAGGTGTGCCTGCTGTCTTAACCAGTGCGGTTGAATCAATTAAATTTGATCAAGTATCTCCTGATGGAAAGCCCATCGGTCGTCGACTGCTCTTCGCCCGCTGGCTGACTCAACCCGATCACCCCCTGACAGCACGGGTGATAGTCAATCGAATCTGGCTACATCATTTTGGACGGGGTATCGTCAATACACCTGGAAACTTTGGCCGTGCAGGAGAGCGCCCGACTCACCCGGAACTCCTTGACTGGCTGGCAACCGAATTCGTTCAACAGAACTGGAGTATGAAGTCCATCCACAAGCTGATGGTCACATCCAGTACTTATCGGCAGTCTTCTGACATTTCCGATGAAGCGGCCCGGCTCGACCCAAACGGAAGCCTCCTATCCCGAATGCCACTCAAACGAATGGAAGCGGAGGTTCTCCGTGATTCTCTTCTGGCAATCTGCGGCCAGTTGGACGAAACCCCGTTCGGACCAGCTGATCCGGTTGAGGCACGCGCCGATGGTCTGGTGACATCCCGGCGGGGTAAAGCTGGATGGCGCAGAAGTATCTACGTTTTACAGCGTCGCACCAAAATCCCCACCTTACTGGAAAACTTTGATTTCCCTCAAATGGGACCGAATTGTATTCAGCGTGGGGAATCGCTGGTGGCTCCTCAGGCATTGCATCTCATGAATAACGAGATGATCCACCAGCTTGCGGTCTACTTAGCTGGAAATATTCAAAACACTGTTGGTGACGACAGGGAGCAACAGGTCCAGCAAATCTACCTGAGAGCACTGGGCCGAGAACCAGATCCTGAGGAAACCAGAATCGGACTGGAAACGCTTCAGTTGCTGGAAGAAAAGTGGAATACTCAACTGAAAGATAAGCAGAGCTCCTCAACCAGCATACAAAAAGCATTGAGCAGTTACTGTCACGCGATATTCAATCTGGCTGAATTCCAATACATCAATTGAATCAGAAAACCCCATACTGAATATTTCAGAAAACGAATGTCAGACATGAAACAGGAACACCTGATCGAAAATCATGTAAACAGACGCAGTTTTTTCGAGCAAGTCGCAACGGGACTTCAGGGCGCTGCGTTAACCTGGCTCCTGCAGCAGGACCTGTATGCCGAGTCTACAGCTTCTGAAACGAAAAAACATCAATCATTATCAGTTCCTCACCACAGACCTCGGGCCAAATCTGTCATTCATCTGTTTATGAATGGCGGACCCAGCCAGATGGACCTGTTTGACCCGAAACCGATGCTCGACAAACTGCACGGCAAAGAACATTTCAAACAGATCGCAGGCGAAGTCGAATTTCCCGAACGTGCAGGAGCTTTAATGAAGAGTCCGTTCCAATTCGCCCAGCACGGTGAATCGGGAATGTGGGTCTCTGATGTTATGCCTCACCTGGCGAAACAGGTCGACGATATCACGATGATTCGTTCAATGTATACGACCAATCTGACACATGAGCCGGCACTTTACAAAATTCAGTCAGGCAGCGAATTTACTGGTCACCCTGCCCTGGGTGCCTGGGTCTCCTATGGACTGGGAAGTGAGAACCATAACCTGCCCGCTTATGTTGTACTGGATGATCCACTGGGACTGCCCGTTAACGGAATCGAAAACTGGCAGGCGGGTTTTCTACCTGCGCAACACCAGGGAACCCGTTTTCGTGCAACCGGTTCACCTGTCTTGAATCTGAAACCGGAATTTGAGCACCCACCGGCAGTTTCAGAATTGGAACGGAATCTGATTTCGCGTCTGGACCAGATTCACCAGCGTCGACATCAACACCAGCGTCAACTCGAAGCACGACTTTCAACCTATGCCCTGGCCGCCCGCATGCAGATTGCCGCCTCCGATGCACTTGATCTTTCCCAGGAAACGGCTGAGACACAGAGAATGTACGGGATTGATCAGCCGGTTACAGAATCTTACGGACGTCGCTGCCTGATTGCACGCCGGCTTATTGAACGTGGCGTTCGTTTTATTCAGCTGTTTATCAATAGCCAGATCTGGGACTCACATAATGCGATTGCCTCCAGCTTGAAATCAGCCTGCCAGAGAACAGATAAACCAGTTGCAGCACTTCTACAGGATCTCAAGCAGCGCGGACTGCTGGATGAGACCCTGGTGATGTGGGGGGGAGAAATGGGTCGGCTCCCGATAGCGCAATTGTCCCCCGATAAAGATGCACGCAAATCAGGCCGCGATCATAATAAAAACGCGCTTTGCACCTGGATGGCAGGGGGCGGTGTGAAACGGGGCCTGATTCTAGGTGAAACCGATGAACTGGGATTCGCCGCCGTGGAAAACCGGGTCAGTGTTCCCGACTGGCACGCCACGATGCTGCACCTGCTTGGTCTGAATCACGAAGAGCTTTTCATCGAACGCAATGGACTCAAAGAACGCCTCACAGGTGTCGGCAACGAACCCCGAGTTATCACAGAGATTCTGGCCTGAAAGCTGACAGAGACTGGCCCCCGCCAACGGGGATCCAGCTCAAACAAGGGAGTTGATAAACGCATTCTTAATGCAGGCCGTAACGACTCATTTTGTAGTGCAGCGTACGCACACTGACCCCCAGCAGCTTGGCCGTCTTTTCACGATGATAGTCGCAGGCTGCGAGTGCTGTCGTAATCGCTTCTTTTTCAGCGTCCTCAGTCACCTCTGCCAGTGTCTTCACATGCGCGGAATCAGAAGCAGGAGTCGGACTCAACTCCACCGGCAGATCCGGAGCTTCAATCAAATCTGCCGGCAGCGTGACTACCAATCTTTCGATGACGTTCCGCAACTGACGCACATTTCCGGGCCAGCGAGCGGTTACGAATATGCGCATGGCCTCTGGTGAAACAGTCTTCAACGGTCGATTATGCCGCTGGCAGAAATGTGTCAGAAAATGCTCAATCAACAAAGGAATATCATCGCGACGCTCACGCAGTGCGGGGATATGAATGGGAATGACATTCAGGCGATAAAACAGATCCTCACGGAAGGTTCCATCTTCGATCAAGGGCTCGACGGCTTTGTTCGTGGCTGAAATGATGCGAGCATCACTGGTGAGAACCTCTTCTCCTCCAACTCTCATATATTGTTGAGTTTCCAGCACACGGAGCAGATCGACCTGACTTTTGGCAGGCATTTCTGTCACTTCATCCAGGAACAGAGAACCTCCCTGTGCCTGTTCAAAACAACCGGGCTTCTGTCGCGTCGCTCCGCTGAAAGATCCTTTTTCATGACCGAAGAGTTCACTCTCCAGCAGCGTTTCCGGCATTGCTCCCAGATTGACAGCCACGAATGGGCCACTACTCCGATTACTCAAATCATGGACAGCCCTGGCAATCAACTCTTTTCCAGTACCACTTTCTCCCTGAATCAGAATCGTAGCATCAGTGGCCGCCACCTGGCGAATCTGCTGGAACACATCATGCATGGCCGCACAGTTACCAATGATATTGGAAACTTCTCCAGCGTTAACCAGACGATTACGCAATTCACGGTTTTCAATCTGCAACCGATAGTGTTCGCGGGCCTTACGGACCTGATGTCGAATCAAATCGAGATCCAGCGGTTTGGTAATAAAATCAAATGCCCCCAGCCGCATCGATTTGACTGCCGTCTCAACGGTACCATGGGCGGTGATCACGATGGTTGTTGTCTGGGGACTGCTGCGGAGGATCTGTTCAATCAGTTCCAGCCCATCCATTTCACCCGGTAAGCGCACATCGGCGATGACCAGTTGATAAGTCCCTTCACGAAATTTAACGAGACCTTCCTCAGCATCCTGGGCTGTCTCCAGAACATCCGCCTCTTTCGCTAACCCCTTGGCAAGCCCGGAGCGAATGTTGGGCTCATCATCAATGATTAAAATTCCAAAACCGTCTGTATTCATGCTGTCCCACTTGCTGGCAATAAAACTGAGAACGTGGTGCCACTCGGACCCGTGTTGAAATCGATTGTTCCATCGTGTTGTCGTACAATCTTCTCACATAGTGCAAGTCCCATGCCGGTCCCTTCGTGCCGCGTCGTGAAGTAAGGGTCAAATATTCGCTCACGCAGTTCGGCAGGGATTCCTTTCCCGGTATCGGTAATGCTGATTCGCAACCAGTCCCCCTCCTGATTAAGACCGATCGTCAGTACCCCGCCTCCCGGCATCGCTTGTATAGCATTGAGTGCCAGATTCAGAAGTACCTGATCGATGTGAACGGAATCAGCCATGATCTCTGGAGGCTTTTCCTGCGGCAGCTTCACCTCTACTTTCACTTTCTGCTGCTCAGCCTGTGGTCTGATGAAGCGGACCAGTTTATTGATTAATGCGGTTAAATCAACACGGGATCGTCCTGGTTCAGACATCGAAGCATAATCACGAAACCCTTCGAGTACTGAAGTCAGTCGCTTGACTTCGGTTTGAATGACTTCCAGCATTTCATCGATTTCGTCTGATCGATTCTGAGACTCCAGAGCCTCTTCAAGAAGTTGCACATGGAGTGATAGTGCACTCAGTGGATTTTTGATTTCATGCTGCAGCCCGGTTGCGAGAGAACCCAGACCTGCATAGCGCTCCATGCGACGTAAGCGTTGTTCCATTAAAGCGCGTTCCGTCACGTCACGAACGTGGAGCACAGTACCCAGCTCTTCCTGGCGTTCATTCCGCAACAGACTACAACCCGCCCTGAGAGTCTGTTCATGACCATCACGATTGATCGTATAATCACAGTCCCGCACGGGCGAATGATGTGCATTCACATGGCTGCAGATCACGCATAAGAGCGTATGTTCGACCCCCACATCAGAGAGCGGGCGACCAATGACAGGTTCTTCCAGGCTCAATAATTCGCGTCCGCGGGGATTGATACTTGTGATGATCTCATCTCGGTCCGTCGTCAATACACCCTGATCCATACTAGCCAGAACGTCACTGGCCATCACTTTGACTTCACGGAGAGATCGCTCACTGTTGAGATAAGCTCGCACCAACAGAACTAGAGCAATTGCGGTCACAATAATGTTGAGAAACAACAGAATCGATAATTGCGACTGAAATCGCAGTTCCCCCGCCAGTTCCCGAGCAACTGCCAGGTCGCTGTCGGGCAGATGACGAATGATTTTAGCAACGATTTCCTGCTCGTGGTGGAAATCGACCAGAATCCAGAGCGTCACCACCAGACCGGTAAGGCTCAGTAAAGCCAGCCCCCCGATTGCCAGTTGAAAACCGCGGCTGACCCGCGTTTCGTAAACATGAAACATCCGTTGAACTCCGGCCCCGGCTAAATTTCCAGACAAAAACATCCGGAAAGAACTGAAACAAGACTAGTTTTACTTACAGGTGCACCGAGGAAGGGCTGGCGGAATCGTTTGCTGCTCGATGTGTTAACGCAATCAATTTTCTCATAAGGCATTATATTCAGTTTATAAGATTTTCTCAATTAAATTCATCCCTCGTCTGAATCCGTCCATTTATGTGCAGCTTATTGCAGGCCCACTGCAGGACATTGCAGAATACCTTCCTTCAACAAATTCCTACATCGAATTTTTGCTGGAACAAAATGGTTCTCTAGAGGGGAAAATCAATTTAAAAGGAAAAGTTTACATATCCTGCCGCCTTTAAATTCAATGGAATGCAAATCGCAATCCAAATCAAAATTGAACTGGTCTGTTTAATGCCAGACGGCTAAATATCCCCCCCAATCAAATGGCCCTTATTGGAATCTCAGCTATGCTCAAGAATCAATATTCAGGGACAGAATCCGCTTTTCCATTGCGAATTTTTGCGGACAAACAACCTACGCACATCTTCCGTCGCCTCTCAATATGGATCGTCGCGATAGCTGGCCTGTTTGTTTTTTTTGTCTCCCCTACTCAAGCCGAGTTGCCTGAGGTACAGGGAACAAACGAAAACCTCACATCTCAGCTTCAAGATCTTCAGCGACAGATCGATGAGTTAAAGTCGCAGCAGATCATGACCGTTCAGAATCTCGCCCCGCCCGCAACGGATCCCATGATGGATGCTCCGGATGAATACGATTCCGATCTGCCTTCCTACCTGTTCGGAGACTCAAATACTCCGCAGGATTTCCCAACAGTCAGACTCACTGGCTTCTTCCAGGCAGATGCTGTCTGGTTCAGCCAGGACAGTAAAAACATACAGGCTGTGGGAGATGTTCAAAACGGAACTGATTTTCGTCGTGCCCGTCTGGCTGCGACTGGGGATGCCTGGGAAAATATAGGCTACATGCTTGAAATGGACTTCGCTTTTCCCGGTCGCCCTTCATTCATGGATGTCTGGCTGGAAGTGCGAGACGTCCTGGGGGGAAATACGGTACGCGTCGGTCAATACCGTCAACCGATAGGTATGGATGCATTAACCAGTGTAAAAGAGCTGACATTCCTGGAACGTGCACTCCCTTTCGCTTTTCTTCCATTCCGACAGATTGGTGCCATGTACTTCGGAAATACAGAAGACGAACGGTCAACCTACGCCATTTCAGGATTCCGATATCCAACGGGCCCTTATGGTGGGAATATCGGTGACAGCGGCGGTTATGGACTCGCCACTCGACTGACCCATCTCCTCGTTGATAATGGAGATGGAAACGGGCTGGTCCATATCGGGGCAGACTATAGTTATGCCAATCCAGCCAATAATCTGATTCAATACCGTAACCAGCCCGAAGTCTTCGTGACAGAGGCGGGCGGATCCAATGTTCCCGTTGGAGTTCCGAGTGCCGTGCCTCCCTTTGTAGACACGGGGTTGATTTCAGCACAAGACTATCACCTGTTCGATGCTGAACTCGCATATGCGATTGGATCATTTTATGCACAATCAGAAGTCCTGTATTCCATCGTGCAACAGAGAAATGGCGAGGTCGACAACTTTTCTGGAGCGTACGCTCATTTCGGCTATTTCCTGACGGGAGAATCTCGGGCTTATAACCGCAAGGGGGGTGTTTTTGGACGCGTCAAACCACTCGATCCCTTCAATCGCGATGGAGGCTGTGGCGCGTGGGAAGTTGCAGGACGCTGGTCGTATATTGACTTGAATGACAAATCAATCCAGGGTGGTCGAATGACCGATTTAACATTGGGCCTGAACTGGTATCTGAATCAGTTCACAAAATTTCAATTCAACTATATTCATTCATTCCTTCACAGCAGTCCAGCCGTTTACGGACCTGTCGTGAATAATTCGAATGCAGATATCTTTGCTCTTCGTGCACAGGTTGATTTTTGATTATTCCTGCGTGTCCAGAGTATCACAACCACAGCCTGAATAACTGAGACCTGGTTCACTCACACAGAACATTTCTTCTCGAGCTGGTTTATCTTGAACCAGCTCTTTTTCTGATTCATATCGCTTGAACAAAATGCTGCCGCTGATGTCTTAGGCTCATTAGCGATTCATTTCTTCGAACGCAATGATTTAGCTTGCTCACAAGCTACTCCTCTGGACTAACACTGCATCCCGATAACCATCCACTAGTAAATGTAATCGTAATTCTAGTCGTCCTATTGAATTCTCGATACTGCGGAAGCCCCGTCCTCTCGGTCTGATTTAAAAAGAGTGGACAACGTCTGGGTATTATTATCTGGTCTCAGGGCAGAGTTTAAAAACATCTGCAGAAATAGAAAAAGCAGCCCTGTAAGTAATCTACAGGGCTGCTTTTCTTGAGATAACAGGAACGTGTCCGCCGCGAAGTTCAGACTCCCAGATTAAGCACGTAGTCGCCAGCCACCCATCATGCTAGCTACCCGCCAAAGTAAGCACATGAAGGTGACCGGCAAACTACGAAATATCCAGTCGAGGAACAAGACTGAACCCCCCACTTGCGTGGGCATTGGTAATGCGCAACTGATTAACTCAGGAACCAGCACGACGGAACACGACTCCTCTTATCTTGCGAAACAAAACAGTTTTTCGACGACCATAATCTTCCAACTGTTTTACTCCGCAAGTAGAAACATAATTGAACCAGAATCAATCTCTGATTCTTCTTAATTACTCAATGGTCTTTACAACAACATGGTTTTAAATGAATGAGTGGCTGAGGCATAAAATGAACGAAATGGAGAGTCGTCCGGCTTCCAGTCCACTCATTCATTGGTGAAGTTTTTGAGCCGTACTCTAACATCACATCGTTTTATGTTTTTGCAGTTCGCTCCCTCATCGAAAGGGTATCCCAGGTAGATTTTGCCTGCGGCCCGAGTGATTTTGTCGAGAATCTGGCAGCATCGAAGTTATCCATTTTTGAGAGATACTGAGCCATACTGCTGGCGACATCGTCGAGGTCAATCACACCGGGAGCATTTCCCAGACCGAATAGCAGAGAGCCATCGCGACGTTCCAGGTCCACATGCAGAATTCGACAGGATGCCAGATCGTAGATGCCATACCAGACCGGGACAACACGTTGCAGCCTGTTCACAAATTCCTGAATTTTCCAGGCCATCGCTGCAGCATTCACAAACACCACGGTTTTGATCAGCTTATTACGGTCAAGCGTGAAGCGGGGCACACTTCCAGAAAGGAATCGCGTCTTCTTCCCCAGAGCTGATGCAGCAATTTCGATGGACGGCATGATGGAATTAACAAGGGATCGGATTGAGCTGTCTGCTGCAGTAATTTCCGGTCGCGGAGAAAGAAACTGATCTACGGCTACAGATACTGCATCGCAACCAGTGTGTCCCAGCACAACAACTCCCTCAAGCGTCGGTAGATATTCAACTGCGTGTGCCAGACTCCCCAGACATTCCGCAGAAGCCACATTTCCTGCTAACTGGATTTCATAAACCTCATTGGGACGTTGATTAAAAATATCCAGAACAGGGACACGAGCATCAGAGCAGGCTAAAACAGCGGCACGAGGAGTTTGTGGTGGAATTTCTCCCAGAGCCCCTAACTGCTCGATATAACTCTGTTTGTATTCTTCAGGGCTTGTAGTGGCAGAAGTGTCGCCCCTGCTTAAAGCTTCCTCCAGTAACTGTTGCTCGCAGCGCAGTGTTTCCACAAATTCCATATTTCCATGGTTCAGTGATTCTTTCACGCACTGACAGGTATTTGACAATGATGTGGAATCCATTTTATTTGTCTCCTGAAAACGGGTAGCTGGTTCGCCTTACACTTACCCTGTCTACAAACGCTCCCAGATGGTCAGGGCACACCATCCAGAGACTACCCGATTCAGATCTATCTATTAGTATTTGATACCGATAATTGAAAATCGAAAGTATGTCAGTCTTCCCGATCTGACATTAACTGCCTCTACTTGCAAGAGGCATACCGGCGCAGCAAAAATTCTTTCACTGAAAATAGAAAGATTCAGTGAAAGCCTGAAATATCAGTAATAAAAACATACAAATTCATTTAGCTGACTGCGATTCTTCCAGCCAATGAGTTCGGAGGTGAGCAGTATGAGACAACGATTCCATGCAACTCTTTGCAGTTCAGACGCAATATCGTGCATATATTTTCAAGAATCGTAATCATTGCCTGGTCATGCGATATCCAGGTTGTCTGTTTAACCATTCATAGAGTGAATTGGTGGAATGAATGAGATAGCGAGAGAAGAGCCGTAGATAGTACGCCCGGCCTGGCTGTTATAGAGATGGATTACTTTTCTCTCGTTGTGCAGCCCCACTCCTGTTAAGGCAGGGAGTCAGCTTGATCAGCCTGCTGATGAGATATCATCAGCAAGGGGCAGGTTACTGATTTTCCAGCTTCCTGATTGCCTCTTTGAGAGCGTTGATATCGTCTGCTGAAATATTCTCTTCTTCCAGAAGATTTAACATGAGGCTCGGCAGCGAGTCTTTCAGCAACACCTGCTTGATCTGGCCGAGCATCGAGCGTGAGACTTCTTCTCGCGAGACCACGGGTTGATAGATATAAGCACGGCCGTTTTTGACTCTTTTCAAGACTTTCTTTTTTTGTACCAGAAGACTGAGGGTCGTCATCACGGTTGTATAGGCCAGATCCCGTGGTAATGCATCACAAACATCCTGGACGCTGGCCTCTCCGAGATCCCAGATCACATCCATCAGTTCCAGTTCATAAGGCGTCAGCCGATAGTCTTTCACAGATTAACCCAATACAGAAGAAAGTCAGTTTATTTTCTGAACAGAGTTTAACGACTCTAAAGCTCAGTTAAAACCAGTCTTCCGGCTCCCCACCCAAACATCAATCAGAGAATTTCAGCGAGGGTCTTTATGAATTTTCCAAACCGGCCTTTACTACTATATCAATAGTTGTTACTTTTCGCCGCAAATTGGAGGCTTTGGTAAGACATCCGCCTCTCTGCACTACTGACATAAGTACACAGACAAGGATTGACTGATGACAATTCTCGATAAAAAACAGAAGTGGTTGATTTCCATTAGCTTGAGCTGTTGCCTGATCTGGATCATTTCCGCTCGCAGTTCTCAGGGAGAAGTCCTGACAGGGGTAATCCAGCACCTGTCACGAAACTCAGTCTCACAGTCCCCGGTTCCAACAGGTAGTATCGATACATCTTCCAGCCGCGTTTACACATATGTGGGAAAAACCGGTTTTGGACATGAGCATGCCGTGGAAGGTAAAATTAAATCGGGTTCCTTGAACCTCGGAGTCCGCAGCAATGCGGGTGAAATTATTTTCGATATGACAACCTGGCGGGCAGATACTGCTCAAGCAAGGCAATATATCGGCTTAAGCGGTACCACATCTGCATCGACCCAGAAAGATGTGAATGCCAATATGCTAGGTAGTTCCGTGCTCGATGTGCAGAAATATCCGACAGCCACATTCGAAGTCAATTCGGCACTTCCGCTGCAACAGAAATCAAGTTCCGGCAAACCGCTCTACCAGCTAAGCGGTAAGTTCACATTGCACGGAGTGGCACGAAAAATGAACATTGTCGCAGAAGTGACAGAGAAAAAAGACTCCTATCACCTGCGAGGCAACTTCTCCATTTTACAGTCGCACTATGGAATCACTCCCTTCAGTAAGGCTTTTGGCGCAGTCGGCGTTACAGATCAATTAAAAATATATGGTGAAATTGACGTGGCCAGATAACATGGATCCTTAACTTTCTTTCGCGACAACACAGTTAATACGGTAAGACAGAATGATTAGTTGCCCCACGGTAGAGAAGAAAGTGATTCGCAGTCACTACAATTTGTCAACGTTGTTCTATCGTCTGCTCTGGGGACGTCATATCCATCATGGACTTTGGAATGAAGAACTTGCGAATTCAGAGAATCATCAGGACAGATACCGCGCACCAGCCCAGGCGCAACAGCAGTTGACGGAAACGATGGCTGAACTGATACCGATTCAGGATGGTCAGGACCTGCTTGATGTCGGCTGTGGTATGGGAGGTTCATCCATGTTTCTGTCGCAGGCATTCAAGTGTAATGTCACGGGGATCACACTCAGTCCCATTCAAAGACGCTGGGCCAGCCTGGAAGCATTTTTTCGCGGGCAATCCAGTCGTACCCGCTTCCTCTGTCAGGATGCTGAGACAGCAGAATTCCCTGCAGAATCATTTGATGTCATCTGGAGCATCGAGTGCACAGAACACCTGTTTGATAAACCAGCCTTTTTCCAGAAAGCAGCCTCCTGGCTCAGACCGGGAGGAAGGATGATTATCTGTGCCTGGTTGGCCGGCGAAGAATTAGACACCGATGAGGCAAAACAAAACGTCTACGATGTCTGTGAAGGGTTCTTCTGCCCTTCACTGGGGAACGCCGCTGATTATCAATCCTGGATAGAGCAGTCTGGTCTGGAATTTGATGATTTCCATAACTGGACCAATCGCGTCAGCCAGACCTGGGAAATCTGTCATCAACGGGTCAAAAAAACAAAAGTTCGCTGGCTGGCGAAACTCATCGATCAAAATACCGTTATGTTTCTGGATCGGTTCGAAACCATTCTTAAGGCATACGAGACCGGTGCAATGCAGTATGGATGCTTCGTTGCCAGCAAACCAGAAGCGAAATAATTTAATAACGACCTCGAGGAAGCAGGGATGCGACGTTTCGTTGGTATTGTATTCGGGATCGCAACACAATTGTTGTTCCTGATCACAGTCTGGTACCTGTTCTGGTTTCTGAAAGAAGACTTCAGTCATCACGCAAATGGCTCTCTGGCCATTGATGCACTGCTGGCTATCCAGTTCGCGGTCGGACACAGTCTGCTGCTCTATCCGGGCATACGCACTGCAATCACACGCAGGCTTCCCTCACAATTCTATGGTAGCCTGTTTTGTGTGCAAACTTGTGTGGGCATCCTGTTAACGGCATTCTGCTGGCGCAGCAGCCCGATAGAAATCTGGAATCTGTCAGGTTGGGGAGGTTGGCTGATGACAGCTGGCTTTTATGGATCGTGGCTTACGCTGCTCTATAGTCTCAACCTGACCGGTCTGGGCTATCAGACCGGTCTCACTCAATGGTGGTACTGGCTGAGAAAACAACCGCTGCCCAGAAGGGATTTTCAACCACGTAGTCTCTACTGCTGCCTGCGGCATCCGGTTTACCTGAGTTTCATGGGCTTACTCTGGTTCACACCTTTGATGACTCTGGATCGCGCTGTTCTGACTGGAATCTGGACGACCTATATATTCATCGGAAGTTATCTGAAAGATGAACGTCTCAGTTTCTATATTGGAAAACCGTACCGTGACTATCAATCCAGAGTACCCGGCTATCCCTTCATCTTTTTTGGTCCCCTCGGAAAGCGGAAGACAAAAGTTGCATCCGTAAAACCAATTGAAAAAACTCCTCTACAGACAACTTGAGCTATCATTACTTCTTCAACCCCCCTGCGTTTCACTCTCCCACTGTTAAAAGCATCAGCGACATGTCGATTCATCGTAAACGATTCTGGTTGCTGGTCATCTATGTACTGATACTGCTGCCTTTCGTCGGCTATGGGGCTTTTCAAGCACTTCAGACCAAAGTCAATTCTCCGCTGGACTGGGTCGATGGATCTTTCCCTGCCCGGGCAGACTATGATCGATTCCGGGAACAGTTCGGCAATGCAGATACCGTAATCATCAGCTGGAAAGATTGTACGCTGGACAATCCGGATCTGGACCAGTTTGTATCCGCCCTACGCACAGATGCCGTTTTTAAGGATGATTCTGGACAATGGTACTTTGAACGCGTGATCTCCGGCAAAGAGATATACCTCTCTTTAAGCTCCCCTGCCATGCGTCTGAATGATCGGGAAGTTCACCATCGACTGGATGGGACTTTCATTGGAAAAGACCATGAAACAACCTGTATTGTTGTGAGTTTCACGTCAGATGGCCTGCTTAAACGAAAAGAGCTGGTAAGCGATATCCGATCTGCCCTGGAAACACTTTGTCATGTTTCGGCGGAAGAATGTTATCTTGCAGGTCCCATCATAGATGGACTGGAAATTGACCTGGCCAGCAAAGATTCCATGGACAGGTTTGTCCTCCCCTCAACCTTGATGGTCTTGTTAATCTGCTGGATCTGCCTGCGTTCACTCCGCGCGGCGCTGCTCGTCTTTGGTCTGTCACTTCTGGCCCAGGGTATTACACTGGCATTGATTCATTACAGTGGAGAAAGTATCACTGCACTGTTGATCGTGCTCCCCCCGTTAATTCAGGTACTCGCAGTCGCGGGTGGGATTCATCTGGTCAACTATTACTTTGATGCAGTCAAAGACCCGCAGATTACCAGTCCTGCTGCGTATGCTTTTCAGGTTGGCTGGCTGCCCTGTCTGCTCTCTGCAGGGACGACTGCAATTGGACTGGCTTCTCTGCTCGTCAGCGGGCTGACACCGATTCGACTGTTCGGCGGTTACGCCGCCTGTGGTGTGCTGATTACTACAGGACTGCTGTTAAGCCTGATTCCGGGAGTCTTCACTGTCTGGCCTCTCAAACGGCCTGCGAAATCGACATCTGAAACGGAAGACTGCGAGGAAGATCGACACGACATCTGGTACTTTCTGACAACAATTTTAAAAAGAAACCATACCGTGATTGTCTGTCTGGCTCTGCTCGCGATGCTGGGAGCCAGTCTGGGAATTTCCCGAATCTCTGCTTCCGTGCGTATCGAAACACTATTTTCTGAGAACAGCAAAATACTGAATGACTATGGCTGGCTGGAAGATCATGTCGGCTCACTCGTCCCGATCGAAGTGGTTTTGACCTGCTCACCTGACGTGGACCTGACGTTTCGTGAACAGTTACTGATGGTCTGGGATATCGAACGCAGCCTGCGTAAGACCAGCATGGTCAACCGTACGATCTCCACCATGTCATTTGCCCCCCGATTTCCCCGTCCGGAGAATCTATCGGATGAATTATTTCAGTACCAGCTCAATGAAGCACTGACACGTTTCAGACCTCAGTTTATGAATGCAGGATATCTGAAAGAAATAGACGGCAAGCATCTGTTCCGAATTACTGCGTATGTCAGCGCACTCAACGATGTGGACTATAATGCGTGCCTGGAACAGATAGGAACACATGTAGAATCAGCGCTGATTACAAAGTTTGAGACGATTCCTGCAGGCGTAAAAACACAACAGACCGGCATCATGCCTCTGGTCCACGAAATTCAACGGCAGTTAATGCAGGATCTGTTTAAAAGCTTTCTGTTTGCCTTTTTGATCATTGCGGTTGTCATGACGATTGTTCAAGGCGGACTTTCTGCGGGGTTAGTATCCATGGTCTCCAACGTGTTTCCACCGTTGATGATCTTCGGACTTCTGGGTTGGCTGTCCGTCGCTGTCGATATCGGATCTGTAATGACAGCCAGTGTGGCACTCGGTATCGCCGTCGATGATACCCTGCACTATCTGACCTTTTTCCGCCGCCATTTGGATGCGGGGCATTCGTCCCGGGAATCAGTGCTCTATGCTTATCGCCACTGCGGAAAGGCGATGATTCAGACATCACTGATCTGCGGCCTCGGCCTGCTTGTGTTTGCACTGAGCAGTTTTGTACCTACATCCCGATTTGCCTGGATGATGGCGGGACTGTTGATGATGGCCCTGCTGGGAGATTTGATCGTCCTGCCAGCTCTGCTTTTAAGCCCTCTGGGACGATGCTTTGAGCTTAAGCCTGAGACAGATCACAATCATTAATTAAAGCGGCTTCAATGGTCAGTCCAGGACCAAAGCCCAGCATGACACAGGGTAAGCGTGCCTGTTCTGCCTGGAGTTTTTTGAGAATAAACAGCACGGTAGGAGAAGACATGTTTCCATAACGTGCCAGAACTTCTCGAGAAGGACTTAGCAGAGATTCCTCAAAACCGACTGTTTCCGCGACCGCACTCAGAATGCGAGGGCCGCCGGGATGAATCGCCCAACTACCCACATCTTCAATGTTCATTCCCTGCTGAAGTAACCATCGCTTGAGCCAGGGACGCAGATTTTCATGGATCAGATCCGGGATGCGAGGGGAGAGTGTCATTTCAAATCCATTGTCGCCGATGCGCCAGCTCATCATCTCTTCGGAGTCTGGTACGATCGTTGATCCGGATGCGATCAGCTGCCAACGATCAGCAGGTTCCCCAGAAGCTTGCTTTCCCACAACCGCCGCAGCACCATCCGCAAACAACGCATTCGCTACAATTTTATCCGGACACCAGCCGTACTGCTGATGCAGGCTGCACAATTCAACCGCACAGACCAGAACTCTTGCCCGGGGATCATTGTCTGTAAAAGCCTTGGCAATCCGCAACCCGTTTAGTGCACCATGACAGCCCATAAATCCGACGTGTGTACGAGACACATCTGCGGGCAGGCCCAGTTCTCTGACCAGAGCAATATCAAAACCGGGGGCGCTGAATCCACTGCACGAAACCGTGATCAGTTGGGTAATCTCACCAGGGGTTACCTGACTTTTCTGCAACGCTGCTTCCACGGCTGAAACGGCCAGGGAAGCGGCATTCGCTTCATACGCCTGCATACGCTGTGATGTCGTTGGCCCCTGATCAGACTCTGATTCTGCGGGAGGATAGAAACTCTGTTGTGCCATCTCACCATTGGTGCTGCTCTCCAGCACGACACTGTGCCGGGTTTTAACACCGGCTCTTCGATACAGAACTGGCAGTAACCGTCTTTGCTGTTCTGTTGATTCCGCCGAACAGCTGAGTGCCTCCGCATGTGAGGCGGCTTCAATCTGCTCGATTGAATGTAAGGGATTGACTGTTCCAATTCCAAGGATTTCAAAACTCATCTGTATTACTCGATCTCGCAAGAATTGCGATTTAATGATTTAAGCTGGCGACGATGGGCCGGGCCATATTTGGAAACCAGCGAAATAACCGCAGCCCAACGTTGATTGCTGCTGGAGAGCGTAAAAGCTGAGACAGATAGCGGCACCAGTGTGAGCGTCCCTCAGTCAAAGTCTGATGCGTGTGCAACCACTGCTGTTCGAGAGATTGATCCCAGTCCTGCAATCCGTTCGACGCGATATGCACAGCAGCAATCCCTTCTGATATCGCATTTGACATCCCTTCTCCGGTAAATGGCTCCAGATATCCGGCAGCATCACCCACCAGTAACAGCCGATGGGAGGCAGGCCTCACCGTTTTCCTGGTCAAGGGAATTGTCCCTTTGAGATTCATACTTCTCATCACCGGAGGAACAGGAAACCCTGACTCTTCCATGATATTGAGAACTGCGGCAGTTGGACTCTGCTGTTGTTTCATAAATTTACGATCAATGGCAGAGGCCACATTCAGTTGCCCCGCTTCTACACGTGCCAGCCCCACATAGCCATGCCTGTGAATTGCCATATGAATCGTGCCCGCAGGATAATCTGAGATTTGATCACCGGGCAAGATGACTCCTGCACCAATTCGAGAATCTTGAGAAATCTTACTTTCGAACTCTCCGCATTGTTTCAGGCTGGGATGACCAAGTCCATCCGCCACTAATACAACTCTCGCTCGGGCCACACCACATAATGCTCCCTGCTGAAATAAATCAACTTTGCGAGTTAGACCAGGAATTGCATCATTACATACCAGTGCCTTCGTCTCAGCAAGAAAACTCACTCCCGACTTCTGAGCCATTCGAACCAGTTGCAGGTCCAATGCGAAACGGGAGACTGCCAGTCCTCCGGGCAGGGGAATTCTTAAGGCCCGTCCCTGGTAACGCATTTCAAACTGATCCAGAGGAACGGCATCGAGTTCATCGAGGGCTGCTGCCAAACCTGCTTCCTGCAACGCATTCACAGCTCTCTGATTGAGACAACCACCACAGACTTTGTAACGTGGAAATACTTTTTTTTCGACGAGAAGTGTTTTGAGTCCTGCCCTGGCTGCCTGATGAGCCGCTACAGTACCCGCAGGTCCGGCACCAATAATAAGAATATCCCACTCTTGCCTGCTCGCATCCGCGATACTGATTGACTTTAGAGCAGTCATACCCGACTCCACTCCAGCAGAAATCTTTGAGGCCAGTGTCGGGAAATGTGAATCTGGTTTAAGCCCGCCTGTCGGGCCAACTGTTCTGTCTCGTCAATTGAAAAGGCCGCCGCGACGGAAACAGGACCATCCGTGTGTACAATTGGCGAACGCGTTAATAAACGACAGCCACACCAGGCCAGCCAGTACCCCAGTCGGGTTCTGCGCAGATCATTAATCAACAATAAATGCCTTGTTGACTCTGACATCCATTGCATAAGCTGTACCGCCTGGAGTTCATCAAGATGATGCAGAAATAGAGAACACATCACAAGATCGTATTTACGTTCTGCAGGTTCCTGGAAAATATCACTCTGGAAAAAATGGATCTTCTCCAATCCTTTCTGTTGAGCCCTTTCGGTCGCATGGCTGACGGCATATTCGCTGATATCACACCCGGAGATTTCAATATTCAGTCCCGCCTGCCGGGCGCGTATTGCCAGATCGATGCTGACATCACCCCCTCCGCTGGCAATATCCAGGATCTTCACGGGTCTCTGATCAATTGTCTGAGCCAGCTTTGACAGAGGTCCCCAGAAGATGGAACTACTGCGGCTGAACCAGTTAACGCGACTCAAGCCTGTAAGTGCACTGCCATGCTCAGCATCACTAAGTCCCGGTTGGTCCATCAATTCCGGCTCGCGTTGCCGAATCTGTAAATTCATAATCCCTCTGAATTTCTGACGCGCTTACAATCGCGTTTCCGTGTGACTCTTCATGAATATAAAAATACTACTATTTTAATAGTATTTAATTGAGATGGATCTTCGTTAAACCTTATTGTTCTGTCAAGATAAGTCTGATCCTGACTGGTTTATCTGTTGTCCAGTTATTATAGAAAACCAGAGTGGAATCGGTATCAGTAAAGTTCAATTATCACAATTCAGTGTGAGTAACGTTTCTGATTCAGTTCGTTAATGATTCGTCGAACTTCTCACTATACATCCATCTCTGCATTGTCTATTTTAAGATGAATCTTACATTTTCAATCCGATATACTGATATCGCATCCTGACGACAGGCAGATCTTTCCATATGTCTTCCTTTCCGACATTTCTCGAATCGCTGTTTGATGATGGACATGTTCTGGTTCCAGAAATCGAACCACTTCAAGAAGAGGAACTCCTGGATGCGAGAGAAGTCATCAGCAATTTTGAGAAACTGTATCGACTGGAATTGCCTCGAGAGATCCCCTCCCTTGATATCACCCTGGCTGAACAAGCCGCAGTATTATTTTATCGTGCCTGTCAATTCGTCGTTCTGCGCAATGCGCCTTCTCAGCAGCTCGATGAAAAATTAAACGTGATACAGAATTTCCCTGATACACCTGAGTCTCATTATGCAGTCGATCTGGTATTCCGGTTCCTGCCTGATCTGTTTCGCCTTTCAAAATCAATGATGGAAAATGACCCGCTACTGAAACATCTGAATGACTGGGCGAACCGCTGGCCTTTATCGTCTATCGGAATAAAAGAGATTGCTGTGCCATTCCCGATTGAGGGTTTCGTAGATTGTCCCGGACTGCTCCGACTTTATTGCGACCGCATCCTGGCAAGAAACGATGTCTCACGCCTGGCTGACCCTCGCGTCAGAACACTTGTTGAGGCATCCTGGGGAATGTATCCTGAACTTGCGCCCAATATCCACAATCACATCCAACATGAAATAAAACAGCAAGATGGACCAGACAACTGAGCCGCAGACTGAAGAGTTGGCACTCAGCCAAAAGCTGAAAGATACGATTCTATCCCCCATGAAACAAACATTTGTGGGTAAAGATGAAATCATTGATCTGCTCGGCATCTGCCTGGTAGCACGTGAGAACCTTTTTTTGCTGGGCCCCCCCGGAACTGCTAAAAGTGCGCTGGTGCAGGATTTATCTCGACGGATTGAAGGCAATATCTTTGACTATCTCCTCACTCGATTTACCGAACCCAACGAGATTTTCGGACCTTTTGATATTCGCAAACTCCGTGAAGGTGAATTGATCACCAATACTGAGGGGATGTTGCCGGAGGCCACTTTTGTATTCCTGGATGAGTTGCTCAATGCCAATAGCGCAATTCTGAACAGTCTGTTGATGGTACTCAATGAACGTGTCTTCCGAAGGGGACGTGAAACGAGGGCACTGCCGACCCTGATGGTAGTCGGAGCCAGTAATCACCTGCCCGAGGATAGTGCACTGGGAGCGTTGTTTGACCGTTTTCTGGTCCGCGTACGTTGTGATAATGTCGAACCCGATCAGTTGTCACAGGTATTGATGGCTGGCTGGAAAATGGACGTCATACGTGAACAGACACAGGGGACCATCTCCATTGACGAGATTCGCAGCTTGCAATACAGCCTCGCGCAGGCAGACTTCAGTCAGGTCCAGTCTGATTATGTCGCGTTGATTCATCGCATGCGGAAAGCAGGAATTGATGTCTCGGACCGCCGCGCTGTTAAACTACAGCGTCTGCTGGCTGCCAGTGCGATTCTGTCCGGAAGACTCAAAGTTAACCGTACCGATTTCTGGATTCTCCGTTCCATCTGGCATACGGAAGAGCAGATTGAAATCCTGGCCTCGCTGGTAAATGATGCCATTGACCAGGCGGATGAAACGGAAAAACAGTCAGGGCATCCACGTTCACGTTCCGCAGACGTTCCTGACCCCGAATTACTGGTTCGTGATATCGAGCAACTGGAACAACGCTGCCATGACGATAGCCTCACAGAGATCGAACGAGCTCAGTTACAGGATCAGGTTACCCTGCTTGCGTCGCGTTGCCAGTGGGTAGAATCGGATCAACAGAAAACGTTTCTTACTGAAAAAATCGATAAACTGCGTGAACAACTGCATTCGCTTTCAGATTAAGTCGGCGATTCGATCAAAATTAGTTCATTCCGGACAGATCAATGACAACACAGTGGGTACTGCGTCTCCCTGCAGAGCAATTGAAATCGCTGAGCTCACTCCGCCTGGAAAAACAGATTCAGGCCAGCGTTCTGGACCAGGAAATCTGGCTCCGTGGTTCAACGCTGGATGAGAACTTAACACGAATACTGCGATCGATTCCCGACAGTGAGCTTTTTGATCTGCAAAAAGACGCTCAACTCATTCCCGCCGGTCGCCATGTTCCCTTGGGCTATCTGCCTGAAACGGAATGGCTGCCACTTCCGGAATGGTTAACCATACAACTGCAGGCTCCCGCCCTGGCTGGAAAGACAGACGACCGTATCTCGTTTGAGCTGGTGCGCAGTCAACAGAATCTGACGGCGAATATATTGCTGACAACGCTTGTCAAATTAAAAAAACTGGTTGATTGCGATTCGCAGATCCGATTAAAACCATTGCAATACGCGGTCGACAGTCAGCAACGGACCATTCTTCGGGGTTCTCCTCTGCCCTCAATTGAAGGATTTTTTTTCTGTGAACTAAAGGGCATCGCTGTCGCTGCAGGATGGGCATGGTCTCCGCAGGTGGATGTCGATGTTCTACAGTCACTGTTCAAGCTTAATCCGGGTGATGTTGTTTTACTTCATGCGGATCAGTCACGCGAGTTGATTCGCGCGGACCAGTTCACTCCATTAACACGTTCCTCTGTCAGATTGACACTTCAGCGGTTTGATAACAATTCGTCCTCTGATCCTGTGTGATTGGGAATACTTATCTTCATGAGTGACTTCAGCAAAGATATTCGCAAATACCTCATCCCTTCCCGGGACGCATTCTGGAAGTGGACTGATGCTGGAGAAGTGATTGCCTGGCAAGATGGAAGTACAATCCTGTTTCGACAGGAACTGGAGAAAATTCTTTCGCACCTTGCTCCGCAGGGGCTGCCTCCATTAGACCTGTTATTGATTCTGCTGGCAGGGATGCGAGATCCGATTCATGACCTGGAACGGCTTGAAGCACAGGTCAAAGATTTCGCCTCGCTTTCCCCTGTCGTTTCCAGAACGGAAGCTCTCTCATCCACTCAGGGAATCCTGGAACGAGGTCTCAGAAAAGTCCAGCAATTGCCTGGTGAACTGCGTTCCCGGACGCAGGGTAAAGCACTCATTGCGGAATGCGTATTTGATTTCTCAAGCCAAAGGACGTCTCCTGAACTGGCACGAGCCATCGTCGAAGAAGTCTCCTCAGGACTGGAAGAGGTCATCTTTGACCCGATATTTGAGAGTATTCAAGGCAACCTCTCCCAGCGATTGACGCTCAAGGAAGTCAGTCATTTCCTCACCGGACTGGAACAGCTTGATGCGGAAAAATTACGGCTGCGCAAGACTATCGGATTGGATGAATTGCCTCTCCCGGATGCGCTGGACATCCCCTTTGCAGATCAGGTACGACAACTCATCGCTGAATTGAAAGAAGATCGGGAACACAGTGGCCTGGCCAGGCTGGCTCAGAACCTCTTAGCAGCAATATCCATTCCCCGGCCAGTTGCAGAGCCGGAAGACCTGGCACATGGCGGTGTTTCTGATATCTGCAATCGTGGTCCCCTTGATCGCTTACTGCTCAGTGAACTCGCCAATGATGACTTAACTTTAACTGTGCGGATCGCAGTGAATGAAGCCCTCTATCTGCGCAGGGAAGCATCACCACATCCACCACAACGGTGCAGGACTTTGCTCATCGACTGTGGAATTCGTACCTGGGGCATTCCGCGTGTCTATCTGGCTGCAGTTTCGATGGCCCTGGCTGCTTCTACTGATCAACAGACTGAATTCAGAGCGTTCCGGGCATTTCAGAAACGACTCGAAACTGTAGACCTGGCGTCTCGTGCAGGGCTTGAAGAACTGCTACAGGCCCTGGACAGCCATCTGCATCCGGCATTCGCTTTACCTGATTTTCTCAAGCAGCTCGAAGAAGTAGAATCCAATTCGGAACCGGTCCTATTAATCACTGAGGATGTCTGGCATGACCCGGAATTTCAGACTGCACTACGAACAGTTGAACTGGACATTCTACACATCGCCACTGTCAAACGAGACGGTCACTTCCAGTTGATCGAGAAAAGTTTACGGGGTAATAAAATCGTATGTGATCTGGAACTTGATCTGGAAAGCCTGTTTGATACGGCTTCTACAACGATTGCCCCCCTCTTAAGACAGGAGGGTTTTGAAGGTTTACCGGCCATCTTTGCCACTCATCCTTTTCCATTGAATCTCGCGTACTCATTCCAGCAGAACAAACAGGTCACCTGGTGGGTTCCCGGTTATGGACAGATTGGTGTTACAGATTCCGGTCTTCTGTTGTACTGGCCCAAATCACATACGGGAGCCCAGTTACTGGCATTTGGAATTCCCCAGTTAAAAGGCAGGAATATCTGCTGGAAAACAGGGATTCCTGATCAGGGAAGAATTTCGCTGCTCACAGGTGACCTTCAGAATTCAGAACTTCAGCTGGTACACATAGACCTGGAACAGAAAAGTGTCACACATACTCCCATTGAGCTGAAGCAGATGGAATTCACCGCGATCTGCGCCCATCACGGCTTCCTGTTTCTGATCAATGAAACATTCAATACCATTATCGCCATCGATCCTGCTACGGGCGAACGCGTTGGTTCCTCACATTATTCTTCTGACTTGATTCTGGCCTGTGACCGTTTTTTCCACACACTCGATCGGAGCCAGTGGCTCGCGCTCTCCTTTGATATATCTCGGGGACAGCCTGTGATGACCGAATTCAATCTGGGAACTGTCAATCCAAACGATGTGGTCACCATTTTTGAACGTGACCCTGATATTGGGCCTGTCTGCATCCTGTGGAAAGGAGGTAAGATCTATTTTCCCGCCCGTGAAGAACTGAAAACGATTCCGATCATGGATTCTGTGAAAGTCGAGTCAGTCTCAAGCGAGGATATCTCCACCGATGGGCAGATTGTTGCGATCAAACTGGACAACACTTTCAGTTGGGACAGATGTGTTCTCAATCTGTATAGCATGCAGGCCGAATTGAAACCTGCCCGGCCAGACATTCAGAAATGGATAGATCAGCCGGCGCACTGGAAGAACTCCGGCCGAAACATTCGCAAAAAGTTTATGGGGATTCTGGTAACGGAATCAGGTGAACTGGTTTTGAAAACGACAAAACAGTCAACATTACGAGTTTCGTATCACCCGGATCTGAAGTATATCATGCTGCAGGGTTCCCGAATCTCATCCAGCGATCAACGACGACTGAAAACCTTTAAACAGGTCAAACATAACAGGGATCTGGGATGTCAATTATCTGTCGCTACATGGGATGATGGTTCACAGGCTTTCCTGGATTCTCGAGGTATGCTGCATCTCAAAAGTGCAGACATCAATATTCCTGAAGTATCTCTCTGCCTGGTAGAGGGTAAAACATCAGGCTGGTGCAATGATGGACGCTTCTGGGGCGATGCATATTTCTGTGGTGAAAACGAATGTTCCAGTCCCCAACCGATCTTTGATGCAGCGATCAAAAAATTCGGAGAGCACCTGAGATGAACACGGCTACCGTCCAGTTACAATATCATCCGAAACCTGTTAGAGAAACGACAGCCTGGTTTCTGCCGGGCAATCGTCCTGAAGCATGGATCAATGAGATCAGCCGATGGGATGTCCCTCAAATGTCGCTCAAGCTGTATTTGATTCCTGAGTCAAATCAGAGCCGGAGGCCATGTGGTCTGCTGGCCGTTTCGGATCAGAAGATTCGGTCACGGCAGGGAGTGCCCTATGGGCAGATGGCATCACGTCTTTATCTACCGGTTGAAGCTTCGCTGCAACCAGTAGTTTCACTACAGGAACTGGAAAACCTGCTGAGCCCCCCTTATACCTGGATCTGGCATCCGGCAGTGGGCTTGGTTGCTTGTGAACAGCAGGATGAATTAACAGTTGCGGATTTTTTTCAGTCCTCTATTTCTCAGAATTCTGACTGGGATTATGCAGTTCCCGGAATAGCAATCTCATCACAGCTGCATACGATCTCCCTGATTCAGTTTCCCAGTCTGGAGACGTTATTTGAAGAGGAAGAAAAAGAGATTGGTTCGGACCAGGATTCTCTGAAGAAGCTTCCTAAAAATCCAGATGAATCTGTGTTCGACAGTCTTCCGAATCCGCTCAAGCTTCCGAATGCACTGTTTGCCAAGGCGATCCTATCATTTACGAGCAAGGTACCTACGCGCAATCAGGGAGCCCCAAACTGGATTAATCATTTGGAGAACTGGGCTGGAAAACAACTTTTTTCTGCGTTCAGGCCGGATCAGTCCAAACGCAACCGAGAGATTAAACGCCTGCTCAACCTGCTGGGTAATAATCCTGATGAAGGACTTAAATATGCACTGCCCATGGGAGGCGATCCCGGTCATCGAGGTGTTGCCCCTCCCGGAGATACCCTCTCCAGGCGTGACCTGAATGTCGATTTCACCAGCATGGGATCGGGAGGAGCCGCTGACTTCTGGGATATTCCTTATGAAACTCAACTGGAATTAATGAACCGCTATCGGGAATTAGCAACCCGGGAAGTCCAACTTGGACGATACAGACGGTCAGCTTACATCTATGCCCACTTGTTGGGAGATTATAGCGCTGCCGCACAAACACTCAAATCTGGTCGCCAGTGGCGCGAGGCTGCCGTTCTTTACAAGGACAAGCTTAACCAACCTCGCTCTGCTGCCGAATGCCTCGTTGAAGGCGGTCTCTGGACTGAAGCAATCGCCGAATATGGAGAACTCAAAGAATATGAAACAGTAGGCGATTTGCATCGAAAATTAGACCAGGAAGAGGAAGCGATTAAAGCATACCGCCGGGCAGCAAATCAACTGCATCAGCAACAGCTTCCGACACAGGCTGCTCGAATATTAGAAGATAAAATCAAAGCCACTGATGAGGCAATCGCAGAACTGGAATCGGGCTGGCCTCATTCTTCGCAGTCCCGACTCTGCCTTGATCATTTGTTCGAAATTTATTCCAGACATGGCTTACATCAGGAGGCTCAAGAAAAAATCGATGAACTATCGGAAACGAATCTTCCCCTCAGTAGTAGACTTCCACTGATTGAATTTCTGGCACAAACACGTTCCACGTACCCCGATCGAATGGTAAATGGACATGCTGAAGAAAAAGCGAGAATCCTGATCTCTCGAAGCCTGAATCATGCCGACCTGACACAACGCCAGGCACTGGTTACGGAACTCGGTAAACTGGTTCCCTCAGACAAACTACTGCAGCGGGATACCGAACGGTATCTTCAACAGAAAAATACATCACGTAAACCTGTTAAACGTAAAAGCCCCGGTAAATCAGTCCAACTGGCTAGAACGATTGAACTGTCCAGTGACGTTGAATGGCAGACAGCAATCACCATTGGTGAAATAATCTATGCAGCAGGAATTAATCCTCAGACCTCTCGACTGGTTCTAGAACGCAGCCTGTGGGACGGCTCTCACGTCCCCTCCCGCCTGAGTTGGTCACTGAATCCAGGTGAAACTCACGATTTCCCCATCCTGTTGATTCCTAAAACCACTTCTCCGGAACACCAGCTTTATATGAGAGTCCTGACAGCCCGCGATCAGTTCCAGTCCCAGGCTTTATCAGAGTCGGACCACTTTCCCTGCAGATTGACAGCAGGTGATTTCAACGGATTACCACATATTATTCTGGGGGCGACAGCAGGTTCACTTGATGGAATCTCCTGGAACCTGGCCATTCAAAGAGATCTTCTGCTGACAAGTACCTATAATAGAGAAAACCATTTGATCTCCAGTCATTCAATCCCACTACCCCTGGATCTTGAGCTTGAGGAGGGGGCAATTCAATTTCCGATCCCCTGTCTAGAACGACGAAACAAGCTGTATATTGGGGTAGGCTCATATCTGGGAATTGTTGATCCCCAGGGGGCTGAATTTGATAATTTTCATCGACGAATTCGCTCGATGACTGCGTCTTATCCAAATACCCAAATTCGGATCGCGCTGACATTTGATCAGGGGGGCACCTTAATCTGGGACGGATTTGGATCAGATACGACATTCAACTTCGGAGAAGGTCTGGATAATCCCTGTACTGCTTTTCAACGAAATGGAAACCTGATCGTTGCTGGCAGTAATGCTCTGGAGATCTATAAGACTCAGCAAAGACAATTGCAACTCATTAACGATGTCAATCTCAATAATACAGATCCCATCGCCGTTCTCTCAGGAAACCACAATCAGGAGTTTGCACTGCTATATCAGACTGGTCTGCTTTCTATTTACCAAGCAGATCAATAAACCACAGCATTACTGCTAAACAATAATTGAAGGATTATGAGACAACAGCTTCCTGTTCCTCAGATCGTTTCTGGTCATCCACGGCTTTGTGGTGTTCCCAGTTCCCAGCGGCACCACGTCGACGCTCATCAAGGTTTTTCAATACACTTGCCTTGCCATACAACAACACCTGATCGTTTACTTCAAGTTGCGTATCGCCGCGCGGCGCACCTATATAGGACGCATCCTCTTTTTCAATCCCGAGAACAAGAACACCTTCATCATTAAGCTTCAACTCGTTTAAACTCGACTCGGCCAGCCAGTCGTTCGCGTTCACATTCAGTTCCACGACGATGTATTCCCCAGTCAGGTGTAACAGACCGGCGTAGTCTCGAATTTCCAGATCAGTCCATCGCTGTAGCGCGCGTTGAATAAATTCAGACATACGGTGGTCAACCCAGTCGCTATAAGACAGTACCCAAAGTGCCGAGAGACCGACAGCGAGCAAGGCAATTCGAAGCCATAGTCCACCGCTGGATTCGGCTCCGACAAACGAGACAATCAAAGAAGAAATTGCTGTAACGATTCCCGCGTTTCCCAGAATCATTAACGTCATAATGATTTTTCGGCGAACCGGGTGTCGCATTACTTTTTCAGTTTCACTGGTCGTAAAACCAGTACTGGTAAATGCAGATCTGGCCTGGAAGCGAGCTAACTGGTTTGAGAGCCCGGTCAGTGATAACGCAACCGTTGCCACTCTGACAACAATAATTGAAACCACCACGATTACGATCAGTGAAACAATGGCAAACATAATTCCTCATATAATAAGCGAAATTGAAGCAGTTGATTGAGTATGGGAACTTATTTACGGGCGATGACCCAGATTGCATGAACCAGCCCGGGAATGTAACCACATAATGTGAGAACAATATTCAACCAGAAATGCATTCCCAACCCGACCTGTAACAAGACGCCAACAGGTGGCAGGAGAACAGCAAGAATAATTCGGAGAATATCCGCAACGACTGATTGATTAGGTGCAACCTGGTGTTCGACATGAGTAGACATTGAATTGATCCTTTCAAAATGGGGCCTGAAAATCAGGTTATCTATTTCAGGATCTAATATGCACTTCTCATACCAAAACAGATCAAGGGTTCTCTACCTGGGGAACAGCAGGGAGTTACGACAATGGAGGATCTCGACGTGGACGATCAGCGAACAAGATGCCAGCTCAGCGATCAATGAGGAAGTAAGACAGATTACCTGTAAATCCGACAAGTGAGATCAGAGTTCTGATCGCCATTTCGTCAATTCACTGGTGAGACGTTCAATTTCCAATTCCAAGGCAGGAATTGCATCGGGGACCCCTTGCAAATCTCCCTGAAGCCCCATCTCTTCGATCACCTTCGCAGCTCCTGCTGCCGCATCTGCATTAAAGTTGGCGCAGAGCCCTTTAAGACTATGTGCTGCACGCGCGAGTTCATCTGCATCTCCCGACTGATTCTGTTTCGAGATCTCTTGAACCAAGCCAGGTGCATCCTCAAAAAAATATCCGACCATCGAGTTCAGTAGATCGGGATCATTCCCCACACGGTCCAGTGCAGCCTTCATATCCATTACAGGCTGAGTTGAAACTATACCTGAGGAATCAGCTAGAGTCTGTTCCGATTTCCTGCCTGATGGATCAGCAGGGGAGCCTGACTCTTCTCTGGTAATCGTAGAGTTAAGATTAGACTGGCGCGGGTATTTTGACGCCAGACGCTCCAGCAGCCTGATGAGCTTGGGGGCATCGATTGGCTTCGAGATATAATTATCCATCCCTGCAGAGATACACTTATCACGATCACCCCGCATAGCATAAGCAGTCATCGCGATAATCGGGATATGCTCATCGGACTCCTCTTCATATTCGCGAATCATTCTTGTCGCCTGCAGACCATCCATGGTTGGCATCTGCACATCCATTAATACGACGTCGAAGGTATCATTGCGTACCCATTCCACAGCCTCGCGTCCGTTATTGGCGATGACACACTGGTGCCCCCTCTTCTTGAGTATTGCTGTAATCACTTTCTGATTAGCAGGTGTATCTTCCGCTACCAGGATACGCAGTGACTGTTTGGTCTCGCTAATCTGCACAACACCATTTCTCTCGAGTTGTGGTCCTTTTAATGCGGTCATAATGGCATCTAGTAAATCAGACTGGGAAATTGGCTTTTCCAGAAATGCCGAGATATCGAGCCCCTGACACCGCTCTCCGAATATCTGATGATCTGCTGATGAAAGCATCAAAATAGTGGCCGTATCAAGCAGCCCCTCTTCCCGAGCTTTCTCAAGCAGCATAAAACCATCGGTTTCGGGCATCAGCGCATCAACGATTACCAGAGGATACTCTGTCTCAGTTTCCTGGATTGAGTTGAGATGTTGTAATGCTTCTTTCGCGGATTCTACAGGGGTGGGAGACATTGACCAGTTAGACAACATTTCCTCTAAAATAAGACGATTCGTCTGGTTGTCGTCTACCACCAGTACGGGAAGATCTTTTAACTCAGATACGCGCGACTTCTCTCCTGAGAATTCTATTTCTTCCGGATCAGCAACCGGGAATACGACCTGAAATGAAAACCGGCTACCTTGTCCCAGATCACTTTTCAGTTTCATCTGGCCTTTCATGAGGCTGATTAGTTCGTGACAAATTGCCAGTCCCAAGCCAGTTCCTGAATAATGTCTGGTTGTAGAAGCATCCGCTTGAGCAAATGGAGCAAAGATCCGCTCTTGATCTTCCGGTGCAATACCGATGCCGGTATCCGACACACTGAATTCCAGAAGTACTTGTTTTTCAGTATGTTTGCCGATGATCGGTTCAATCGCAGATCGACCATCTGCAGGAGAATAGACTGATTCTTCGATAAACTTGACATCAACAACGACTTCACCCTGTTCGGTAAATTTTATCGCGTTACCTGCCAGGTTAGTTAAAATCTGTCTCAACCTGACCGGATCTCCTATGACGCGCGCCGGCACACGCCGATCAATGCGACAGATTACCTCCAGCCCTTTTTCACAGGCGCGGAGAGAGAGCGTTTTGATTGCCTCATCAATAAGTTCTCTCAAATTGAAGGCAACGGGCTCCAGCTCAAAGCGACCCGCCTCAAGTCGTGAGAAATCCAGAATGTCATTTACCAGAAGCAACAGTGAGTCGGCGGAGTCTTTTGCTGTCTGCAGGTAGTCCCGTTTTAACGGAGTTAAGTCTTCCTGAAGAGTCAGTTCAAGCATTCCCAGAATCGCGTTCATGGGTGTCCTCAGCTCGTGACTGACGTTTGCCAGAAACTCACTTTGTGTGCGGGTTGCCTGCTCTGCTTCATCGCGTGCCTTGCTGAGCTCCTCTTCTCGTCGTCGGCGTGCAGTGATATCTCGCTCAATGGCCGAAGTTCCTACAATCTGGTTATCCATTCCACGGATTGGTGAAACGGATATGGAAACATCGATGATCGAACCATCTTTTCTCACCCGTCGTGTCTGAAATTGATCGAGGCGACGTCCCGTCTTCATTGCTTCCAGAATCTCTGATTCCTCACGAGCCATCCCGGGGGGCAATAAAACTGACACTGTCTCGCCGATAACTTCATCCGCCAGCCAGCCATAAATTTCTTCAGCACCTTTATTCCAGGAAGTGATTGTGCCATCGGGCGCCTTGCCGATGATGGCGTCTCCTGAAGACTCTACGATCGCGGCCAGTCGAGTCCGTTCTTCCTGCCATTGCACACGTTCAATAACATGGCGGATCAGGTTTCCTACGCCACGTGCCAGTGCCAATAGATTCAGATCAGGGGTTGTCAGCCGCGTATTAAAGAATTCTACGACTGCAATAACCTCGCCATCGAGTTTCACGGGAAATCCAAATGCAGAGCGGACCCCCAGTGACGAGAAGTCGCGAGGGGAGTGAAGCGATTGATCATGCTCAATATCTGTAATCCAGACCGGTTCACCGCGTTGCCAGACTTGTCCGGGCAAATCCTCGCCACGTGAAATACTGAGCTGCTGGGAGGCCTCATCCAGCGATCGAAAATTATCTCGATTGGAAAAATGCCAGATCCGCGAAGAAACGAGTTGGGTTCCATTTTGATTCATGAGGAATGCATGCCCGACAGGCCAGCCGGAAATTTCGCCGAGATTAGCGACACAGATTCTTAAGGCATCTTCCAGTGCATCAATGGTCGATGAAGCAAAACTGGCCTGTTGCAGAAGCGCAGCCTCAAGCTTTTCCCGTGCAATTAACTGTTCCGCTTCTTTGCGATCCGAGACATCACGAACAAAAGCATTAAATATCGTCTGCTCTTTCCAGTCGACTTTGGTAACCATCAGTTCCACAGGAAACTCGTGACCATTCCGCCTGAGAGCGGTTAGCTCCAGCTTCTGGTTGATGACTCGCCCCTTGCCTGTCGATTTAAAAAGTCTCAGACCGTCGAGGTGTTGCAGACGATACTGCTCCGGAATGATCAGATCAACCAGAGGATTCCCCACTGCTTCATCGTAAGACCAGCCAAAGATCTCTTCCGCACGTCGATTCCAGTCAACTACCAGCCCTTCCATATCCATCGTAATGACAGCATCCAGAGCAGAATCGATAATCTTCTGCAATTGTTCATCAGAAGCCCAGAGTGCTGAATTGGGGACATTCTCATTCGACGAGGAAGGAACCATGCGTAGCTTATACTTTCATAGCATTTTTCGATTGATTCAAAACGATAAACCAGGGAAGTGGACTTCAAATGAAGTTATCAAATTCCAGACGCATATTCTACTAAATTGGTGAGGTGAAGTTGAAATGGATCATCTTCAGACATTTATCAGTCGAGAAGCCTGCTTAGATTCTAAAAGATGAGTTGTGTTGACTATGAAAGTGCGAATTGAAGACTTTGAATTTTTACACTGAAATTTTAAGGGGAGGCAGCAGGCTCAGTTTCCTCTGTGTCAGATACATTTTCACTTGCTGACTGGCCCTGAGCCCCCTGATGAATCAACTCCTGACTTTTACTTGTCGCCTTATTCACAAGCTTTTCTCCCTGCTCTACTGCAGATTCAGTATCCTGCTTAATTTTCTCCTTGTGAATTGTGAAGCTGGCTTTCTCCCCGCTATCATTAAATGAAATCCAGCCCCCAAAGGCCATCGCAACTACAGCTACGATGATCAAGATAATTACAGTTGAATTTCGCACAGCTCTTTTCTCCTGGCCTCTCACTACTACCGGGAACTACACTACCGGGAACTACCATAGCGCACGAACCGACGACACATTCGTAAACATGCCGTCGGTTGAGTGCTCCAGCAGATTATTAATCGACTGTTTTAAATACCTGTTCAGGAACTAGTCAGTCGGAACCCGTCGACCGGTCAACAAACTGAAAATCGCCAGCACGAGGAAGATGAAGAAGCAGATTTTAGCTGCACCATAGGCCATGCCACCAACCAGTCCAAACCCAAACAGTCCCGCAATCAGTGCAATAATCAGAAACATCAATGCCCAACTTAACATGGTGATACCCTTTCAGAATCCAGGCCAATTTTCGAAACCAGAATTTTGCTTCTGATCCGGTTAGGCTCTCCGCTTAATCTGCCGGTGCCAACCGACCAGGTAAAATTCCTGGCTCAGATAATTTACTTTTCACATTTTCAATCGCGTTGTTGCGATAAATGTTGAATAAGCAAGTGCTATGCCAGAGTTAGTCCACAAAACAATTTTCCACTTAAGTCCCTAATTTGCAGTCGGTTAACCTCATGCAATTTTAGACTGTCTGTTGAATAGAGTATGTGGAGAGCGAGAAAGCGGTCGATAATCGATCTGTTCAATGGATATCGTGATTGGTCAGCGACCACCGCTTTTGAAAGGGGAGTAATCAGGCTGCTTGAGAATTTAACAGCCTTATCAGAACCTGCGCCAGGTCTCATTGAAGTCAATCTGCTTATGGCAGGAGTTAACTGCCATTCTCATCAATGCTGACTGTCTTCTCGAGGGAAATTCCAAATTGCGCGATACGATCACGAATTTTGCCTCGCGTGATCCCCAAGATCTCTGCAGCGCGGGTCTGATTTCCCCCTGTTTCATTTAGAACACGGGTTAAGAGATAACGCTCCATCGTTTCCAGAGTCTCGCTGTACAGGTCTTTGGTTTGCGCTGCAAGCCTCTGATCGACAAACAGTTGAAGATCTGAGAGCGGCAATGCCGGGTCTTCGTCCAGGGGATCTTCTGATTGGAAAACTTCGGGAGTTGATCTAAATTGACTGGATACTTCATCAGGAAGAAAAGAGGGAACGATTACCGGACTGGTGCTGTTCAAGAGAGATTGACGCACTACGCTCTGCAATTCACGCACATTCCCTGGCCAGCGATATTGTAACAACTGGTCCAGGGCTTCAGAGGAAATCCCCTCAATCTCGGTCCGCCCCATTTCGTAACACGCTTCGTTGAGATAGTGTTCAACCAGCAAAGCGATGTCGTTTCCTCGTAGCCGGAGAGGAGGTAGCGAGATAGTCATTCCATTCAGACGATAAAAGAGGTCTTCTCGAAACGTGCCGTCTTTCACCATCTGTTCCAGGTTTCGATTAGTTGCAGCAATAATACGTACGTCTGTTTCAATCGTCTTATTGCCACCTACGCGTTCGAACTTCTGTTCCTGCAACAGCCGCAGTACTTTCCCCTGGGTGAGCTGTGACATGTCCCCCACTTCATCCAGAAAGATTGTACCGCCATTACATTGCTCAAATTTACCAATTCGCTGTCGATCAGCGCCTGTAAAAGCTCCTTTTTCATAGCCAAAAAGTTCGCTTTCCAGCAGAGTTTCTGTCAGAGCTGCGCAGTTTACCGCCATAAAGCATTCCTCAGAGCGAGGGCTATGCTGGTAAATGGCTCTGGCGACGAGCTCTTTCCCGGTACCACTTTCACCACGAATCAGTACATTAACATTTTCCGAGGCGACACGTCCGATGGACTTGAAGACTTCCAGCATCTGTGGACTGCGACCGACAAACTGATCTCCGCTACTCCGTTTCTTTCCTCCCACAGGCAGGGCCACAGGAATATTCATCAATCGCCTGTTTTCGATCGCTTTCAAAACCAGATCGTTCAGCTTGGGAAGATCCAATGGTTTAGGCAGATAGTCAAACGCTCCCAGCTGCATTGCTTCAATCGCAACATTGCTTTCACTGGAAGAGGTAATGAAGAGCACTGGCAGCCTGCGATCCAACTCACGAATTTCTCGAAACACATCCAGTCCGGACACGACCGGCAGCATGATATCAAGCAGTACCACTTCCGGAGAACCAGTTTTGATTGCCTCAAGCGCTTCCTGAGCAGTACCTGCCTGGATGATATCAACGTTAATTTTACTCAGAGAACTGCGTACCATCTCGCGGATAGTACGATCATCATCAACCACTAGTGCTTCTGGCATCTTTTATTATTCCATTGTCAGCAAGAATGATGGGGATCGATTTGAACAAAATACGGATGGACTCAGTATTTATTAAATCCAGTCAGCCCTAGCCCTGCTTTTCTAATGACTAAAGTGTTGTCTGGCCCATATTTCAGGGAATGAATTCCCATCTCTCGAGACCAGAAAGCCTCACAGAGGATCCATTTCAGCTGAAATTTAAAACCATTATAGCACTCTTTTGTCCGAATCAAATAGTTGGGCTCATCCTTGTGTAGTATGAATTACTTTTCAGTCCTGTACTGAAGCGTGAGGTGAGCCTAGACAAGACAATCAAATTGAGATCTGTCTAATACTAAACTTTAGTGGATTGACTCACGACTCAGTCTTGTTAGACTGGGAATAGAGAAGATTTGTCCAAAAGACACATCATAAGCAGGCCTATGACAGCCCTGCAGCGCATTACATTACTGCGCTGCAGGGCTTTTTTTATCGCTCGACCGGTCCATCTCAAATCTGGCTGTTCTTCAAGCAGTCCGGTTTGCCAGCAGTCGATAGAACAAAATTTAAATTAGTTTTGCGCAGGCAAACGGAACACATCAGGAATTATTTTTAAATCCTGATATCTCTAAAAAACAGCGAGAATCCTCTATGGAATCCAAACATACTCATGTGCCACCCAATGATTTGACCAGATTTGGCACGCCATCTGCTTTCCGACTACAGGTAGAGTCAGGAAAGGAGACACAAATGTTTCGCAGTACCAATGAACTTAATGGATATCACGTGCTGGCCACAGACGGCGAGTGCGGTACCGTTAAAGACTTTCTTTTTGATGATGAGTCTAATATCGTCCGTTATCTTGTAATCGACACGGGAAACTGGCTGCCGGGGCGAAAAGTACTGGTTTCCCCAGTAGCCATTGATCAGCCAAATCTTGATACACGTGAATTGCCAACAGTCTTATCCAAGGAGAATATCGAAACTTCTCCGGCGTTGGAGGACGACCTTCCTGTGTCCCGGCAGAAGGAAGTCGCACTCTCGTCTCACTTCAACTGGCCTATGTATTGGGGGCATTCCGACTCCGGTCTGGATCATCACTCATCTCAAACACAGGTTGTGGAGTTGGACGGAAACCCTCACCTACGTAGCGTAAAAGAGGTTATTGGTTATCACATTCAGTGTATGGAAGGAACGTTAGGCCATATAGATGATCTGATTGTAGATACCGAAAGCTGGACCATGCGGTATCTGGTGATCGATACTCAAAACTGGTTGCCTGGCAAAAAAGTAATTATCGCATTCGACTGGATCACGCATTTTACGTGGGAGGATAAAAAAGCTCACGTCGATCTGACAGAAGAACAGGTTAGTGATGCGCCAGTTTATGATCCGCGACTACCTGTCAACCGCGCTTATGAAGTTCAGCTTTATGACTTTTATGGAAGACCCACTTACTGGTGATTCTAACTGCGTCTGAATGCTTGTAAGCAACTTTTGCTTAACCCCTGTGTGCTCGAGTGGCTACCACTGCGCGCATCGAAACTGAGGCATCTACATTTAGAAGGATGAATCTCATGAAAATTTCAATTTTTAAAATTAGTTTAAACACATTGGCTCTGATGCTGATGGTTTACTCATCATTCACCCTGGCCGGGTGTGAACAAAAAGAAAAAGTTCTGGATGTGGAAACCCCATCCGGCGAGCTCGAAATCGAGCGAGACAAAAGTGATGGCTCGGTTGGAGTCGAGCTCAATAAAAAAGAATAGGAAGGTGACTCGTTCTTAATCGGCGAAGTATGTATTTCGCCAGATGTTTCAAAAATTAGAAATTGGAGGAATTTGAGATGAATAGTGACACTCTACAAGGAAAATGGAAACAGATCAAAGGTCAGGCCAAACGGAAATGGGGAGAACTGACTGATGATGAACTCGACCAGATTGATGGAAAACGAGATGAACTGGTCGGCAAAATCCAAGAGCACTACGGCATCGCAAAAGATGAAGCCGAGGAGCAGGTAAACCAATTTGAATCGTCATGTCACTGCTGATGCATGGCGGGCCATATCAAAAACAGCAGTGATCCTGTCGGGGTACACTTTCCACCTGGCTGATATTTAATACGAACTAAGCCTGGAAAGTTGTTCTCCGACAGTAGGGCCATTTTAACTGAATTGGTTTCAGAGATTTCGAGTACTCCGAGATCAGCTCAGTACCAGGTTAGTCCAGGGAGAAATATCATGAAGCCCGTCACAGTGATCACTGGAGCGATCGCCATCATTATCGGATCAGTTTTATTGACCGGAAGTGGCCACGCTCAGAATAAATCCAATTTCCCGAAAGTGGACCATTCGGACAGTCAAGGAAAGATCAGTAAACCACTTACGAAAGACTGCACATTCCTCAGGGCCGGATCAGTTTTAAATAAAGGTATTACGAATCTGAAACAACAGGATATTGGAGAGATCAATGATTTTGTTCTCGATTCAAAGAACGGCAAAATCCGATACGCTGCGGTAACCTATGGCGGTTTTCTGGGGTTCGGAAATAAAATGTTTGCCGTCCCCTTCGAGGCATTAACAGTTTTGCCGAATAATAATTGCAAACAAGATCATCGATTTCTGCTGGAAGTGAGTCAGGAACAGCTTGATGGAGCAGCAGGATTTAAGCAGGATCACTGGCCAGATTTTGCAGACCAGGAATTCCTCAAAAAACTTGATCTTCGCTACAAGGTCCATCGTGATCAGGAAGTACCACCATCAAATGCGGTCATCCGGGCCAATCAGCTTTTAAACTTAAAAGTTCTAAATGCAGAAGATCATCAAATTGGCAAAGTGGAAGAGATCATTCTAGATACGGCTCATCGCAAAGCACGTTATATTATTGCCTCTCTGAATGATCATACCACCAATGGAAACAAGCTTTTTGCAGTTCCTTTCCAGGCGTTACAGGTGAAGTCCAACTTGAAAAATGATAATCAGCAGAATCTGGTACTGAAGATGTCTAATCACCAGCTCACGAAGATTCAGGGATTTGACCGGGATCACTGGCCGGATTTTACAGATCCTGTCTACCGGAAATCTCTCATCGAACAGTTCCTGTTTGTTAAAAAACAAAAAGACCAGGGTATGAAAGTGGGCATTGATAGCTGAATCAAGTCCACAACTGAACCAGACAATCTGGTTTAGAAACTGACGCTGCAGCCGTCGATTTGTCGACTGCAGCGTTTTTTTTACTGTCACAACTCCAAACCAGCACCTTAGAATATTATTTATAGAAATTGACGCTAAACCGATCTGCCAATAAATGAAAATAGACACGGCAGGCTAATCCTTCTGAGGAGTTCTTCCAACTTATGAGAGCACGTCTGGCAAATTTATGGGATTCCTTTCGCAGCAGTTTCTGGTTTGTCCCTTCAATTATGTCATTATTCGCAATTGCACTTGCAATGGGGACATGTCAGCTGGATGAGATGATTGCCAGCTCTAACAGAGAACTGAGTTGGTTTTCAACCACAGCAGAAGCAGCTCGGTCTACTCTTTCCTCAGTGGCAGGTGCCACGATTGCACTGGCCGGCGTCGTCTTTTCAATCACGGTTTTAACTCTGTCGATTGCTTCCTCACAGTTCGGCTCAAGACTCGTGCGTAACGTCATGAGCGACAGTATCGCAGACCTTGTCATCGGTCAGTATGTGGGAACGAGCCTGTATTGCATGCTCGTGCTTCAGACCGTTCGCGAAGGTAAAAATGGTACGGATGTCTTCACTCCACAGTTGGGTACGGCCGTTGGATTAATTCTGGGATTAATCTGTATGGGGATGTTAATCCTGTTTATCCACCATGTTGCGACAGCCATTCAGGCTCCCACAATCGTCACTGCGGTAGCACGCGACCTGGATCTCGCCGTAGATCGACTATTTCCGGAACGGATCGGTGAACGTCCCGATGAAGAAGAATCCAGACTCAGCATTGAGGACCTTCGTGCAGAGTTAAGCGATAACAACATTACAGTCGCATCTCAAGCGGAAGGTTATATCGAGGGAATTGATGGTGAAAGCCTGGTTTCCCTGGCATGTGAAGTTGAAGGCGTCGTTGAGCTTCTATGCAAACCGGGGGACTTCGTGACTCGGGAAAAGCTGCTGGCCCGGATCTGGTTGCCACGGGATACAGAAAAGACGGAGGACATGACTACATCTTATATCAATTCGGTGAATCGCGTCATTATTGTCGGCCCTCGACGAACTCCGCGTCAGGATGTGGGATATGCCGCTCGCGAACTGGTTGAGATTGCACTGCGAGCCCTGTCACCAGGCATTAACGATCCTTTTACAGCGATGAGCTGTATCGACAGACTCGGAGGGGCATTGGGACGTCTGGTTGAACGGTCAGTACCGGTGCGGATTCGTCGCGACGATGATTCAGTCGCGAGGGTTCTGATCACAGAGGCAGATGATTTTCCCGAAGTATTGATTCAGTCATTTGGACAGATTCGTGAATATGGTGCCAGCAGCACTGCCGTCTCTCTGACTATACTGAAAGCACTGACTGAAATCACCAATCATGCCAGTCGCCCTGACGATATTCATGCCATCCGTGGTGAAGCTGAAGCACTCCAGACTGCGTACGTCGACCAGCATATTGTAAAACAAGATCTTGAAACTTTCCGTTCAAAGTATCGGCAGTTATCGGAAATCCTGGATCAGGACAAGCAGTCATGAAACTTGAAGATGCCAGCACACTTTGACTGAAGCACTTAAAAGGAAACAAAACTATGGGAATCTTTGAACTGCTCATATTGCTGATTGTCGCTGCCATTTGTGGAGGCATAGGACAATCTCTGGCAGGTTACTCTCGCGGGGGTTGCCTGACATCGATCGCACTCGGTTTCATTGGTGCCTTACTGGGAAGTTGGATGTCGAAGGGGCTGGGATTACCGGAATTACTGACGGTTCAATTTGGCGATCAACCGTTTCCGATTCTATGGTCAATTATCGGGGCCTCGCTTTTTGTAGCTGTGCTCAGCCTGATCTCATTTCGAGGTAAATGAGGATCAGGAAAACAACTTACTTAAGATCGATGGCATCTTCTGCGTGGATGACAGCCTGCGCCATTTCAATCAAGCGAATTCGTTTGCGCGATGCCATTTTCTGCAACCTTTTGAAGGCTTCCCCTTCATCCAGACCTGCAGATTTCATCAGAATTCCCTTAGCTTGTTCGATAGTTTTCCGATCTACCAGGGCCGTACGTAAATCATGATTTTCTTTACGAAGTTCCGCAAATTCCTGAGCGCGGCGATGAACCAGCAGAATAGCTGGTGCCAGATCAACAGTCCGAATTGGTTCCACCAGCCAGGCCATGATATGATCCAGTGCCGCAGTCTCTACCAGTTCCAGATCACTTTTGGGAGTGACGATGATTCCGGGTACCGGAGTTTCTGAGCCGATGAGTGTCAGTGCCCGGATCCCATCAAGGTCCGGCATCCTGACACCACTTATCACCAGATCGGGTCGGTGGGACTCACTAAATTTTACCAGCGCCTCGCCTGTTTCAACAGTATCGACCACTTTATGACCGAGCGTTAAAACCGCGTTATTGATAATTGACAGAGTTTTTTGATTACTATGTGCAATGAGAATCTGAAGAGATTCCATGATCATTACTGTGAATCCTGCTTTTATGGCCCGCTAAACAGTAAGTTCATTCAGACTATGATTGGAACTAGAGCATATTAGAGCAGAACATCTAATTAGAAGCCATACCCGACGAATTAAATTTAAAATTTGCCGCTGAGACAGCCTGAAATCTAACCTGATATTACTCACAATACTGTTCATTTTTAATGAAACGGCATTTCAGTTGCACTTAATTTATTCTGACTTCGATTACTCTTGACGGAACGAAAAACTAGTCTCAACCTGTAGAAGAGAATGATATACTGCAGACAGAGGCTCCAGCTGAAATGGATGGAAAGACAGTCCAGAAATGAAAAAAAAAGTTCTACTTATCGTCATCGATGCCCTGGCAACACGTGTTGTCCAACCCGCACTGGAACAGGGCTGGCTTCCGAATCTGTCCAAGTTGACAGATCAGGGAGTATTTCGCTCGGAATGTACTTCCATTTTCCCCTCGATCACGCCCGCTGCAACCTGCACGATAGCCACAGGAGCATACCCGTTTGAACACGGAATTTCCGGCGCCTACTGGTATGACCGGACCAAGGATGAAGTTGCCTTTTTTGGATCCGACCTGACAGCCATCATGAACGAGGGGATGGGAGAGTATCTCAACGATTTTCAGATCAAACTGAATATGGAACGCCTTCTGGTCCCCACGATCTTTGAGCTGATAGAACAGCATGGCTCGTTGTCCGATGCAGTCATCAATTATATGTGGTATCGAGGTACTGTTACACACGAAACCACAACACCACTATTGCTAAAACTGGCACCGGGCGTGGAACTGGCCGAAAGTATGCAGGGTCCCCATACAATGTTTTTGGGTGATTTTGTCTCTACTGCCCTCTATGGATCCCTGCCCTCTGCTCGCGGTGGAGTCTCCTATCGATTTGGATTTCACGACGATACCACGGCTGACTACCTGCTCGCTCTGAGCGAGCAGAAGTGTTTCTCGGATTTCACTCTGGCCTATTTCCCCAATAATGATTTTGTCAGTCATGAGAAAGGTCCGACTTACGCAGTCGACATTCTCCAGGCTATTGATGAAACTCTGGGCTCCCTGATCGAATCTGAGGGCGGAATCACGCGTTTTCTGGAAGAATTTGCCATCCTGATCACAGGTGATCATTCGCAAAGCGATCTGGATGCTGACTCTGGAGTTGACCTGAATGAAGTTCTTCAGGAGTTTCAACTTGTGACAGCGGGTAAACCCTGGAGTAACTCTGAAGAATTAATGGTCTGTCCTAACATGCGATCTGCCCAGATCTATTTGCAGTCCGGAATCTGGGAGCATCGACGTGATGTGATTCAATGTCTGCTGAAGTGCCTGGATATCGATCAAGTCATCTGGTGTGATGATGACCATGGACTAAACGGAAGTAAACAGCCAGGCTTCCACGTCGTTACCAGTGACCGGGGGCAACTGGTATTCAAGCCAGCTGTAAAGAAGAAACGAGATGGAGTGGACTGCTATGGGACCCCCTGGCTCTGGGAAGGCAATCTGGAAGCCGTTGATGCTAAAGTCGATTCCGACGGTTTGATCACATTTGAAACGTACCCCAATGCCTTTGAGCGAATTGCAACATGCTTCTCACAGCAGACTGGAAATATATGGATTACTGCCCGACTCGGGAAGGAGTTTTGTCTGCCAGATCTGAAATGTAACCCCTCTGGTTCACACGGATCCTTGCACTGCCTGGACTCGACGGCTCCCTTGATAGCCGCCGGTTTGCCTTCTGACTTTGAATTACCAGAGCACCTTCGGTTAACTGATGTTACTCCCATCTGTCTACAAATACTGGGAGTCGAGTCATTTAGAAAGCCGGGGGCAAGTGCGATCTTAGAACCATACCCCCGGCAAGATTAAATTTTTTGAACGAGCCCCTGTTTGGGATAGCCCTCAAAGCGAAGAGTCATTCTTACCAGGGCTTAAGCTTCCAGCCCAGAATAAACCCTACTCCGAAGCACCATAGAGCTGCAGTGCCGGGTTTCTGGCGGGCGTAAGCCGAAACGTATTCAATGAAATCGTCAGAGGGATTTAATGGCTCACCTTGCCTGGGTAACTCGCCGGTGACCGGAGAACGATTCTGATTATAGTCTGAAGCATTTTGAGTTTTGGTGGCGTTCATATTCATAATGTCTATCCTTAACTAAAGCGTAATACAGACTTCTGCATCACCTGGTTGACGTCTGATGATAACACTGCTTCTCAGAAAGAATTTTCTTTATCCACTGCGTATTACTGCGTAGCTCGTCTCGAGTTCGTTTGAAATATCCCAGACTGTGGACCAGCCCATTTCGGGCCAGATAGAAAAGTAATCCAGCCCCAGCCAACGACAACAGAGCCATAATCAGACAACTCCCCGCCAGACTGAGACTGGTGACCTCACTAAGCCACCAGGACATGCCAAACAACATCACGGGAAAGGCGCCAACGATCAAGCCTAAACCCAGGCAGAGCAGGATTAAAGGGTAGATAGATTTGCGCAGGGCATCGCGGGAATCAATGGTTAAAAGTTCAATCTGGAGTTCACTAAGTGAAATCAAATCTGCTATCAGATCGCCGAATCCACCTCTTATATCTGGCGACTGATTATTCATGCTGTTACGTATCATCGCTTCACCAGCCATCCCAGGAGGAATCCTGTAGCAATACCTACATTGAGTGCAATTGCTGGATGTTTGGAAATCTGTCGACGAATAGCTGAATCTGCACCATTTAAGGCAGAATCATTATCAACTGGATTACCGGATCTCCACGTAGTTGATGTAACATCTCTCAATGGATGTTTTGATAATCTGGAATCATACAACTGATATTTTAACATTTGTAACGCCCTCAATTTAATCTCTATCGCCCATAATTCTGCTGAAATGCTCACCTGCCCCGTTAGAACTGCTTTCCGAGTCGGCAAAGGAACTTGCTGGCTCTTGTGATGCAATACCATTGGCAAAATGGTGCATTAACTGTGCGGTAGCTGCTTTTACAAGCAATCGGGTTACAAACGAGGCAACTGTCTGTAGCCCCCCTCTGGAAGCATGTTTCCGAGGCTGATTCTCGACAACCAGCCGGTTCTTACGGGCCAGTTTTTCGATCGTTTCAGCATCGGGGCTCTGGATCTCTAGCCTTTTAGGCACAAGCAGATAACCAATTAACGCTGCACCTCCCAGACTCATCCAAGGATAGTTCCTGATATAATACTGCCAGTCAGAAAGGGTCGCAGCACTTTGCTTGATTTGATGCACATCGCCATCAAGCTCATTCCGCAACCGCTTCATGGAGTGGCTGATCTCTTCCGCACTGCGACCTGGCCCCCCGTGATTCATCACTCCCCCCTCAGTTAAAGCTTACAGTCTGCGACTAGTTTCGTGCCTCAGGATCTGAAATGACTTTTTAACGAACTGGGAAAGATCTCAGACAAGGAATCTTTAACTTGATTACCAACCCGTTCAGCGATACCAGGTTCATGATAGAGATATCTGGTTGATTCCCTGAAGAGGGCGCCCAGTAACAGACCTGCTCCAAGACCTGCGCCTAAACCAATAAAAACTGATTTTACGGGCTGTTCTTCAACATACTGGCACATACCGGAAGCAGACTCCTGCTCAACTTTGTCGGTTACGGACTTCGCTCTCTGCTGTGAGCGTATCTCAAGATCATCGTATTGATGAATCATCCTTACCTCCTGATGTCAATTGGATGGTTTGACTACTGCATAGGACCGTGGTTCTTAACGACGCCAGACCAGACTCACAATAACTCCTGCGATCAGACCAGTCCCAAAAGCAACCGCAACCGATTCTACTGGATTTTTTCTCAGAGTCTGTTCCGCCTGCTGGTACCCTTTGTGCATGGATTCATTTAAGTGCTCATATTGTGCGCGAGCCGCTTCGGAGGCATGCTGAAACTGTTCTTTAGTTTTATCGACCGTGTTCTCAAAGTTTTCCCCCAGCTTTTCGGTAGCACGGGCAGCTGACTTGGACATATCGTCGACGATACAATCCAGCTCCTGTCGAATTTCAGTAGAAGCCTGTCCGGTTTTTTGTTGGATTTTTCCCACCAACTGATCAGTCTCTCCTTCGACTCCATCCAGATCGTGAGGGCTCAGTTGATTCCAGTGTTTTTCAATCTGACCTCTCAATTCATTCCAATGACCGCGTATTTCTTCTCGAGTAACCATATCTCGCTCCTTAGAATTGTAATCAAATTCTGCTGAACTGTTTTCTTGAAACAATATCCTGAATTCAAAGTGTCGCAAGTGGTGTGCCATAGTCCGAAAAGTAATGAATACGTCCATTGAGTATCATCTCTATTTACAGATACGGACTGAATTTGCAGTGGTCTTCTGCCAGATAGCGTGTCTCCCTCTTACATGAGAATGCAAAACAAGTCTTCACCGAATTCATGGAGAATTGGTCGCCTGTAAGCCAGATTGTCTCTAGATCGATCAATCTTCATGTTGAAACTCCCTCAATCAGCCAGAAACCAGGCTTTTCGTCCGTACATGTATCCTGTTTATCAGGAAACATCCATTCCTTAAGGTACTTAGCTTTAAAGCTGGGCAGCACTTAGCTCTACTCCGCAATCCATTTACAGTAGATCTGTTGAAGGCGAGCGATTAGGAATGCGATGTGCTTCTAACAATAAAAAGGTCTGCAATCGGATGGTCTGCTGAATTCGATACTGACGTCGATTCGGCATATTCCCTGATTATCCCCTCAGAATGTACTCCAGGCTCCGGAGCGACAAAGTTATCTGCCTTATAACAGGAGAAACAGAATGAGTGGTAAGATGGACTGCTTTGGTTTATCCAAGATCGGTTCTCGTCAGACCGTTAATCAGGATCAGTTTCTGATAGCAGATCTGGAGAAATCAATGCGGTTACACGCAAACAGCCTGAGCCTGGATAATTACTCCCGTTTATATGGAAACTCGTTAGCCAAATTATTACTGGTCTCAGATGGTATGGGAGATTCAGGAACTGGCGAGTTCGCAAGTCGACTCGTTTCCGATGATCTGATTCGCTATTTTTTAAACGAAATGCCCTGGTTTCTAGAGTGTGATTCAGAGGCAGCTCTTCAGATCCAACAAGAATGCCTTAACGCAGTTCGACTGTGTCAGGAACGAATTGAGTCTGATATCAAGGAACTTCCTGAGCGGCTGGGAATGGAAGTGACACTGACTCTGGGATACCTCATCTGGCCTGTACTTAACATTGTGCACGTGGGTCACAATCGCTGCTATCTCTACCGAGACTCTCATCTAACACGGATCACGCAGGATCACAACCTCACCGAACGGTTAGTTAACCGGGGAGCTTTGGGGGTGGGAGAAATCCCCGAGGTCTGGCAGGAAATGCCTTACAATGTAATCGGAGGAGATCCCAATGGAGAAATCAATCCGCAAATAACCCAAACAGAGATGAAAACGGGAGACACGCTGCTTCTCTGCACTGATGGCCTCACCAGACAGGTTCCTGAAAGTTCACTAACAGAAATTCTAAGCGGGGGCTTAATGGCCGATGAAACCTGTATTCAATTGATCAATCAGGCTCAGGACTGCGATGGGACAGACAACATGACGGTCATCGTTGCTCGATTTCTCGATATGGGTGACCAGGAGGTTGCAATGAGTGGAGAACTCAAGATGAAAACGGATATCGACAGCAAGGCTAAGCACCAGCACCAGCACCAGCAACAGCAACAGCAACAGCAACAGCAGAATCAGGGAATTTTAGAGACGCCTGCAGTTAGTGAGCCAGGGCCACAACAACCATGATCAATAAGTCTGCTATCATTAGGGCTGTCTCTTTCCGTTACCGTGAACGTGATAATGATGACATTGGAGACAGCTCTGGATTTTAGTCGTTTGATTATGACAGGTGGCACAGGACTTGCGACTGACCGAAATCCACTGGTACAGACCTGTTGTGGATCGTCGACAATTTCCCAGGAGATACCTGCTTTGTCTCTCGTGAAGAATTGAGATCTCAAAACGGATGTGAAATCGGTTCCCGTCGAATCCAGTGAATGACAGCTTTCACATCGCTGACGTCCGCCCAGACCATCAACGCGGACGTCGCCACTGTTCATTCCAGCAATCAGCAATTCGGAAGCAACACCGCTTTTGGGATCAGTTCCATCCAGCGGCTGCACGGGTATCACAATACCTATAACACTTCCTTTCATGTACAGGCATCGTTTCCCCACGAAGGTGCAACCACCGCTTCTGGACAGGGGGAGTTGCTGTTCAGCCAGATCTCACTGACACCACATCACTCCAATGATCTGGTTTACTTCAATGCCTTTCTGGCAATAGACCAGTTTACATCTCCCGCGCGAGGGACACTGGCTGGGGGGCCGTTGGGACAAGTGGGAATTTTGTATGCCGCATCAGGCCTCGGTCAATACGGAGCTGCGTTGAGTAACCAGGCAACGAATGCCGCGGGTGGAAGCCTGGGATATCAGTTGTTTTACGATAAAACCAGACAGCAGCTGATATTTGAAATCGGGGGCCGTAAGAATACGGAAGGGCCCAACAATGGTGCGATTGCTGGTGGGATCCGTTATCAGAAAGCGATCGGACAGCACTGGATCATGCTGCTGGACAGCTTTGTTTCCAAACAGGAATCCCGGGGCGTCGGTTCCGGAGCCCGAGTTGAATTTCTGGCAAAGTTCTAAATGTTATCCGTCAAACAGCTTGAATCATTCGTAAGAGTTACGGATCGCCTCTCGTCTGCTCATTGCCCCCCGAGGCCTGTGGGATTGTTGTAATCCCTCTCTTCGAATCTGAGACGCGACTTGTTGTTTCGGGAAGCATTCGACTAGAATCAGGCCTCAGATTAAACAGTTACTATTCGGGAGGACAGATTTTTGTTGGAAGAGCAGGAAGACCTCCAGGAATTTCTGGAACGGCTGAAAGAAAATCCGGAGGGTGTTTTAGCGAACGAATATGACCGCTACCGCGATCGGTTATGGCGAATTGTCAATTTTCGTCTCGATCATCGTCTGCTCGGACGTGTTGATGCAGATGATATTCTGCAGGAAGCCTACCTGGATGCTGCCACCCGGATTGAACATTATCTTAACGATCCGGCCACAACGTTTTTTATCTGGCTGCGGACCATCGTCGGTCAGACATTGATCGACGTACATCGTCGGCATCTTGGTGCACAAAAGCGTGATGTCCGCCGCGAAGCGAAGCAGAAACGACGAGTCTTTTCTGCTTCGACCTCGTTTCAGATCGCAGATGTTCTCCTGGGAGATTTAACTTCCCCCAGTCAGGCAGCCCTCAAAGAAGAGCTGGCCCAACAGTTACATGAAGCCCTGGAAAGTATGAACGAAATCGACCGGGAGATTCTGGTCCTGAGACATTTTGAAGAACTGTCCAATCTGGAGGCTTCCGAAGTACTCGAAATCGAACCTAAGACAGCCAGCATGAGATATTTCAGAGCATTAACCAGATTGCGCTCCATTCTGGTACAAATACCCGGTATTATTGAATGATCAGACTATCTTTATCTGTCTCATCGTAGATGGTAATCGACAGGACATTGGGCAATGCTATCCCCCGAATCAGATCGCTCGATTAAGAACCTGAGGCCTCCCGGACCAGCAGACCTGGAACAGCTGGCGGAAGAGTTTATTGCGCGGATCCGACTGGGTGAGCATCCCACGGTAGCGGAATATCGTCATCAATATCCCGAGCTCTCCGCTGAAATTGAAGAGTTCTTTCCCGCGATCGCAGCACTGGAAGGGGGTAAGTATGCAGAGCCCGCTCCCAGCAAAGTCTCGTTAGGTGCTTCGGTTCCCGAGCAATTAGGGGATTTTCAAATTGTCCGGGAAATCGGTCGTGGAGGTATGGGCGTTGTCTATGAGGCCATCCAGCAATCATTGAATCGACGGGTTGCCTTAAAATTACTCCCGCGACATCTGCTGCTGGATGAAAAACAGCTTAAACGCTTTCAACGTGAAGCCGAACTGACAGCTTCTCTGCACCATACCAACATTGTTCCCGTCTATGGTGTCGGTGAGAATGGCGGCTTTCATTATTACGTTATGCAACTGATCGAAGGTATCGGCCTGGATGAACTGACTCAGAAAATTGTCGCTACAGTTGCCGGTAGAGGTCTCAAAACGAACAAGTCTCCTGGTGCGACGATCTCACTTAGCGGTGAGGAAACAGTCATCTGTTCTTCCAGTGACAGCGGTTCGAATGACTTAACACTTAAAACGGAAAACAAAGTCGCTGACCTGGAATTCGAAAAATATGTTGATTCTCCCTACAAAATCGCTGCTCTGGGAATTCAAGTTGCAAGCGCACTGCAATATGCACATGACCGTGGAATACTGCACCGGGATATTAAGCCCGGCAATCTGCTTCTGGATTATGACGGCCTGCTCTGTATCACAGACTTCGGTCTGGCGCGGGTCGCAGAACAGAATGATCTGAGTAAATCCACAGACATCGCCGGCACACTGGGCTATATGGCCCCCGAAATGTTTCGCGGAGACACCTGCCGCCAGAGTGACATTTATGGACTGGGAATCACTCTCTACGAACTGTTGACCCGGCAATTTGCGATTGAACGCACCAGCCGCCATGAGATGATCGAGAAGATCACGCAGGGCGCGATCACCTCCCTGCGCCGTATCGATCCAACCATCCCCCGTGATCTGGAAACGATTATTCTCAAAGCCATCGCTCCCGATACAAAACACCGTTATCAGAAAGCGAGTGAGCTGGCAGAGGATCTTAATCTCTTCCTGGAGAACCGTCCCATTCGCGCCAGACGAGTCCATCTACTGGAACACCTCTGGCGCTGGAGCTGTCGGAATCCAGCAATTGCCAGTCTCTCCGGGATCGCATTCAGTTTACTGCTTCTGCTGGGTGTGACACTGGCTGTCGGATTTGAACGAGAACGTCGCGAGAGGAAAAAGGCAGAAGCTTCAGCGCAACTGGCCACGGCCACCCTCGACCGTGTCTTCGACCGCTTTGTACCGAGTCGGATTCATTCTTCTGAAACGACCAGCGCTCCCGCGGATTACTCTGAGCCAGTGCTCTCCCGCGAATCCGCAGATCTTCTTGCGGGCATGATTCCATTCTACGAGGAGCTGGCAAAGTCGACTGGATCGCAACAGGAATTTCGACTCAAAGCGGCCAACGCGCAGCATAAAGTCGGCGATATCCATCGACGGCTGGGTGATTTCCAGGCTGCTCTGGCTGCCTATCAGAGATCGCTGGAACTATACCAGCAGGATTTTAGTGAAGCTAAAACGTTGACGATCGCGACTCTATATAATGAAATTGGTCGAATTCACAGTCATCTGGACCAGCTTTCCGAATCCAAAACGTCTCACGAAACTGCTCGCAAATTACTGGAGACAGCGATCGCACAAAACCAGGATCAGTCTGACCTGCGTTTTGAACTGGCACGTACGTACTTTTTAAATGCCCGCCAATCCCGCCCCGAGGCAATCCAAAGCGGTAACTATCGGAGTCCCAAACGACGTCTCAAGCCTGATCAGAACCCCAACGCGGCTCAATTACAGCAGGCCATCGACATTCTGGAACAGTTGATTGCCTCAGACCAGACCCGACCCGAATATCGCTATCTGCTGGCACTCTGTCTCCAGGAACAGATTCCGGACCAGATTCCTCAATCAGAATCGGACCGTCTCAAGCAGGCACGCATATACAGCATTCTGGAAAATCTGGTTAAAGAGCACCCTAACATCTCCGACTATCGGCATGCCCTGGTGAAATCCTATGAACGTGTCGAACTTCGCAATGCCCATGCAAGCGATATCACCGAGACAGTGATTTCACGTTTAAAGAACGCCATTCAACATGCGACTCAACTGGTCACTGATTCTCCAACCATTCCCGAGTACAAAATCTCGCTGATTCATTCGCACAATAAACTGGCACATGCGATGGATATTCTCACGAGAAATCATTCACCGGAAATTGATACTCGTCAGTCTCATGATACGGCAGAACTGTCTCTGCGAACGGCACTGCGATTACAAAAAGAACTGGCAGAACAGTTTCCTGAATCAGCAGAGCACAATCAGTGGCTGGCTAAATTTGAACTCGAACTGGCGATGATCGTCGGCAAGAAAGGAAACACCGAGGAAGCGATCACGCTTTATAAGCATGCACTCCAGATTCTGGAACCCGCCTGGAAAAAACAGCCTGGTCCTCCCAAACAGCTGGCTGGGATCATCGACGCCTCTGAGGAACTGGCACTGCTCTACCATCAGACCGGCTCTGATGTCGACAGCTGGCTGATGTGGAATAAGTTCGATGAATATGAGAAAGAATTCGAGCAGCAGTTTCCCGAATTGAATCTGGATAATTTTCGAGAGAATCATCCTGAGCCGAATCGTGGCGGCCCTGGACCAGGCCCAGGCAGACCCGGTCACGGTCCACCTCATGAACGTCGCCCTCCTCGGGCGGGCGGCCCCGGTCAAAACAATGGCCGACGTCCGCCTCGTTAGAACTTTCCTAACCTGACGAATCTTTTGACTTACCCCAGAAGCGGGACCATTTCCCCCACATAGTGGACCGTCGACTCAAGCGACGCCGCACGCTTTTCCCATTGAGAAAACGTACCAGATCAATGCTTAACTCGTCTGCTGACTGATACCGCTGGGCGACAGGGGAGATGCAGTTCAAGATGATGTTTTCAAAATCTGTTGGAATATCTTTAACCAGTTCACAGGGTCTTGCGGGTTCCGAATGCATGATCAGTTCAATCAACTCACTGCTGCTTCGGGCACTAAAAGCCGGGATACCTGTCACTAATTCGTAAAGAGTCATTCCCAGAGAGTACAAATCACTCTGTTCGTTGACTACGCCATTTAAGCGATCAGGAGACTGATTGCGTAAGGTCAGAGTCTGCTGTTGTTTCAATGCCCCTTCTGCAAACTGAGGGAGGGCGAACCCGGTCAACCAACAGTCCCAGTCTGCATTCACCAGAACATTCTCCGGGCGAAAATCATTGTGCAATACCCCATGATTGTGAGCGTAGCGTAACGCATTAGATAACTGAAGTGCGATCGACGCCGATACCCGCCAGCGATCAATGTCTAATGCATGTGTTACAGCCTGTATCTGTCGCATATTTTGCTGTGATTCATCCCGGTCCCCCGTTAAAGACGAAGCAGAACCAGAGAAACAGGCGATTACCTGATTGAGACCAATTCCCTGTACCTGCTGCAGCACAGCGTAAGAATAACCCTGGTCTTCTCCGGTACTGTAGATGGATATAATATTTTTATGCTGCAAGCGAAATGTCAGATGGGCTTCCCGTTTGAACCGGTCCCGCCAGCGCGGCGTCAATTCCGATTTCCAGGGCATCAACTTTACAGCCACCGGTCGTCTTTGTGCTCCCTGCACTGCCTCGAAAAACAGGGCGGTGCGACTGCGACTCATCTCGCGAATCAACTTGCAGTTTCCAAGTTGCCTCAGCTTCAGACAATCAGCTGACTGCTGTTTAAGACAGTCGATTTCCTGATTCCCCTTCCATTCTTCCATCGCAATCAGAACAGGAAAACTCTCCCGGATTTCTGTAGCATATTCTGGATAGCTATCGGCATAGTCATCGATCGAGGGATTCAGCCAGCGACGATATTCATCCACAAATTGAGTTGCCAGTTCCTCAAGCGTACAGTATCCCGAGTGAGTCCCAGCAGTGCCGATTCTTTGCGTTAATAGCTCAGTATTCATGATGAACCTTCACGAGCGTCCGGAGTTGCTTTTTAGCCTCGATTCAAATCGGCCCATGATACGGGGATTCAAAGAATGAGACTGTGGGGCACAGATTCAGCCAAAACTAAGACATTGAAATGGCTTATCTGCTTTCTGGCAGGTCACTTATGACACACAAGTGGGGAGAAAACAAGATCATAAGCGGGCCCGTAGAGCTGATAACGCTCTGACAGTGAGCAGGACTACTGAAAAAACAGACGATTTCGCAAAGCCTCGTAGTTCCCTCGCACCAGCGGCGGGTAGCCTATTCCAGTTCCAGCTCCTGATAGCGAGCGTCTTTTCCCAAGACTGTCCCCCAGACCCGATCTGAAGCCTGATGACGTGAGGGACCGAAATTGATGATCGGCCCAATCCCCAGATCCAGATTCTTGATCTGCTCCAGGGCGTCAATCAGATTCTCCGTCGAGACCGCCTTTCCTGACGCCTGTAGTTTTTTCAAACCTTCAACCAGACATTCAGCTGCCAGATATCCCTCCAGCGATACGAATCCTGGTTTGGAAAGCGGGTAATACTTTTTCAGAGAATCGCGATAGCGTAAGACCCCTGTTGCACTAGAAAGATAGTAGGGGACAACCTGAGTGACGATTACGCCCTCTGCATATTTGGCCCCCATTTCTTTGAACTGTTGGGCCAGCAGTTCACTACCGACAAACGAGACAGCTGCGGTCTGGATCTTCAGCTTGCGATCTTTGAGCTGCTGAACCATCAGTGCGGCTGGCTTGAATGTCGCTACCATAATCAGTGCCTCTACCCGGTTCTGATTCTGGACAATCTGCTCGACCGCATCGGTGATCTGAGTTGTATTCCGGTCATAGCCTACGCGAAGAATATTTTCCGGCTGGATCTTATACTTCTCCAGTGCCTTGGCTACGCCGGCGAAGCCATCATCGCCAAATGAATCGTTCTGTGCAAAGACTGCGATCTTATCAGGAGCAATGCGCTGCTTCTCAACAAAGTAATGCACCATGGATGCAGTTTCATCGGCATAACTGGCTCGCAGGTTGAATACATAACGATCAGGTGGATCACGGCGGAGGGCCTGTGCACCGGTAAAAGGAGCGAAGAACAGATGCTGATGCTCATTCGCATACGGGACCGATGCTCTCGCTGTAGGAGTTCCCACATTTCCAATTACCGCGAAAACCTGATCTTCTTCAAACAAGTGCTGCATGTTTGCGAGGGCCTGATCGGGTTCATACCCGTCGTCTTTGACCACGAGTTCAATCTGGCGCCCCCCAATGCCTCCTTCATCGTTGACTCGCTTGAAACAGGCCTGCATCCCCATGACCATGTTATTGCCCAGTTCCTTGTTGGCTCCGGTCATAGCTGTCGAGGTTCCCAGCAGAATTTTATCTGCTGTTACTCCCTCTCCGGAAGGTCCGACATTTGCCTGGGGTGCGACCGATTTTCCCGCTTCCTGATTTTGATTTCCGTTCCAGAAATACCACGGAACCAGTGTCAAAAGTAAAAAGGTTACCAGGAACACGACACCATTGAATACGTTTTTCCGCCAGCCACCAGACTCCTGGGGCTTTGCATGTGACCGGTCCAGTTCTGCCTGGCTGAGGACAGTGGTATCGCCGTACTTCTCGGAATTGGCCGTGATCGCTTTCAGATCAACCAGCATTTCCTGGGCGGACTGATAGCGATCTTCCGGTTTCTTCGCCATGGATTTCTGCACGATGGCGGCACATTTTTCCGGGATCTGTGCGTTGACATTCCGAGGATCCAGCAGATCGGCATGACAGTGAGCATACATAATCTGTACGATGCTGCCCGCGTCTTCGTAGGGATGATCGCCCGTCAGTAGAGTGTAGTAAGTTGCGCCCAGGGAATAGATATCACTGCGTAAATCGACTGGTTTAGACTCACATTGTTCGGGGCTCATGAAGTAAGGCGTCCCGATGAGTTGCCCGTCCTGAGTCAGTTGGTGTGACTGTTGAACAACCCGTTTCGCCAGACCAAAGTCAGCGACCTTGATCGTGCCATGCCGGGACTGCAAAAGATTCCCGGGTTTGATGTCCCGGTGTACCAGCCCCGAAGTATGAGCCACCATCAGACCTTCACAGGCATCAGCAATAATGCGTGTTGCCTGAAGGGGTGAATAGGGGCCGATAGTCTCCAGATGATCGTCGGTGCTGCCACCGGTCATCAGTTCCATGACGATATAATGGACATCCCCTTCCTGCCCGATATCGTGAATCGAGACAATATGAGGATGCGTCAAGCGACCGGCAGCCCGGGCTTCAGCCAGAAACCGTTCCAGCATATTTTTATCGGAGGCTAATTCAGCCGGCAGAAGCTTGATGGCGACTTCGCGGCCGATGGTATCATCGTAAGCACGATAGACGACCCCCATACCGCCCTGACCCAGGAAACCGGTAATTTCATATTTTCCCAGTTTCCTGCCAATCCAGGCAGCTGCTTTCTCTGCGGAGGGGCCTCCCATCTGCTGAGCAGATTTACTGGCGGCACTGTCGACACCGATGACAGTTTTGTCGATTTCCTTGATATCAATGGGGGGAAACTGATCGACAGTCTCTTCTTCATCTACATTGACCGGAGGAAATTCGTCCACAGTTTCTTCACCATCCAGGGGATCTTTAAAACCTTCGTCCGACACGGTTCTAATTTCCTGAGACCATAAGCCTCAATCATTTGGTTACGACTAAAAGTAACCCCACGGGGGTGCCCGCCACCCGACATATTCTTTTGATCAGATCAGGATCAGCGAATATCAAGGAGATCTTGATAGATATACAGAATCATCGTTCATAAAAAAAATTTACGCAATCGATTTTTTTTATTCTCAGATGATTATTCACGAAAACTCAGTGACCCGAAGGAATGTGCAGTCTCAGCACCTCTTTTCTACCCCCAATAACGGCAGAATGTTGGAGATGCCATCTGTTTTTCACTGAGTTTTTGTGAATTAGCTTGTATTTCCAGGCACTGTCAGCGCGTAAATTAGGAGCTGGCACATTCCGTATAACCCCTGCGATCGCAACACTCTGCGAATCAGAGTGATGCTTATTCGGGAATCAGACCACACGTGATTACCTGCTGGAGACGCGCAGACGGACGGTTTTCAGGTCGAGTAAGGCATTGTTAATTTTGCCTTGGCTCTGAACCGTCAGGCGGGTCTTTCCGGCAGGCAGAGTAATGGTGCCAATTCTGCGATTCTGATAGACATCCCAGGTTCCCGTGGAGGGCACAGTCCAGAATAGCTGTTCTCCCCCTGTTTCCAGTAAAAGACGATTACCGGCTGGCCCGGGAGGGCAGGCAAATTCCAGATAGACGTCATACGCGCCTGATTGAGGGACATCGAGCATCCAGACTGCCCGGTCATTCTCACTTTGCCAGTATCCGAGATTCTTATACTTGCTCTCAAACTTGAGAGTAGAACCATAGATTTCTGCCAGCTGAGGGGTCAAAAAGTAGTCGCCGCGCAAAGCTTCCGCGACAACGACAGCCGGTTCGTTGCCCGGAAATGTTTTTCTGGGTAATTTTGTTGAACTCAAATACGCGATCACATCCGCGAGATTCTGAGGCGTCATATCCTTTTCCAACCCCTCGGGCATCAGTGACTTTCCGGTACTGATCAGCTCTTCCAGATCAGTGCGGAGCAGCGTCTTCGTCTTGCCATCACTTTGCACCAGCGTAATGCTCTCGCCACTCTCGGACGCCAGCAATCCGTTAAATGTCAGTCCGTCTTCGGTTACAGCCAGATAGCTGATGTATTTATTCTCCACGGCACGATTCGGATCCAGAATCGCCGTCAGCATGGCCTGAGGCGATTTGTCTGTCAGGGCTGTCAGATCTGGACCGATTGGCTTGCCCTCATTGTTGAGCTGGTGACAGACAGCACAGCGTTTCACAAACACCTGATGCCCCGCTTCAGTGTTTCCAGACAGTGAGACCACCTCAGCGTGCTCTTTGACGACCCTGGCACGATTAGAATCAAGTGAAGCAGCCAGCAGCTTCTCAGCCTGTTGTCGGACTTGCTGATCCTTGTTATTCAACAACAGCTGTCGACTCGAAGCATCGATGTCCGCTGCAGAGATTGTTTTGTCTTTCAATCCTTCCAGAACAGACTGCACTCCTGCCTTGTGACTTAGCAGGGAGCTCAACACTTCAGAGCGTAAACCCGGGCCATAGTTTTTCCAACGTGCCAGCATAAGTTCTGTTGTCTGCGAATTGCCTCGTTGTGAGAGCGCTGCCACAGCGGCACTCTGTATGATCCGCGGATTTCGAGGCGATAACATCTCAGACAACAGTACCAGATCTTCAGCCTGCTGCGCAAAACCATGTCCAAGCAGTGGCAGGACCTGCCTGCGTAAACTGACTGTTGCTGTTTCATTAGCGGCGATCGTTCGTGCCGCTTGAAACAGTGGCTTGAGTTGTTCCAGTATCTTCTGCAGTCGGGGGCTGGCTTTCCCTGCATATTGGGGCAGGCTCTGATTTTTGCGAGCCAGGGACTGCAATAACGTTGCCATCACCTCGAACTGCCAGGTCTGCCAACGTTGTTTTTTCCCTGACTGTGCAACTCGCTCATAAATATCTGCGAGCACATCCTGCTGATCAGCGGACATCGCCATGATTACCAGAGAATTCAGAATCTGTAACGGTGGCTGCTTCCCCTGTAATTCTTCAAACAGAGTGGCGGTAAAGGAATCCAGATGTGGTACTACGGAACTCAAGATCGCTGTCCGCAGAAAAACATCCTGATCGTGTGCCATAGCCAGACGAGCCAGGGCTGATCCCGCCTTGGCTGAATTCCATTCTCCGAGTGAGTAAGCCAACTGCATCTGCGCCTGCAGATCAACATCCCCGACCAATGTCAGCACACGATCCCCCAGTTCAGGTGACTCATTCAGAAATGGCTCGCTCAGGCGAATCGCATGGCGGCGGACTCCAGGGTGTTTGTCAGCCAGTGCCGCCAGGAGAACATCTTCGGTGATCGCGTCCAGTCCATCGAGCGTACAAAGTGCATGCAGACGCGCGGCCGGCGATTTTCCCTGCTTAACCATCTGCTTCAGATCAGGGACAACAGACTTGTCGCTGCGTGTCACAATCAACTGCTGAACCATATCACGCAGTGTCCCATTCGGGCTTTCCAGTTGGTGAACCAGATCAGAGGGGGAAAGCTGATCGAGACGGGGTAACGTTCGTACGGATGCCTTATCTGGAACGATCCGGTAAATCCGCCCCTGTTCCTTTCCGGCGCGCAGGTCCAGTTTTTCCTGCATCTCTTTGGGAATCCATTGCGGATGTTCAATGACATGCCGATACATGTCGGCCACCCAGAGCGCACCGTCTGGTCCTGTGCGGGCCATTACAGGGCGAAACCAGTTGTCTGTTGATGCCAGAAATTCGGAATCCTGTTCGCTCTGTGCCCGCTGGCTGGTAAAGGTCGTCCCTTTCGATTTCACTATTTCGCGATGTACCAGGTTATGTACCGGCTCACAGATAAAGGAGTTCCCCGTGAACTCCTCCCCCAGTAGATCATCGCGATAAAAACAAAGACCGCAGGCAGAGGTGATCCGATTGACCTTATTGAAGTCATTAAAACGAACCTGTGTGCGACTGACTGGAAAAATCGTTGCCGCCCCGGGACGAATTGAGACCTGCACCTTCGCATCAGGAGCAATCAGGTTTTTATTACGACGGAGATAATGATCTGCCAATGCATAATGAAAAGCGGGGTTACTGTTATTGCTGCCAAACCAGTTCCCCCAGTCATCCCGTTCACGACCGAATTGGGTCTGCCCCGACTGCGGATCCATCTGACCGGTATCAGGTTTGATTCGTAAATCCCGACGGCCGAATTTCAGTTTTTCTCCTGTCTTGACAGACAACAGATCCCCACCGGAATCACCATTGGCCAGATACACCCAGTTATCCAGGCCCCAGCGCAGACCATTTACCCGGTGCTGCTGGTTCCCCTCTGCAAACCCGGTCACCAGGGATTCGCGGTGATCAGCTTTGCCATCGCCATCAGTATCTTCCGCATAGAAAACTTCAGGAGCGGTTGTGATAATCGCTCCTTTTCGCCAGGCCATCACTCCCGTGGGATAACCCACGCCTTCCAGAAAGACAGTCGATCGGTCGTACTTACCATCTCCGTCCGTATCTTCCAGAAAACGAATTCGTCCATCGAACGTACCTGATTCATTCACCCCCAGCGGGTAGTCAGCCATTTCTGCCACCCAGAGTTTTCCATCGGGCCCCCAGTCAAATGCGACCGGGTCCTTCACCAGTGGTTCAGACGCCACCAGTTCCACATGAAATCCGGGTTTGACCTGAATTGTCTTCAGAGCCGCATCCGGATCTTTAGGCTGAGGTCCCTGCTCCTCCAGTAATTCCTCAAACGACTTGCCCGCCACCAGGTGTTTCATTTTGGCGGTATCTTCGTTCTGCACCCAAAGATGCTTCGAATGGAACCAGGCTCCGTTATTGGTTCCCTTGCGCGAAATCATCGGCACTGGTCCCCCGTCGTCAGCCCGATCCTCATCAAAGACTTTCTTCCAGCCTGACTTAAGCGAAGCGAACAGGTAGAGTGCAGCGTGATTCTCGTTCGAAAACAGCATGTCTTCAAAGCCGTCTTCATTGATATCGACAAAACGGAGTCCCGCATCGCGGCCCTGTTCGTCGACGATCGACGCAGAATCAGGAAGAGACCAGGGTAATTTCTTCCAAGAGGTATCTTTTGGAGACCATGTGTAGATTGCATTCTGTCCGGGATTGGAAACGAGCAGTTCACACTGACCATCATGATTCAGATCCCGCAGTCGGAGCCCCTGATCCTGGCCTGCTTTTAGTGTGAACAATGCGTCCTGCCCCTCGGGTAAACCAGCCAGTAACTCGGTAGCAGGCTGCCAGGTTTTGCCATCAAATTTCCAGGCCGCGGAGACTTCCGGCGTCAGGGTCAACAGGATTACCTGTTCGTTTAGAACTCCGAACCGTCCCCGAATCGCCTGATTTCCCCTGGCATCCGGAGCAGCCACGAGTCGAGTGGGAAATCCGGTTTCGCTCCAGGCCTGCTGCCGGGGATTCCAGATACGGGTTTTCTGAACCTGCTCATTGCCGATGATCACATCCATGAATCCATCTGCATTCAGATCCAGCAGACGCACGCCATTGTCGGCTCCCTGCTGATTACGCAGCGGTTGTCCCGCCAGCAGATGCCGATTCATTCGCTCCAATACTTCCTGGAAAGAAAGAAACTGCACCGCGGATCCATGCTTCTGAACGGCATGATCAATCAGTTTGATGATCTGCTCATTGCTGATCCAGCCGTGCGGATGGAATACAAGATTAAACGTCCCTTCTTTGACCACGGTTGCATCAAGCACGGCAGTCCAGTCGCGAACCGTCAGTGGATTAAAGGGCTTTTGACGATGCTGGGCTGACCAGTCACTGGGAGTCACACAGGAAAACTCCCAGCAGAGCCTCGAGATGGGATAAGGATAGGGGTAATTGAAAATCGTATTCACGAACCCTCGATCTGTGGGAACGTATTTTTCGATTCTCCCCTGCCCGTTTGGATCGGTAACGAGTTCCTTAGGCAGGTCCGGATCCTGATCCGTAAATACCTGAAAGACCGAAGTATCGATCTGCAGAAAGTTCCCCTCGGGGGTAGTCTGATTGAAGATTTCACTAAAGAAGCGGGGGCTGACTGTGTTGAGTGAATCACAGCACGGCATACGGTACGCCACTGGTTGACTGTTGGGAATCTGGTTCAAGAGATCGATGCACCGTTCAACGGTCCCTTTGGCCTTCTCAAAATCTCGATCTTTCAACAACGGACAGGGATGATCGTAAGTATGCACATCAATACTCACCCCTTCCTGAATCCACTTCTGCAGGTGGGGATCTTTTGGATCGACGCGGCAGGTCATGATGCTGACTCCGGCCCGACCGTTGATCTCTTTCAGTCGCTCCAGGATCGGTCGCAGGTAGGTTTCGTACTTCTGGACATCGCGCATGTCGTCGATCGCCAGCACGCAAACCGCCTTGACTTCTTTATCGCCGTACCACTGAGGGGTCGTCAGTTTGGGAAAATTGAGTGACACATAGTAGGGATCGTCCTGATCCAGATAGACCAGTCGATTGCCGGTTTGCGTCGCCTGTTTTTCAGCTGATTGGGAAATGCCATAATCCATCAGCAGACCAGGCAAAACCAGGAGCAGTGACCATACCAGGGAACCACGAATGCGAGAAGCAGCTTGGGGACGAACAGCAGAGGGCATCTTGAAATCTCCATTTTCAGCAGGGGTCGAGCGTAGAACCGTCTGCCTGATTCGTCTCCCACAGGCAGAAAGTCCTTCATTTCCAGTCTGTTGGCTCTGTACTGTCGAGTCAAGCCTGAGGAGCACACTTTGTATACAATCCAACAAAGAGACAAAACATCGCAATCAGGCCCATGACCTGAATTGTGTGAGACATTCTCGTTATTCCGCAGGTGAACTTTCTAGTTTCTCCCACTGTTTTTGTATACAATACACCCCATTGAGCACCTACTTCGACCACCAGACCGAAATGGAACTGATCCATGAGCCAGGTAGAACTGACATCGAACCCGTCAGCCAGCATCGCTGATCAACTGCGAATGGAAATCATTACCGGACGCATCGAAGAGGGCGCCGCCTTACGTGAAGTGAGTCTGGCAGAGCGTTTCGAGGTGAGTCGGGCTCCGATTCGCGAGGCCCTGAAGCAGTTGGCTCATGAAGGCATGGTGGAGTCCAAACCCAACTGTGGAATGCGGGTGGCACCTTCCTCATCCAAATCCATGCAGGAACTTGTGATTCCACTCAGACAGACCGTGGAAACCTTCGCTCTCCGATCCATCTTTGATGATCTGAAAAACGAAGATTTTGCGGAGTGGGAAGCCCTGCTCACTGAGATGAAAGCCGCTTGTGAAAACCAGGACTTCCTGCAACTGACCGAACTGGACATCAAATTCCATCAGTCGATTGTCGCCCGCTCCCCGGAACAGGGTCTGATGACCATCTGGCTGACGCTCGTCTCCCGCTTGCGGCGGCATTTTCTGGAAGGCTTTCAGAAGCCGAATGACCCCATGAAGGTCTATTATGAACACCTGGCGATTGTCTCCATGTTTCGTTCCGGCAAACTGGAACCATCCATTCAGGCGCTGATTTCAAATATCGACTGAGTTCTCAAAGTGGCGATTAATAAAAAACTCTCCCGCGGTCCGGAACGTTTCACAGACCACGGGAGCACCTCACTGAAGTTGACCAGGAACCACTTACAGTGCAGACATCCGTGCGTAGGCATGGTCTAAAGCATTTCGCAGAGTCCAGGCCTGCTGCGAAGCACAATGCATGCTTTTGGAGGAGGTTAACGCCTGGTGCATCTGATGACTGACATCAGACGGCATTCCATCCACATCCTGCAACATCGACTGCATTGTCTTCCGATACAGTTTCGCTGACTGCTGGTAGTGACCGCAGTTGTATAAGTGAGCCCCCTGAGCAACGGTCTCGCGAATCTGGTGACAAGCTTCACGAGCTGTCACTTTCTTACCTTCTGGCGGCAGAATCACAGCGTCAATCACATGAATCACACCGTTAGAGGCATCGATATCTGTCTTGAGGATTTTAGCCTGATTCACTTTCGCGACACCACTACTGGCACTAATCTTCACCTTCTGCCCCTGCAGCGTTTTCGCTTCGCCTGCGGTCAGGGCTTTGTCTGAATACACACGACCAGCAATGACGTGGTATTTGAGAATATCAGCCAGTTTCTTCTTATTTTCCGGCTTCAATAATGATTCAATCGTGCCTTCCGGAAGTTTAGCGAATGCCTCATCTGTTGGAGCAAACACTGTGAAAGGCCCTTTCTCTGCCAAAACCCCTGCCAAACCAGCTTTGGTAGCAGCTGTCAGCAGTGTGTTAAACTTACCAGCGGCCGAAGCAGTCTCCACGAGATTCTTGTCTGCGGGCAAGATTACCTGATCGATCACATGGATGATCCCATTGGAACATTTGATATCAGCCTTGATGACAGTTGCCCCGTCGACCATGACTGAACCATCTTTAGTCATGATGTCGACTCGCTGACCATTTAAAGTTTCAGCTCCGGTTAACTTCACAACCTTGGCTGCAGGCACTTCACCCGAGACAACATGGTAGGTCAGAATGTCAACAAGCTTGGATTTATTTTCCGGCTTGAGGAGAGTTTCTACCGTTCCCGGTGGCAGCTTGCTGAAAGCTTCATCAGTCGGAGCGAAGACGGTAAATGGCCCCTTACCTTCAAGTGCTTTTACGAGATCTGCTTCAGTAAGGGCCGTCGCCAGCGTCTTGAATGAACCGGCTTCGACAGCGGTTTCAACGATGTTTTTGTTTTCAGCGGCGTGCGTGAAATTGGCCGAAATCATGACAGTGAAGGCGGTGGCCAGCGCCGCGCACTGCTTAACGAAGAGATTCATCAGAACGACTCCTTAATTGTCTGGAGATTGTCAACTCTGTTACCTGAGCATCCGGAGAGAATGAGTGGCCACTGCAATTCCCGAACTACCGGTACCTTAGATTGAGCGAACTCTTTGACAAGCGGCGACGCAGGCAAATTTTGGGAAATTACCTGACAGAGGCGCAGACTGATCCCTCAGCTTAATCCAGAAACTGTTCCTCAACAGCAAGTTGATAAACAAGACCATTAAGTCGGGTAAGGCGTTTTTGACCAGCCGACATTTTGACTTACCTGATCGAATTCAGGTACGCCAGCAGGTCTGCCATCTGCTGTTGATCGATCTGCTTTTCCAGGCCTTCAGGCATGAACGAGAGCTTCGAGCTGATCAGTTCATCGATGTCGATCCGCAGAACAGTATCGCTGGTACCATCTGCCCGGGCGATCGTAATGCTGTTTGCATTCTCTGCCTTGATCAGACCAGTAATGGTCCGCCCCTGAGTGGTAACCAGCAGGTAAGTCACATATTGTGGCTTTACTTCACGGTTGGGATCTAGAATATTCAGCAGTACGGCTTCGGTCCCGCGGTCCTTGATCGCCTTGAGGTCTGCCCCCAGTTGCACGCCTACATTCTCCAGACGATGACAGGCAGCACAGTTTTTCTTGAAGACCAGCTTACCGTTGGCGGGATCACCTTTAAGTTTCAGCGAAGACTGATACTGCTTGATCACATCCGAGCGACCCGTCAGTCGCTGATTCTGAAAGAGGTCGGTCGCCCGTTTTTTGATCGCTTTGTCCTGACTGCTTTTCAGGAGTTGAACGCGTTCGGGACTGATATCACCGGAGTTGATATCACCTGCTTTGACCGCATCCAGTAAGGCGACCTGCCACGGCTGGCGGGAGAACAGTGTTTCGACTGCACTCATGCGTAATTGCGGGCTCAGACCAGGCCAGGCTTCTACCAGCAGTTCCGGCACCCGCTCATCATTCACCAGCCCTAACGTGGTGATTGCTTTCTGGCGAATCGGGAGCGGCTGCTGGACTGACAGCAGCTCCTCGAAAACCGGTAAGGTTTCATCAGGGCTTCCAATACTCAAAGTGGGAATGGCCTCAACGCGGGTCTTTACAGGCAGTTTCGAGTTGGTCGCCTGCTCAATGGTCGACTTCATCATCCCCGATAACAGTTGAGCCGTATATTCGCTTTTCGAGTTTGCCAGCACCTGTTTTGTTGATGCGGATGCCCGGGAAAGCAGATTACGAAATGACTGCTGTGCCAACTTCTGCTGGGACTGGGGCAAGCTTTCCAGAGCCCCCATCAACAGCTTAACGTTCTCCACGTCAGACTGGGCACCGATCTGGGTAGCCAGATCATTAAGAAATGCCTGACCGTTTTTATTATTGAGCGTGACAGAGCTCTTCGCCAGTATTGAAAATACTTCTCCAGCCCCTCGGTTCAGCGAACTATGCACAGCCATCCGCATCCACTTGTTATCAATTTCACGAGCAAGCAGACCCGCCAACGCCTGATTGCGGGCTCTGGTGTGGATGGCTCCAAGCGAGAATGCAGCCTGGTAGCGCACATCCAGTGAGACATGACCAGCCAGGGAAACCATAGCCTGTTGAATCAAGTGATCCTCAGCAAGCTGTTCCGCGATCCGCAGGCACTGAATGCTCACCTGGGGATCATTATCATGCATCCTCTGCAATAAAGTTTTCGCATCGAGAGACTTTAAGCCCTGTAATGACCAGAGTGCAGTCGCGCGGGTTACCGGCTTCCTGGAAGCTGCCGCCAGTTGTTTCAGATCAGGAACAACCGACGTGTCCTGACGCTCGTAGATCAGCCGCTGTGCGGTATCGCGCGTCCAGCCGTTATCGCTGTCGAGCAGTGCCACGAGTTCCTTTGATGACAGTTTCGTCAAATCAGATAGAGCGGGGCGCTGAAAGTTCTTAGGCACGATCCGATAGATGCGTCCCTTGTCCTGCCCGCCGATGGGATCGATGTGCTTAAGTATCTCTTCCGGAATGAAGGGAGCCCCTTCGATCAGCTCACGATACATGTCCAATACGTACAAGGCACCATCCGGGCCATTTTCAAACTGCACCGGTCGAAACCAGACATCGGTAGAGGCCAGAAATTCAGCATCCTGGTCGGCACGCGGAGCCACCAGCGACAAACCATCGGGTTTGGGCGCAGCTCGATAGACAAGATTATTAGCGGGTTCACCGACAAACAAATTTCCCTGATACTCTAAGGGCCAGGCATCGCCCCGATAGGCGGTAATCCCGGTCGCTGCAGTGAAAAAGCCCGAGGGCTTTCCGCCTTCAGAATCCCCGCGCTCGCTGGCTGCCCGGAGACGGGTCCGCAAAATTCGCCAGGGCTCGATCTGACTGATGCGCATCAGCTTGGTGAACTTTCCGCCGGGAGCAATATTCACCGGAGCCGGCGGTGGTGCCAGGTAGGGGTTGCGGGCGATATAGCGGTCATCGTACATCAGCACCTGCATCGGCACACTGTTGGCACAGACAAAGGCCCGGTTCCAGATTCCCAGGCTCATCCCATGCTGTCCGCCGCCTGTTGTGAGTTCAATCTTACGCGTTGCAGGATCGAGGATCACGCCCCGTCCCTTGGTATTAAATTGTTTCTCTGGTCCTTCCGCAGCCACGGTAACCATTCCGCCATCGATGCCCGTTGAGAAGTAAATACGGTTATCCATTCCCCAGCGGAAGGAGTTGATCATCCCCTCATCCCCTTTGTCCCGCCCAAAGCCTTCCATGACGACTTCCCGCACGTCAGCCTTCCCGTCGCCATTCGTATCTTTGCAGTAATAGACATAAGGTGGTGCGCCGACAAATACGCCCCCCTGGTAACAGAAGACTGCGGTCGGCAAAGTGACATCTGTCAGAAACGGAGAACTTTTATCGAAGACGCCATCACCGTCCGTATCTTCCAGCAGTTTGACAGAGCTGTAACCTTCCTTGTGAGCGTCGTTGTATTCGGGCATTTCCACCACGTATGCCCTTCCCCGGGCATCAAAACACATGGCAACCGGATCACGCAGCAATGGCTCAGCGGCCACCAGTTCGATTTTGAAATCAGGATGAATCTTAAATGACTTCAACGCATCCTTTGGAGCCCGCGGAGGAATCCGTTTCATCTCTGCCGCGTAGTCGACCTTCTTGGGGGAAGCACTTTTATCTGCCGAATTTGCAGTTAGAGTCAGACTGCTGACAAACCCAACAAGCACACACAGGAACAAAATCAGCGAGAAGTTCCGAGAAAGATGGGGAGAGACGCGGAGGGAGGGCATAATCAAATCCTGTTTAAATCACTGAGGCGGGACAATATATTAACTTATTTAATTTATTCGCTGTCGCTCATTATAGAGCGACCTGCAGGGAAGATTGAAGGAAGGATTTGCGGAACTCCGCGAAAAACTGGAAATCAGAGCGCAGTTCCGCTTGTGGGGGAGAATTCTCTGCTACTGCATCAGACGTTTCAGCTCTGCCTGCAGTTGCTTGACCACATTTTCGTTTTCCGGCTGATCGATCACATTTTTGAACTCGTAGGGATCGTTCTGCACATCATACAGTTCGTCCATCCCTTCCAGCTCATTGAACTGAATCAACTTCCAGTGAGGGGTGCGTACTGCCTTGTACCCCATGCGGTCCAGTCGGGGAAAGACCGTATCGCTGTTGTACTCGACCAGAATGGATTTGCGCCAGTCAGTTGGGTGCTCTCCCTTGAGCAGAGGTACCAGACTGCGTCCATCATATTTTTGATCTGACTTTACGTGAGCCAGATCTACCATCGTGGGAGCCAGGTCAACACTCACAGCAAACTCATCTACCAGTGTTCCGGCTTTGATCAGGGGAGGAAACCGGACCAGCAGTGGCACGCGGATTCCTTCTTCGTAAGGCAGCCGCCGCTCCACACTCAAACCATGCTCTCCATACCAGTAACCATGATCACTGGTGAAGACAAACACGGTCTGATCCAGGCGTCCCTGTTTCTCCAGCAGATCCAGCAACATGCCCACCCCCTCATCGATGCCGGCCAGCATCCGCAGACGATCCCGGATGACATCATCACTGGTCCCCGTCTTCTGACTGAGAGGGGGCAAACCGGAAATCTTTCTCTGTAACGCCGTCTTTCCTTCCAGGTCGTCCAGCACATTTAAACGACGGGGAATCGCGGCATCGCTGTAAAGGTTTTCGTGTCGCTTCGCCGGCATGAACTTCGCCGCGGAGGGATCGGTAATACTTCCATCGTCCCGCTGTGTCAGCTCGGGATGAAGTGCTTTCTGGGCGATGTACAGACAGAATGGCTTGTCCTGATTCTGCTCCAGAAATTCATTCGCCTTCTGATTCAGTACATCCGTTGTGTGTCCGTCAAACTGTTTCCGCTCTCCATTGATATTCAAAATCGGGTCGAATGATGTCCCCTGCCCTTTCATGCTTACCCAGTAATCAAAGCCGGGGCGGGCCGTGTCGTCATTCCCCATGTGCCACTTGCCCACATAGGCTGTCTGGTAACCCGCCTTCTGCAGTGTCTGGGGAAACGTTTTGAGCGTATGGCTGTGTTCGCTCCGATTGATATTATCCAGAATGCCATGATTGTGAGTATACCGCCCCGTTAACAGGCAGGCTCGGACCGGCGAACAAAGGGGCGTCGAACAGAATGCGTTGCGAAAGCGGGCCCCTTCCCGGGCGATTCGGTCAATGTGAGGTGTTCTGACAAACGGATGCCCCATACATCCCAGTTCGTCCCACCGCAGATCGTCCACCAGTACGACAACAATATTCGGGTGTTGAGGGACATCGGCCGCACAGAGCGTACGCTGGGAAACTGATAGAAAAAGGCACAGACAGACCAGGGTCTGTAACACCACGCTCCTGGGAAAACATCTCACGAATACTGCTCCTGGCTGATGATCTGAGGGTTTCGGGTCTGAGCACGCTGACCAGTCTGGATGAGGTTCCAATGTACCAGACTGCGCGTTTGAATCAAGCAAACACGGGGACTACCTGGAAAGGCAAGACTTACTCTTCCTGTTCCCTGGTCCTCAAATGGCTGACGCGCGGTAGTGCTTACATGCTGAAATTTTCAAAATATCGAATGAGATTCACTGACCTCAAGCGGTTAAATATCTATGCCGGAGTGTTAGCTCTCTGCGACCCCGTCCGCAACCTGTCGCTGGTCTTGTTGAGACCCTACAAGCGGTACAGATCAAACTGACGGAACTCAGCTGAAATAGTACCGGGAAGTACAGTTACCTTTTGTACCGTTCCCGAATATGAATTCTTCGGGAGTTGAGCCAAAAAAAGCCGGTTAGCATTAGTCTTGGCTAATGCGAGTTGTATAAAATATGAGGTATCAAACCAGATGAATCACATCGCCATATCTCTGGTTTTCTGTCATCTCTGAAACAAATCATGGAACGACTCTGGGAGTTTTGTATGTCAGGAGAACAAGTCCGTAACCGCGCAGGTTTTGCGTGGTATGGTAAGCTGAGTGCAAGTTGTCTTGTGGTATTGGCAGTACTGGTCGTTACCAGCCTGCCCGATTCGGAAGCTGCCCCGCGTAGAAAGCCCGTCAGAAAGAAACCGGCAGAGAAAAAAGAAGAACCGCTGCCGCCGCGTTTCATGGTCAAGTCGAAACCCGTCGATCCCACAAAACAGGCGACAGCCCTGCGGTCTGCTGAGGAAATCGATCGCCTGGTTGAAGCCAACTATAAGAAATACAACGTCAAACCCAACTCCATGACTGACGACGCTCAGTTTCTGCGTCGCATCTATCTGGATATTACGGGCACCATTCCCACCTACCGGGAAACCAAGTACTTCCTCGCATCGCGCCATCCCGAGAAACGCCAGCGGCTCATCGACCGTCTACTGGACAGCGATGGCTACGCCAGTCACTACTACAATTACTGGGCTGACGTTCTGCGGTATACCGACCGTTTGAACAATAACGTTGACGGTGCTCCCTACCGGCAGTGGATCAAACAGTCTCTGGCCGAAAACAAGCCCTGGGACAAAATGGTTTCCGAAATGATCACCGCCGAAGGTTTGATCTGGGAAAACCCCGCCACCGGCTACATGCAGCGTGATTCCGGTATGCCCCTGGATAACATGAATAACACCGTTCGGATTTTCCTGGGAACCCGCATTGGTTGTGCTCAGTGCCACGATCACCCCTTCGATCGCTGGAAGCAGAAAGAATTTTACGAAATGGCCGCTTTCACCTTTGGAACGTCCACACGTGCCAGCGGCGGTGATAAACGCTACTACATGGATGGCGATCCCAATCGTCGTCTCCGTAAAGAATACCAGGACCTTGATCAGGATGAAAAAGAACGCCGCCGCAAACAGGGGCGATTCAACCGCATGATCCGGGTCAATATGATGGTCGTGAACGACCAGGCCAATCGCAAGATTCGTCTGCCACACGACTACGCCTACAGCGATGCCAAACCAAAATCGGTTGTTGAGCCGAAAACGATCTTCGGTGAAGCCGTTGTAGTGAAACCGGGAGAAACTCCCCGCGAAGCCTTCGCCCGCTGGATGGTTTCCAAGAACAATCCACGTTTTGCCAAGACCATTGCCAACCGGCTCTGGAAACAGTCCTTTGGACGCGGACAGATCGAACCCGTCGATGACATGATGGACGATACCGTCGCAGAGAACCCCGAACTGATGAAGCATCTCGAAGCTGAGATGAAACGACTCAACTTCGACATGAAAGAGTACCTGCGAATTCTGTACAATACGAAAACCTATCAGCGGCAGGCTTCCACGGAAGACGTACCGCTCAGCGAGTACTACCACTTCCCCGGCCCGGTACTGCGTCGGATGACTGCAGAGCAGGCTTGGGATTCCTTCCTGACCCTGGCTGTCGTTAAACCGGAAGAATACCGCGAACTGCCTGCGGAAATGGAAACGGAAATCATTTCTGTCGATCTGAACAAGGCTTCTGCCCGGGAAGTCCTCGACGCAGATGAACAGAAACGGGAAGAGATTGACCGCACCCGTTACAAACGGGAAAAGAAGTACAAGTACAAAGGTCAGTTGCTGGCACGGGCCTCGGAACTGCCGTCTCCCGTTTCTCCCAGCCACTTCCTGCGTACGTTCGGCCAGTCGGATCGCGAACTGATTTCAGCCTCCTCCGATAGCGGTTCTGTACCACAGGTCCTGTTCATGTTCAACGGTCCGGTGACCCACATGATGCTCGAAAAAGGCTCTACGATTTACAACAACGTGATTGAGTCGAAATCGCTCAAGGAAGGGATCGAAGTGGTCTTCATGACGATTCTGAATCGTTACCCCGACAGCGATGAACTCAAACTCGCGATGGAGGAAATCGAGACCAACGGTGCCGCCGGTTACGGAAACGTGATCTGGGCACTCGTGAATACCCGCGAGTTCCTGTTCATTCAGTAAAAAAACTTCCACCGCGCCAGCACAGCCTGGCGCGGTTTTGACTCAATACAAAATCAACTTTTAAATAAATCGAAGGCATACTTATGCGAGACTTACTCTCAAAACTGGATGGACAGGGACGTCGGCAGTTTCTTGAATACGCGGCCAAATCCGCGCTGGGAGTCAGCGTGCTTCCGATGTTTAATAACATCGTAAACGCAGCTCCCGCCAAGAAAAAAGGTGACAAGACTCAGGGTAAAGGTGGCAAAGCCAAACGCCTGATCTATCTCTACATGGCTGGCGCCATGACTCACCTGGATACTTTCGACCTGAAACCGGGTCACAAGAACCAGGGAGAAACCAAGGGTATCAAAACCAACGTAGCCGGTGCCCAGATTTCCGAACACCTGCCGACCCTGGCAGAAAATTTCGACAAGATGGCCGTCATCAACTCCATGTACACAGAGACCGGAGCCCATGGCCCCGGGGAATACCTGATGCGGACCAGCTACAAGGAAATCGCGTCGACCCGACACCCCAGCATGGGTCCCTGGATTCAGAAATTCAATGGACGTCAAAACAAGAACCTGCCGGATACCGTGCTCATCAGTTCGCCGGCTCGGCACCCCAGCGCCGGTTTCTTCGATCCTTCTTTCAGCCCGCTACCGATTGGCGATCCCAACCGGGGACTGGAAAATACTGACGCTCCTTCGTATCTCTCAGATAACTCCTTCGAAAAACGTATGAATTTGATCAACAAGTTCGATCAGAAGTTTCAGAAGAAGTTCAAGAACGAAAGCGTGGTCGCTTACACCGACTTCTATTCGCAGGCAACAAACCTGCTGTCCAGCGATGAGTTGAAAGCATTCGACCTGAATGAAGAAAAAGCCGAAGACCGGGACCGCTATGGTCGCAATTCCTTCGGACAGGGTTGTATGCTGGCCCGTCGTCTCGTGGAAAACAATGTCCGCTGCGTTGAAGTCACCTTCGGTGGATGGGACATGCACCGTGACATCTATGATGATAACATCCTGCCCAACAAAACAGGTATCCTTGACAAAGCACTCGGGAATCTGCTTCAGGATCTCTCCGACCGCGGCCTGCTCGACGAGACCCTCGTTGTGCTCACCACCGAATTCGGTCGAACCCCGGTGATCAACCAGAATGCCGGCCGTGACCATCACCCGGGCGTCTTCTCAGCAGCCCTGATGGGTGGCGGTATCAAGGGTGGTCAGTTCTACGGTAAATCGGATAAAGGTGGACAAAGTGTCGAAACGGACGGCGTACTTCCGGCTGACTTCAATGCCACCATCGCCACTGCCTTGGGACTTCCCATCGACAAGGAAATCTTCTCCCCCAACGGTCGCCCCTTCAAGGTGGCCCACGATGGGGATCCGGTACTGAAACTGCTCTAAATCAGGGCCTTCCAACTGAAACCAGCAAACGGCTTCCTCTCGGGAAGCCGTTTTTTTTGCCTTGTAAAGAACATTCAGAAATCTGCTGAATTTGAAGAAAAATTGTAGACTCCCTGATTTTTCCTGCCTATGATCGAATACAGACCATCTGGCAAAACCCGTTATCAAATCCTACCTGAATGACCAGCCAGACCAGTGTTATCTGTTAACTTGCCGACAGTTTGCCTCGTGAGTCCCCCTCTTGATCCTCATTGTTGCAGCCTGAGAAAGACTGAAAATGATAAGAGCCGCCGCCAGCTGTTGTCTACTTCCGCTTCGTATCTGCCTGGTGCTGATCGTCTGCACGACAACTACGCTTAAGGCAGAAGACTGGCTGCAGCTGAAAGGGACTCCCACTCATTCTGGCAATGTCGCTGACCGCAAAATTGAAACGCCACTCTCACTCACAGCCGCGATCCCTCTGACCGATGCCCTGTTTACCTCCCCGGTCGTCAGCCACAACAAAGTCTTCGTGATCGATGGCTCTGGGGTTATCTTCGCCATCGATACGAAGTCCAACGAAGTCATTTGGAAATTCGCCACCCGCGGCGGCGCAGGCAACTGTAATAATGTCGCTTCGCCTGCAGTCATTGATGACTATCTCCACGTCGGTACCACCGCAGGCTACTATTACATCTTGAATGTCAATGACGGATCGGTCGTTAAAGAGATCGATTGCCAGGAACCAATTTTTTCCGCCCCCGCTGTTAAAGGTGATCGCGTTTACTTCGCGACGCTTGGTGCGCAGGTCTATGCCGTCAAACCGGCAGGTGACGTCGTCTGGACCTGGGACTTCGTTAAAGAAGTCGTGGACTTCGACGGCAACCGTTGGAGTGGCGCAGATTGGCTCAAACACCGTAAAGACCGCGTCACCTGGCGCGATCACTTTGTCTGCTCGCGTGATATCTGTCTTACCGGAAACAGCATCGTCGTTCCCGCCGGTGGTCGCACCATTTTCCTGGAAGACACAGGAACGGCACCCCGTTTGCAGGTGGTAGGCGAAATCCCCAAGTACGCTGGCTCGGAGTACCCGGCGACTTTTGGGCAGAGTGCCGATGAAGCTGGCAACGTCTTCGTGCAATGGCATCGCCGTGATAATGCGGGCCGTGTTGAAGTCATGCGACTGAAAGACGGAAAAATCGAAGCCGACTACGTCAAAGGAACTCAGACCTCGATTCGGGATCCCGGTCTGCTGAGTTTTGCCTCCGTTAGTATTCGGGGAAATGATGTCTACCGTGTCCGCCCCGAAGCGGGACTCGGTCTGTGCCGCCACAAACTCGATGACGAATCTACAGAAGTTCTCTGCGAAGCCCCCTCGGTTGCCTCTCCGGTCCTGACTGAGAAATATGCAATCTACGGGGGCCTGGACGGAAAACTCTATGTTGTCCCTCTTGCCGGTGGAGACGCTGTCACGTTCAGCACCGCATTCGACGCCCCGATCACCGCTTCGGTTGCGGTCGCCGATCAGAAAATCTACGTCCCCTGCGAAGATGGATATCTCTACGTCCTGCAGGCCGATGGTAAAACCCCAACCGAACAGACTCCCCTGCCCGACCGGGACCTGCTGGTCTGGAAAATCCGCAGCCCCCTCACTGGCCCGCTGGCAGATCCCCAGTTTAACTGGTACACCAATTACGGCGACTTCGGGGGCACTAACGCCAACGAACAGGGTTTGAAGCCCCCCTTGAGAATGCGCTGGGCTCGACGTCTGGAAGGAACAGTCAAACATCTGCCCGTCTGTGGCGGGGGGCGTCTTTATACCCACACCGCCGAAGGCCAGATCATTGCTTACGAACAGGACACCGGACGTCTGCTCTGGAGACGTTATTGGCCCGACGTTTATCTCTCCTTTACTTCCCCGCTCTATATCAATGAGAAGCTGCTGATTCCACAGGCAGGGATCAAAAAATCCCGCATGCGTTGTCTTGATGCCGCTACCGGAGAGATGCTCTGGGAAGCCCCCTTTACCGGATCTCCCAGTTGGAGCCGCCAGTTCCCGCCCGTGGTACACGGTAACATCGCCATCTATGCTTCCGGCTCTGGAGAGTATGCCCCCCAGGGAACCGAGAAAGCCTTCACCTTCGGCGGCAAACCGGTTGAAACTACCGACGGTCGCGAAGTAATGAGCTGGATCTATTCCAACGACAACCCCTACTACCCCAAAGATCACCGTCCCCGCATCTGGGCCTGGGATCTGGATACCGGCAAAGTCGTCTGGGAAAAAGATTTCTCCGACTACGGACGCGGCGGCAACGACTGTGGAATCGCCATTCTGGACGGCAAGCTGTATTACTCGACCTTCTTCGGTTATGCCAGCAGTCAACGCAGACGTCGTGGCTTGCCCGTTGAAAATAATGGCATCACCGCCTGCCTGGATCCCAAAACAGGTGAAGTGATCTGGCTGACCAATAAGTATTATGTCACTTCGAAATGTACGCTGAGTGCCCGCGACGGCCGGGTTTATATCGGCGGCTATAATCGCGCCAATGAAAGTACCCAGGACCGTTTCGTCTGGTGCCTGGATGCCAAAGATGGCTCTCTGGTCTGGCAGTCTGATGCCGTTACCTCTGCACTCAACGTGGTGACCGTTGGCAAAGATTACATTTTCTCCAACGCCCTCCGCGGCAAAGGAAATGTCTTCGACCATAAAACAGGCAAAGTCGTCAGCAGCATCGGCCACAACTATGCGTGCTGTCGGTTTACCCTCTCCGAACCCTATGTGCTCGGCGCCAATATGGACATGATCGATTTGTCTGATGGAGGCAAGCTGGTCTCGACGGGCCCCGCCATCGATTCGCGGGAATGTCTGGGAGCCGTTGTCTCCAACGGACGGATATTTTACACGTCGCAGGCCAGTGGATTTATCGTGTCCCAGACCTACGGAGAAGCATCCCACAAACTGCCAGCGATCTGGGAACGCCCCTGAAATGACAGCGTCAGACGGGGGTTGAAGTGAAGAATTGATGAAGGAGTGTTTTTGAGACAAATAGAAAAATTGGCCGTTCATTTGCACTCCGATTGAGCAAAATTTAAAATTACCGCATACGTCAGTCGTGACGTATCGCCTGCATTGGCAGGGACACATTTTTTTTTTCAAGCATTGGAAAACGAGGAGAAATACATGAAGAGACTGCTTTCACTTACAGTCGCATTGATGCTCGTTGCAGCTGGTTCTGTCAGCACTGCAGCAGAAGTTAAATCCGGAATCGAAGTTGGCAGCCGTGTCGGCGCCTACACAGTTAACGACTGCACCGGCCCCAATGCTGGAAAGTCTCTGTGCTATCGCTGCCAGTACGGCGGACGTCCTGTCGTCAACATCTTCGCTCGGGAAATGGACGGCAACGTTCAGGAACTGATCGCAAAAATCGACGAAAAAGTTGGCCAAAACCGCGACAAGAAAATGGCTGCCTTCGTTGTGCATCTGACCGACGATGCCGACAAGTCCAGCTCTGAGCTGAAGAAAATTGCTGACAGCAAGAAGATCAAAAACACACCGCTGACCAACTTCGAAGGTCAGGCCGGTCCGTCTTCTTACAAGATTTCCAAAGACGCCGACATCACCGTACTGATGTGGGTTAACAGCAAAGTCAAAGTCAATCACGCTTTCAAGAAGGGTGATCTGTCCAAAGACAAAATCGATACTCTCGTCAACGAAACTTCCAAGATCCTGAAATAAGGCTCCGGAAGAACCGATTATTGAATGAGCTGACCCCGCTTACCCTTCCGGGTGAGCGGGGTTTATAATTCCTGCCTTCTCCCGCCCGGAACGAATCCTCACATTTGTTAAAGGGGTCTCCATGTTTCTCTGTGCCAGGTACGTTCGCTTTACCCTGCCTCTTATACTTACACTGTTGAGTTTCGCCCCCCGGCCAACACTCGCCGGCAGTTCCAGCAGCCTGCTCGACATTTCGACTGACGGCAAACTGCTTGCCTGCTCGAACCGAGACAGCGAAACGGTATCGATCATCGACCTGGACAAAAACAAAAAAGTACATGAAATCAAAGTCGGCCGACACCCTGAAGGCGTCACCTTTCTGGGTGACACACACAAGATAGCGACCGCCGTCTACGATGATGACGTCGTGGTCTTCCTTGATGCAGATACCGGCAAACAACTCGGACAGACAGAAGTCTTTGATGAACCCTACGGCATCGTCTCCACTTCAACAGGCGACAAGGTCTACGTGACCCTGGATTATCCGGGCCGCATCGTAGAGATCAATACGAAAACCCAAAGCGTCAGCAACGAGTTTTCAGTAGGCCAGCATGTTAAAGGCCTGGCGATTTCCAACGATGACCAGAGCCTGTTTTCTACCGAGTACTACACCGCACTGGTCCGTCAGACTGACGCAAAAACCGGCAAGACCATCGATGAATGGGAAGGCGGCAGCACAGACAATCTCGCTCGTCAGATCACCCTGCACCCCCGACGGGCCAAAGCGTATCTGCCACACATTCGCTCGCGAATTACCGTTGCCCACGGTGCCGGCTCGATCTTTCCCATCGTCACCATCGTAGATACCAAACCCGCCGATGGCTCACGCCGCAAGAAGATTCCCATGGACTCCTTCCAGGGAGCCCGGGTAACTTCCAACCCCTGGGACACCGCGATTACCCCCGACGGCAAAACCTTCTTCGTTGTCTTCGCCGGCACCGACGACATGTTCGTCTGCAATGTCATCGACGACGACTACCGCGAACTGACATTCCGGGCCCGGCTGAATCTGGGACATAATCCCCGCGGGGTCCGCGTCGCGCCCGATGGAAAAACATTTTACATTTACAACGCACTCGACTTTAACATCGTCGCCTACGATACAAATACACTGCAAAGACGAGCCACGATCGCTGTCACCGAGAATCCACACAGCGAAGAAGTACTCCTCGGCAAACGTCTGTTCTATACCGCCCTACAGCCCATGTCGAGCCGCCTCTGGATCTCCTGCGCCAGCTGTCATCCCGATGGACAACCTGACGGCAAAACCTGGCACAACCCCGAAGGCTTGCGGAACACTCAATCTCTGGCTGGCATGGCCTGGACTCATCCAATTCACTGGTCTGCCGACCGGGATGAAGTCCAGGATTTCGAGCACACCATCCGCGGCCCTCTGATGCAGGGACGGGGACTGGTCACTGGCAGAATCAATGATTCCCTCAAAGCTCCCAACAAAGGACTTTCCCAGGCATTGGATGCGATGGCCGCCTATTCCAACACACACGAATTCACTCTCAGCCCTTACGCCAAACAGGGGCTCAGCCCGGCTGCCCAACGGGGACGTGAGCTCTTCTTTTCGAAACAGACGAAGTGCGCCACCTGTCATTCCGGCCCCTTCTATTCCGATTCGAATCCCACCGATAAAATCATTCGGCACAACGTGGGCACCGCCATCGATAACCCCGGCGAACTGATGGGGCCCGAATATGACACCCCTACTCTGCTGGGCGTCTATCGCACCGCTCCCTATCTGTCCCACGGAAAAGCACAGACCCTCGAGGAAGTCCTGACCGTCTATAACCATGACGACCAGCACGGCGTTACCAGCCAGCTCTCCAAACAGGAACGGGCTGACCTCATCGAGTTTCTGAAAGCCCTCCCCTATGAAGATCCGGTCCCGCAGGCAGAAGCCGCCGGACTGGTGAAAGTTAACAAATAGACGCCCCACGACACTTAATTCACACACCACGAAAGATCTGACGCATGTCATTCAAACCGCTTGTATTCGCGATCTCACTCGCCCTTCTCTCCGCCTGCAGCCAGGAAACGCCGACCGCAGATTCCACACCGGAGGAGACACCTGCTGCTGAAACCGCTGTTGCAAAAACAGAATCACCGGCCCCTGCCATCCCTGGAGCCCAGACGTTCGCAGAGAACGGAGTAACCGCGGAAATCGCCAACTGGGATCAGGTACAGGAATTCGTTCAGAAACAAAAAGGAAAAGTCGTGGTCGTTGACCTCTGGTCCACCTGGTGCGAGCCCTGCATCGCCGAGTTCCCTCACCTCGTCGAACTGCAGAAAAAATACCCGGAAAAGGTCGTCTGTGTTTCCTACAACATGAATTACGATGGCAGTAAGGACTCCCCCCCCGAATCTAACAAGGAGGAGCTGATGGAGTTCTACACCAAACACAATGCGGAGATCATCAACATCATCTCCAGCACTCCTGACATGGATCTGTATGAGAAAATTGATCTCGCCTCAATCCCCGCAGCCTACGTTTATGGCCCCGATGGGAAGCTGGCCAAACGCTTCGATAATGAAAAACAGGAATACGGGAAAGAGGGTTTCACTTACGATAAACACATCATCCCTTACATTGATGAAATGCTCAAACAGCCCGCAGAGTCTAAAGAGTAAACGGGCACTCTCAGCTCACCGATTCCGTCGTTGAGGATGTCACTGCGGAAGTGCATTCCTCAGCGACAGAAGTCTCCACTTCTAATGGCTGCAATCCACGTTGTTCTGCCAGTGCGTTGAACTGTGTGATTAATTTGAGCCCCACGGGAATCCCCGTCTGCAGACGCTCTTCCCGCTTCAAAGCTTCTGGCTCACCGGGATACAAGACCTTCTCCCCGGTTGTCAGGGGTTTCAAAGCCCCCCAGCGCTGAATGATCTCGGCAATGCGATCCTGGAATCCGGACACATCCGTAAACCGGCTGATGTCAATCGCTCCCACCAGGCCGCCCAGTAACCGTCGCTGGGAAAGATCGCCATACATTTTCGGGATATCCGGCCCAATCGGTGCACCGCCCAGCAGCGCACAGAGCACGTCAATCAACAGCCCCAGACCGGAACCTTTAAACCCGCCAAAGGGAAACAGAGCAGCGACTTGATTCGGATCGGTCGTCCCCTCTCCGTTGGCATCCAGGGCCCAGCCGCTCGGAATCGAAACCCCTTCCGTCGCAGCATTGGCCACCGTATTCCAGGGCGTGATACTCGTCGCCATATCCAGGCACAACGACTGCTCATATTTTCCGGGTGCCGTAATGCAGACCGGGTTCGTCCCACAGAAGGGCTCCGCTGAACCATGGGGCGTGACCATCGGATCGACGTGCGTAAACACAAAGCCGATCATTCCCTCCCGGGCAATCCGCAAACCATAATAAGCCAGCGCACCGCAATGCGAAGAATTACAGATCGAAACCCAGCCGGCACCAGAGCCCCGCGCCAGCTCAACCGCATGGTCAGCAGCTTTCACCATCGCCAGTTGGCCCAGTCCATGATCGCCGTCAACCCGGCCTACGGCCTCGCCCAGTGGCTCCCACTGCATCGTCGGGCGAGCCTTAATGCTTTGCTGCCTGATCCGCTCCAGGTAGTGCGGCAGCCGCGCTACACCATGCGAATCGATGCCGCGCAGATTCGATTCCACCAGCGAGTCTGCCACCAGCTCCGCTTCTTCCGGATGCAGATCCGCCTCGGTCAGCAGTTGCAGACAGAACCGCTTCAACTGTGTCGCATCGACCAACGCACTTTCAACTTCAATCTGTGGCAAAACACACCTCGTCTATCACTTTGTGCCCCGCATCAACCGGGACGCGAAACGTTCTCAGGCAAACAGGTCGTACATCACCTCGCCATGAATGTCTGTCAGCCGGAAGTCCCGTCCGGCAAATTTGTACGTCAGCCGTTTATGATCCAGGCCCAGCAGATGCAGCATCGTGGCGTGCAGATCATGCACGTGAATCTTGTCCTTCACGGCGTAATAACCATAGTCGTCCGTGGCACCGTACTGCAGGCCCCCTTTGATTCCGCCCCCGGCCAGCCACATGGTGTAGCCCTGCGGGTTATGGTCCCGGCCGTCTGCCCCCTGGCTCACAGGGGTCCGACCAAACTCGCCTCCCCAGAGCACCAGCGTGTCTTCCAGCAGACCCCGTGATTTCAGATCTTTAATCAGGGCCGCAATCGGCTGATCCACTTCCTGACAGTTTCGTGGCAACGCGGTCTTCAATCCGGAATGCTGATCCCACTTGTAACTATGCGTAATCTGCACGAACCGTACGCCCCGCTCCGCGAACCGCCGCGCCATCAGACACTGCCGTCCGAAGTTTTTCGTCACGTCGTTACCCAGTCCATACATCTTCTGGGTCGCTTCTGACTCATCACTGATGTCCTGCAGTTCCGGGGCCGTCGTCTGCATCCGGTACGCCAGTTCGAACGAGTTGATCCGCCCCTCCAACGCCGCATCAGGACCCGCTTCGCTCAGGTGCTCCCGGTTCATCTGCTGCAGAAAATTGAGTTCCATCCGTTGCGTCGCCAGCGGCACACCGCTCTTGTTTTTGATAAACGGAATCAGTGCCTTGTCCGCAGGAATACTCGCATTACCGATCGGCGTCCCCTGGTAATCGGCCGGCAGAAACGACGAGCTGTAGGCATTCACCCCCCCATGCGTCAGCGTCGGACAGACCGTGATGAAGCCGGGCAGATCCTGGTTCTCCGATCCCAGTCCGTAAGTAATCCACGACCCCATACTCGGACGCACAAACGTGTCGCTCCCGGTGTGCAGCTCGAGCAACGCCCCGCCGTGCCGCGAATTCGAACCATACATCGAGTTGATAATACACAGGTCGTCCACGCAGCCCGCCACATGCGGAAACAGTTCGCTCACCCAGGCGCCGCTCTCGCCATGCTGCTTAAACTTCCAGGGAGAGCCGAGCAGGTTGCCCGTCTGGGCTGAAAAAATCCTGGGCTTATCAAAGGGGAGCGGCTTCCCGCTGTCTTTCTGCAGTTGGGGTTTATAATCGAACGTATCCATGTGCGAAGGACCGCCGTGCATGAACAGAAAGATCACGCGTTTGGCTTTGGGCGCGAAGTGCGGCTGCTGAGCCAGCGACGTTCCGGCCGCCTGACTTTCGCTCCCCAGCAGCCCCGCCAGTGCCAGACTGCCAAACCCGGCTGAACTCCGCCGCAGCATTTCCCGCCGCGAGATCCTGGCCGGTCCCTGATGATGGTTTCCGTGATTCATATCTCGTTCCATTTCATACGGAGGGAATCTTCATTCCCGCGATATTTTCCCTCAATCCACAAACAGAAACTCGTTCGAAGAAATCAGCACCCGGCACAGACTCTGCCAGCTCCGGTGCTCCTGCTCTTCCGGTGTCATTTCCAGCGGCTCCAGTTCCTGCCGGTACTGATCCAGGTACGCCAGAGCCCGCATCACTTCTAACTCGCTCGCTGGTCGACTGAAAACCCGCTCGTATAGCAGCTTGACCTTCCCCGCCCGATCCAGGTGCGTCTCGTGCAGCACCTGCTCCGCGAAGTCGCTGGTCTGCTGCATGATAAAATCACTGTTCATCATGAATAACGCCTGCGGTGCGACCGTCGTGTGCACCCGGTTCCCGGACAGCACACTCGGATCGGCAAAATCAAAGGCCTGCAAAACTTCATACAAAGCACTTCTCACAATCGGCAGATAAACCGAGCGCCGGTTGGTCTGATACATCACCGGATTGACGTTACGCGTACTCGTGACATACTTCCGGTTCTCAACCCCCAGCATCGAACCGCCCATCTCCAGGTCGAGATTGCCGCATACCTTCAGAATCGAATCCCGGATCGCCTCTGCTTCCAGACGCTTGCGGTTCACCCGCCACAGCAGGCGGTTCTGGGGATCACGTGCTGCCAGCTCCGGGTTGTATTCGGAGCTCATCTGATACGTCGACGAAAGCATGATCAGTCGATGCATCTCTTTGATCGACCAGCCCTGTTTCACAAACTGCACCGCCAGCCAGTCCAGCAGTTCCGGATGAGTGGGACGTTCTCCCAGTTTTCCGAAGTTGTCCGGCGTTCTGACCAGGCCGTCACCAAAGTGCCATCGCCAGATCCGGTTCACCATCACGCGGGCCGTCAGCGGATGCGAACCGCTGGTCAGCCACTCTGCCAGCTGCAGGCGACCGCTGTGCTGGTCATCGATGGGGGTCTGCTCTTCGCCCTCAATGATCTGCAGGAACTGTCGGGGAACCTCTTTCCCCAGCGTGAAATGGCTGCCCCGCAAATGCACTTTCAGGTTTTCCGGCTTCTGCTCGGAGACCGACATCGCTGTCGGGTAGACGGGTAAAGCCGCTTCCTGTTTTTTCTTCTGCTCACGCCGGGCTGTCAGTTTCTTTTGAGCCGACTCTGCATACCAGGTCTCCCGATCTGAAGGCAAGGCAAACAGGGAATTCGCATTGGTCAGCATCTGCCACAGCTTTTCCCGCTGTGGGTCAGGCAGTCCCTGCGCCTGTTTCCCGGCATCCGTTTTCTGATAAGCCTCCCACTCTGCCAGCACTTCCTCGAACAGATCCCCGTAAAGCGCAGCGGCTTTCAAAATCCGCTCTTTCTCCGGAAGTTCATTCAATCCACTGAAGCGTTCCCATTTGGGACTCAACGTTTCGGGCACCGATCCTTTTTGAATCAGATGATTCCAGATAGCAAACGGCGAATCCGGATCTTCGGTAGACTTCTTGATCAATGAGGCCCACTGCAACGTCAGACTTGAAACCAGATTCTCCGGAACCGGGATCTCAGCCAGCACTCCTCCGGGCTGCTCTGTCGCGGTGCGGGGCTCCGCAATCAATAGCTTATCAATGTGCGGAAAGGGGATCTTGCTCTCCAGCCGCACCCGGTTCTTCCCCTGCTTCAATGCATAGAAACCTTCCACCTTCCACTCTTGCGACTTGGGATACCAGCTGCCGGTCACCGCGCTGGCCGCATCTTTCTTGACCAGCTCACCGTTGATCGAAAGTTCCACCGGCCGGGACTGAGCCGCCGCATAGCGAATTTCCAACTGATAGCGGCCGGCTTTCGGGACCTCAATTTCATACTCGGCAATGTTGGGCAGCGTCCCCTTGTTGTAGATGACCCCAATTCCCTCGCCGTACCCGGTTGTCGCTTTCTTCACGTTACCGGTCTGAAAGTTTTCTGCTTCGACCACGATTGCCGCTTGAGACTTATAAGCACCGGGGTCGGCACCAATCGGCCCAGTCGATTTCAACAGTCGATCGTGATAGTTTTTAATCGCAGACGCCAGCAGATAATCGCGGGACCGCTTTCGCGCCGCATTCAGAAACCGTTCATCGGCCTGTTTCACGATCTGCTTGATCTCAGCATCCAGCTTCGCGATCTGCTGTTGCTGCTGCTCCAGTGTCTGGATCTCTTCCGGACTGGCCAGCATCTGTTCCTGCCAGCGGGCGACCACCTTGAAGTTCTCCATCGTCTTCGTGCTTTTGAAGATCCCCGCCAGCGAGTAGTAATCTTCTATCGGAATTGGATCGAACTTATGCGAATGACAGCGGGCACACCCCAGGGTCAGCCCCATGAAAGTCCGCCCCACCGTATCCAGCTGTTCGTCAATGATATCCATCTGCATTTTGACCTGGTCATCTTCGGCCAGCATCTTGGCCCCGATCGACAGGAATCCGGTCGCAGTGATTTTCTCGGGACGGTTTTCCGCCCCCGGTTGATTCGCAAGAATGTCCCCCGCCAGCTGTTCCTGTACAAACTGATCGAAAGGCTTATCCTGATTGAAGGCGGCGATCACGTAATCCCGATAGCGAAACGCGTTCGCGTACGACAGGTTTTCATCGAGACCGTTCGAATCGGCATAGCGTGCCACGTCCAGCCAGTGCCGCCCCCAGCGCTCACCATAGCGCGGTGATGCCAGCAGACGGTCAATCACTTTCGCAAACGCATCCGGTGAATCGTCGGCCAGAAATGCTTCGACTTCCTTATTCGTCGGAGGCAGGCCGATCAGATCGAACGTCGCCCGCCTGATCAGCGTCCGCTTATCCGCGCGTGAGGCCGGTTCCGCGTCCGCCTGTTCCAGGCGCGCCAGTACAAACTGATCCAGCGACTGCTGTGCCCACTCCAGGTTCCGAGTTTGTGGCACCGCTGGTTCCCGCGGCGGTTGAAAGGCCCAGAAATCCTGCTCTGCTTCCGTAAACAGCGGCCCCGTCTCCCCCGCGGCTTCTTTGCGGATTTCCGAGATCGGTTTCGCGTTTGGCCAGTAAGCGCCTGCCTCAACCCATTGAATCAGATCGGCAATCGCCTTCTGGCTCAGCTTATCTTTCAGAGGCATATGCAGCTGACCGCTGTGCTGAACCGCGCTGATCAGCAGGCTCTCTTTCGGCTTGCCCGGCACCAGGGCAGGTCCCCGCTCGCCCCCTCGTATCAATCCTGAAAGCGAATCGACCCGCAACCCGCTCTCAACCGAATCCTCACTGTGGCAGTCATAACACTCGGCAATCAGCAACGGACGAATCCGTTTCTCGAAGAATTCAGCCTGCTTCAGGTCCGCTTCCGCCGCGATCAGCGTGCGTTTCTCGACCGCAGAAACGAGGCAGAAGAATCCAAATGCCAACAGCAACAGTCGTCTCATGGCTCAGCATCCTGGCACGCTTGTAATGTAACTGACAATACTTAGGCGCTTGATTGATTACACGGGAATGAGGCTTGGGTCGGAAGGATCAGCCTGACAGCAAACTGATTATATATAATATATAATCTATTCCAGATGCACTTTCAACCACAGTCTGAAAGATCTTCGGCACTTTCTGAAATTGCCGGAATCTACCTCAGTCCGCTCTGATGAGACAGCCGGTCGCCATTCAGCAGAAATGACGGGAAATTAATGAGCTCCACCGCTCAGGATGACAACCAGTTATACCCGTTGCCGCGAACCAGTAAAGGGCATCCTGTTCAGTGAAAGATTCGCTCTCCCCCAACGAAAAAGCACACCCCAAACCGTTGAGGTGTGCTTTGAATTCGATCGATTGCATCTGCGGCAGCAGCGAACGTTACCGCTGGACTGCTCCATGTTCGGACTGCAGCTGCTTCACGACAAAGTCCATCAGCTGCTGCGCTTCACCCGAGGTCAGCGTATGGTTCGCATCGCGGAACAGCATCCGGATCGTCAGGCTCTTCGCCCCCTCTCCCACGCTCTCACCGACGAAGGTATCGATGCAGATCACGCTCTCCAGCTTTGGCTGCAGGCTGATATGCCCGTCGCTCTCCTTGCGGGGTTCTGTCTCCAGATTCTCCACAGCCGCAGCGAAGGCATTCTCCAGCGACCGCTCGATCTCCAGGTAAGGCAGATCGACGGGTACCAGAATCGAAATATCACGGGCAATCACCTGGGTTCGTGCCAGACCGGCGAACATCCGGGCCGGCCCTCTACCCTTCAGCAGCGTCGAGATATCCAGCTCGAAACCATACAGGGGCACGCGTGCCCGGTCTTTGATTCCCAGGGCCCCCAGATCGATGCGCCCCAGGGCTCCAATCCGCTCGCCGTCATGTGAAATCACGGCGAACTCTTCCACCCGGTACCCCAGGGCCGGCTCTTCATTGGTGTAGGTGACCTGCTCGACTTCCAGATGTGCCAGCAGGTTTTCCAGCAGCCCCTTGGCACGCAGGAAGTCGATCTCGCTCTCCCGGGCAATCCAGGCAGCGTCATTGATCGGCCCGCCCAGTACACCGCCGACCATCCACCGCTCATCGTTTTCAGAATTGTTCTCGCGGAAGGTCCGGTCGATTTCGAAGAAGCGGAAGCTGCTGGCTCCGCGGCGGGCATTTCGCTCCGCGACTTCCACCAGGCTGCCCACCAGACTCTGACGCAGCGTCGTCATCTCTTTGGAAATCGGGTTCTGCACCTGAATCGATTCGCCCGGCCACTGGCTGAACGCCAGCGCGGTCTGCTCGGTCGTCAGCGGCGGTGTCCGGCTTTCCAGGAATCCGTTTCCGGCCAGGAAGCTCGCAATTTTGCTTCGCAGCGTATCCGCTTCGGAATATCGCCCCTTGGTCGTAGTCGCCACCATCGGCTTCATCACGATACTGTCATAACGCAACAGCCGGGCCACATCCTCGGCCAGCACCACCGGGTTATTCACATCCACCCGCCAGGTCGGCACCGAAATGGTCTTATCGTCGTGCGTCATTTCCAGCTTGGACAGACAGTCCGTAATCTGCTGATTTGTAATCTCGGCACCTAGGATTTTTGAAATGCGTGGTGCATCCAGGGGAAACTGTGTAGGCTGTTTGACATTCGGGTAACTGTCCGTCACGGGCGAAGCCGGCTTAGCTCCAGAGAGTTCCGGATCCTGCAGCAGCTCTGCAGCCCGGTTGAACGCGCCGCTCAGCATCCCGTTCGGATCGGTTCCCCGCTCGAAACGATAGGAAGAATCCGTGCTGATCTTCAGCTTGCGGGACGAAGTCCGGATGCAGACCGGATCGAAACAGGCCGACTCCAGCAGAATCCGTTTCGACTCAGCGGTCGTCTGCGAGTCTGAGCCTCCCATGATGCCAGCCAGCGCGATCGGCTTCTCACCATCGGCAATCACCAGCGGCTGCTCTTTGGCATCGATCTCTGTCTCATCCAGCAGTTTCAGGGTTTCGCCCTCTTTAATCCGGCGGACTTCGATCTTGTTCCCTTTCAGGCTGTCAAAATCGAAAGCATGCAGCGGCTGTCCCCATTCCAGCATCACGAAGTTGGTGATGTCGACCACGTTGTTGATCGCACGCAGACCGGCCGTCTGCAACCGGCTCTGCAGCCAGTGAGGCGACTTCCGCACATGGACGCCGTCAAATACCTGGCATGTATAACGTGAGCAGAGTGAATCGTCGGCAATCTCAACAGCCACCGCATCACCCGCACCCGTAGAACTCAATTCACGGGCACTCGGATATTTCAATTCCATGTCCAGGACGGCAGCCACTTCGCGGGCCACACCAATCATTCCCAGGCAGTCGGGACGATTCGGCAGTACCGAGACTTCCACCAGCGATTCTTCAATCGGAGCGACTGACGGCAGACTGGCTCCCAGCGTCGCTTCGTCTTCGAAGACCTGCAGCCCCGTCGAACGGGCAATCAGTCCCATCTCACCGTCCAGGCAGATCATCCCCTGGGACAATGTTCCTTTGATCTTGCCTTCGGAAATCAGGGCTCCACTTGGCAGCTTCGTACCAGCCACCGCCACGGGCACGCCCCAGCCCACTTCCACCGGATGCGCGGTCGCACAGACAATGGTAATCAGTTTCCCTTTTTCGATTTCCACCTGGCATTCGAACAGATGATCTGCACCGGCCAGCGGCTTCTTCTCCCGGATAAAACCGATCCGGATGGGCGCCAGTGCCTGGCCCAGGTGATGTTCTTCTTCGATTTCCAGCCCGACCGTCATCAGGGCATCCAGCAGTTCGCTCTCTTTGCAATCCGCCGACAGGTAATCGCGCAACCAACCAGTATTAATGTGCATCGTTTTCTCTCTATGCCAGAAAAATCACGTCAGTGAATGTTCCGAAAGAATGATTAGAACTGACGTAAAAACGCTTCTTCGTTTTCATACATGTAGCGGATGTCAGTAATGCCGTGCCGGATCATCGCCATCCGGTCCAGCCCCAGGCCAAAGGCAAAGCCCTGCCATTTCTCGGGGTCGACACCGCCGGCTTCCAGGACTTCGGGACGAATCATCCCCGCCCCCAGAATCTCCAGCCAATTCCCGTTGAACATCACATCCACTTCCGCGCTCGGCGTGGTGAACGGGAAATAACTCGGGCGGAACCGGAGCTGTACGTCGTCACCAAATAGACTGCTGGCCACTTGGTACAATACCCATTTCAGGTCCGCAAAACTGATATTCTCATCAATGGCGATTACATCCAGCTGATGGAAAATCGGGAAGTGCGACGCATCGATCTCGTCCCGCCGGTAACAGCGTCCCGAGGTCATCGCCCGCAAGGGTGGCGGACCGAACTGTTTCATCGCCCGTGTCTGGAACGCCGAAGTATGGGTTCGCAGCACGTTCCCCTTGGTGGTGTAAAACGAGTCGTGCATGTCCCGCGCGGGATGCCAGTCGGGTGTGTTCAAGGCATCAAAGTTGAAGAACTCCGATTCGACTTCCGGGTAATCGTCGTAGCGAAAACCCAGTCCGAGCAGAATCGATTTCACCTCTTCCATCGTCGCAATCAGCGGATGGCGGTGCCCCGGCAGCGTTCGAACGCCGGGCAGTGTCACATCGACCATCTCGAGGTCCGGCCCCGATTTCTCGCTGGCTTCCAGAGCCTCTTTGCGATCGTTCAAGGCCCCCTGAATTCGTTCTTTGACGCTGTTGAGCATCTTCCCGAACTCACGCTTCTCCTCGGGAGACAGCGATTTCAGTTCGGCCTGCAGGGCTCTCAGTTTTCCCTTTTTTCCCAGGTACTGGACACGCACCTCATCCAGTTCGGCAAGGGTTGTGGCAGCTGCCATACTCTCTACCGCGGTTTCGACCAGCGCGTCGTTGTTGTCAGCCATTATAATTCTTCAGGTTTTCAAAGTTCTTTAGACTGGAATTCAGCACTTTACAGATCCGCAACAGGCACATATCTCAAGAATTGACAACGAGTTGCGCGCAAAGCCCACCAAAGCAAAGGATTGTACCGATTCCAGCAAAATTCTGCAACCACCCACAGCGGGGGCACAAGCGTCTTCAGAACCCCTTAAACGCTTTCGGTTTAAGGGCTTTTGAACAGAATCGAGAAACATCGCAGGAATCCTTTCCCTGTGGATAGTCTTCAGAACAATCAGGTTCCCTCCTGCGATCTGTCCTGTTTAGCTGGTCATAATCTCATGTACAACTTCGCCGTACACATCCGTCAGGCGGAAGTCGCGGCCCGCATAACGGTAGGTCAGCCGCTTATGATCCATGCCCATCAGGTGCAGCAGCGTCGCATGCAGATCGTGGATATGCACCTTGTCCCGGGTCGCGTAGTATCCATACTCGTCAGTCGCCCCGTGCACATGCCCCTTCTTCACCCCGGCTCCCGCCAGCCACATCGTGTAACCCTGCGGATTATGATCGCGGCCGTTCTTACCCTGGGCAATCGGGGTCCGGCCGAATTCACCGCCCCAGACGACCAGCGTATCTTCCAGTAACCCTCGCTGCTTCAGATCCGCCAGCAGACCGGCGATCGGCTTGTCGACCTGTTGCGAGTTCCGTTCGTGTCCACTCTTGAGTCCGCTGTGCTGATCCCAGCGATTGTTCCCCAGCGCGACTTCGATGTAACGCACGCCCGCCTCGGCGAACCGTCGTGCCATCAGACACTGACGCCCGAAGTTCTCCGTCGTCTTGTCATCGATCCCATATAACGCGTGCGTCTCTTTCGTCTCGGCACTCAAATCCATCAGCGTGGGCACTTCCGACTGCATCCGGAAAGCAAGCTCGTAAGAGTTAATCACCCCTTCGATTTCATTATCGACTTTGACCTCTTTCAGATGTCGTTCGTTCATCGTCTGCAGCAGTGACAGCTGTTTCCGCTGCTCGAGAGGCGAGGTGCTGTTGTTAGCCAGAAACTTGATCTGTGCCTCTTTGGCTTTGGTATCCGCATCGCCAATCGCCGTTCCCTGGAAAACCGCAGGCAGAAACGCGCTCCCGTAATTCCGCACGCCCCCATGTCCCCGCGAAGGACAGATCGAAATGAACCCCGGCAGATTGTTGTTCTCGGTCCCCAGTCCATACACCATCCATGAACCGACCGACGGACGCACCAGGCTGTCCGAACCGGTATGCAGCTTCATCACCGCCTGCCCGTGCGACTGGCCGTTGGTGTGCATCGAGTTGATCACGCACAAATCGTCGGCGTGCTCCGCCACGTTATCAAACAGTTCCGAAATCCACAGGCCGCTCTCTCCCCGCTGCTTGAACTTCCAGGGAGACTTCATCAGCCGCAGATTTTCCTGCGATGACTTCTCGATGTTCTTCGCCGCCTTGAAAGGCAGCCGCTGGCCATCCTCTTTGTTCAACCGGGGCTTATAGTCGAACGTATCCACGTGGCTCGGACCGCCGTGCATAAACAGAAAGATCACCCGCTTCGCCCGCGGTGCAAAATGCGGCTCCTTCGATGCCAGCGGCGACTGACTCTTGAGCGCTGCTTCCGCACTCAACCCCGCCAGGGCCATATATCCGAAACCGCAAGCCGAAGACTTCAACATCTGACGTCGGGAGAAATTCAGTGAATCCATAGCCAATCCAACTCTCTCTATAACAGTAAACCAACTCGAAACTCCGGTTTCCGTTGTCAGTCTAATTCAAAAAGCGAAACTCGGTCGAAGCAAACAGAATCTGACAGTACGAAGCCCACGCTTTCTGACGGGCCTGACTCTTGTCGTCATTCTCTTTCAGATTCAGTCCGAACAGCGAATCGATGTACTGCAGCGCCTCGGCCTGCTCTTTCGCATTCGCCTCGCGTCCCAGGCAGGTCAGGTACAATTGTGAGACCCGCTCGCGATCACTCTGCTGCTCGTCTTTCAAAATCCGCTCGGCAGTCGCTTCCGCCTGCGAGATCACAAATGGGCTGTTCATCATAAACAGCGCCTGGGCCGGCACCGTGGTGACCGATCGATTCCCCACCAGCATTTCCGGGGCGGGAAAATCAAACACGGTCAGCGCGGAAGGCACACTCCCCCGCACGATTGGCAGATAAACGCTCCGACGAAACTCGCTCGGATTCGCTCCCACCTTCTTATTGCTGTTCGGGTTGATCGCCTGCTCCGGATAATGCGAGACCACCGAACCACCCATTGTCAGATCCAGTTTCCCGGAAACCGTCAGCACCGCATCACGAATGCTCTCGGCCGACAACCGTCTGCGGTTCATCCGCCACACCAGGTGGTTACCCGGATCTTTCTGATACTGTTCTGCACTGAAGTCCGAACTCATCCGGTAAGCACTGCTCACCATGATCTCGCGAATCAGCGTCTTCATCGACCAGCCTTCCGAGACGAACCGCTGCGCGAGGTAGTCCAGAAGTTCCGGATGCGTTGGCTGCTCACCCAGGTGACCGAAGTTATCGACGCTCCGCACCAGACCGTTGCCAAACAGATGCTTCCAGATCCGGTTCACCATCACCCGGCTCGTCAGCGGATTCTGCGAACGGCTCAGCCACTCCGCCAGTTCCAGGCGTCCACTCTGTTTCGGACTCACCGCAGGCTGCTCTTTCAAAGTCGCAATCGTCAGGAAGCCTCGATCAACCTTATCACCCAACTGGTGAATATTCCCCCGCCGGGCAATCCGATAATCCGCAGGGTCTGGCTGCTCACCCACCGCCAGCGCCATCGGTGCGGGCGGCGGTGCGTTCTCTTTCAACTTCTTAAGGTCCGCTTTCAACTTCTGCACACGGACCTGCAGGGCTTCAACTTTTTTCTCATGTGCCGCTGCGGCAGCCCCGTCTGTCGGCTTCTGCGCCACCAGCACCTCCCGCTGTTTCGGCAACTTGAATTGGGGCAGGAACTGCATGGCATCGACGACAACGTACCCCAAAGACTCTTTGTTCGAGATCTCCACAAAGCCCGCATCACCGGCGGCAAATTCGAATGTTCCCAGCGAAGTGAAGATCCCATCAATCGGACCCGACTTCGTCTGATCGATGTAGATGGTCTTTAAACCCTGTAACGAATGAATCGTCACCGGCACCCGTTTCGAGCGACCTCTGCTTCCCGGAAAGGCAAAGCGAACTTCATACTTCCCGGCAGCCGGCAGATCAGGAGTGAATCGAATCGACTTCTTCCCCTGCCCTTCATTCAGATCATGCACATAACCGACACCCAGGTAGTTCTTCGAATAGGTCGATTCCTTCCAGGCCCCGGTCTTCTGCGCCTGAGCATCATCGACAACAATCCCCGCCAGTGCTTCCAGCTTGGTCTGCTGTGGGGTTCCGCCCTGCAGTTTCTTTAAGGCTTCCGCATCGTCCTTCAACTCGGTTTCCAGTTTCGCCAGGTCGGCTTCATGTTTCTTGATCGCAGCCGCATGTTCCGGCTTGATCGGCAGCGGCCGCGTCATCCAGCCCGAGACGAACTGGTTATTCAGACGATTGCCGTGCACCGTCTCCGTACTGCGGAAGATCCCCGCCAGTGCGTAATAATCGGTCATCGGAATCGGATCGAACTTATGATCGTGACAGCGGGCACATCCCAGCGTCATTCCCATAAACGCCCGGCCCGTCACATCGATCTGCTCATCGACCACATCCATCCGCAGCTTCTCTTTATCCCGCTCGCTGAGCATTTTTGCGCCCATCACCAGGAAACCAGTCGCCACAATGTTCCGCGTCCGCTCTGCATCGTTCTCGTAAGGCAACAGATCGCCGGCAATCTGCTCGCGAATGAACTCATCGTACGGCTTATCTTCGTTGAACGCCTGGATGACGTAATCCCGGTACCGCCACGCATTGTAAAACGTGAGGTTAATATCCAGCCCGTTCGAATCCGCATAGCGGGCCAGGTCCAGCCAGTGACGCCCCCATGTCTCCCCGAAACGGGGTGAATCCAGCAGCCGATCGACCAGATGCTCATACGCCTGCGGCGATGGATCGTTCACAAACTCCTGAATCTGTTGCGGCGTCGGAGGCAGTCCCGTCAGATCAAAATAAACCCGCCGCACCAGCGTCTGTCTGTCCGCTGCTGCTGCCGGCTGCATCGACTTCGCTTCCAGCCGATTCAGAATGAAGCAGTCGATGTCATTCCGTGGCCACTCCTGTTGTTTGACTTTCGGAACCTCGGGACGGGTCAACGGACGAAACGACCAGAACTCGCGCTCCTTGTCAAAATCAAATCCCTCATCAGCGGCGACCTTTGCACGGGCGGGCACATCCCCCCCCTTCCGCGGATCGGGTGCCCCCATCTGAATCCATTTCCGGAAGTCGGCAATCACTGCTGCAGGCAACTTCTCATCCGGCGGCATCGCGTAAAAATCGGGATCGTGTTCCAGCGCCTGTAGAATCAGACTCTGTTTGACATTGCCAGGCACCACCGCTTTCCCGGAATCGCCCCCCTGCAACATCCCCGCGCGACTGTCCAGCACAAACGATGCACTCTCCGGATCAGGTTCCCCCGAATGGCAATCGTAACAGTGCTCCACCAGTACCGGGCGGATCTTGTTTTCAAAAAATTCAATGCCCGCCAGTGGTGAGACCTTCGTTACAGACACCTTGTCAGCGGCACGGGAATCCGTCACCAGCACAGCAGAAGTAACGAGGAGTGTCAGGCAGGAGGAAATCAGGAAAGAACGCAAGGGAGTTCTCCTTCTCGAAGCTTTTAATGATGAACGCACTCAATACGCTTTGGGAAAGCAGACTCTGATGGATTGATTCAGACCTGGAGGGATGGAGAGACGTTAAAATGGCCTGAATTTCAATCATCGTCGATTATAAACCCCCACAGGCACTCGATGAACTAAATAACAACGCATTTTGATACTTTTACTCGTATTCCTCCCGAAAATTCCCTTTCTTTCCCCTTCCAGACTGGAATTTCACCCACACAACTTCCCATTCCCTGCAATTCCACAGTCCCCGCTTTTTATTAACGAAATAAATAAACAAGACTTCAAAAAACAGACAAGAAGCGAATTCCATTTTCAACGATTCAAAGGTCTGCATTGTCTCCTGCTGACCATGCTCTCAGTTCAGCCTGCCCACCACTGAAGACCAGATGTACTTGCTGTATAAACTGGACTTGATCGTCACTCTCCGAATCATATTCTTGTGCAATTGTGCTTCGCGCGCGAGGCGGGTGATGCGTGCACTGGAACACGGACCACAACTGACCCAGATGCACCTGAATCGGCGTCGAATTTTCCAGTTTTTCACCAGAACAAAAATCACAGGTTCGCAATGTCTCGTCCATTTTCAAATCATCTCACAGCACACTCAACGCAGTTCGACACAGACTCACTGCAAACTCAACACATCTCACCCCACACTCAATCCACGATTTCCTCTTGACCCCCACACGCCATTGAACAAAATCATCAACACAATAAACCACAACCAAAACCAGAGTCCCCAAATCAAGGATAAACCCGAATACCTGCGGGCCGAGCACAGCGAGCAGGAAACGGAAAGAGCAAACACCCAACTTAGAAAAACCGCACTACACCACAAACGCAGGGGCGGTGCCCACGTGCCCGCCCGCCTCGCAACTCACAAACCCATTTCCAACGGACCACTGGATCCGAATCCAACAATCATACCCATCGGCTCAGCAGCAGTAAGGTAGAGAAACAACCACCAATGCCAATCGGCATCAGAAAGTATTTCGTGCCTTTCGTGTCTTTCGTGGTAGTAAATAAATTTCACGTATTCCACGATCCAACCGGGTGGGCGCGGATGAAATCCGTGCCGAGCGCAGCGAGCAAGAGGTCCCAGATCATGAGGTCAATTCACAACAGAGCCACCAACTAAATTAATTTACCTTGAGGAACGCATACTCTTCACATCGTTTGCCCTGCGACCTCTTGTTGCCTCCGGCAATACCGGATTGCATCCGGTACCACCCCCATCCGCTCCCACAACACAACCAACCTGCGTCAGCAGATTTTCGTGCCTTTCGTGAATTTCGTGGTAGTAAAATTCGAATCCATTTCGGGTTCCCACCGGGTGGGCGCGAATGCAATCCGTGCCGAGCGCAGCGAGCAGGAGGTCCCAGCTCACCAGATCAATTCACAACAGAGCAACCAACTGTATTCCGATTCCCTTGGAAACACATCTTCTCCAACCGAGCCAGCAATCCTCCACTGGCGGTTCGCCGATCAGTCGGGTTCACCAGCCCGCAGACAGACGCCGTTTCCCCGCACACTACGCATCACTAAAAATGGAAATCTCAAAAAAAGCCCTGCCGGATCTCCCGTTGTGCCAACGGTTTCCCGTCCCGTTTCAATATTCTCGGCTCATTTTTCCTTCCTCGGCACGCAAGCTGCCTTATTCGATTCAACAATAAATCGAAGCCGTTCAAGAAAACAGCCAATTGACCGTTGAAGGCTGTGGTGCGTTTAGCAAAGGAACCACATCATGTTGGAGACCATACTTCTGATCGTTCTGATTCTGTTTATCATCGGTGCACTCCCCACCTGGGGATACAGTCGTAGCTGGGGTTACGGACCCAGCGGCGGACTGGGCCTGATCCTGCTGATCATTCTGCTGCTGGTCCTCCTTTGATCGAATCAACTCCACCCGACGACCCCAGCAGGTTCGCGGTAACGTCGGGTGCCATCTGCCGGCTTGCCCGACAATGAAATCGAGATCCTCCAGCAGGCGGGTAAGACCAAGCGCAGCGAGCAGGATGCCCCAACTCATGAGATCACTTCATAACAGAGCCATGTACTAAATTAATTTACCTTGAGGAACGCATACTCTTCACATCGTTTGCCCTGCGACTTCCTGTTGCCTCCAACAATACCGGATTACATCTGGTACCACCCACATCCGCTCCCATAACACAACCAACCTGCATTAGCATTTTTTCGTGCTTTTCGTGTCTTTCGTGGTAGTAAAACTTTCACGTATTCCACGATCAAACCGGGTGGGCGCGGATGTAATCCGTGCCGAGCGCAGCGAGCAGAAGGTCCCAACTCACGAGATCAATTCATAACAGAACCATGAACTAAATTAACTTACCCTGAGGAACGCGTACTCTTCACATCGTTTGCCCTGCAACCTCCTGTTGCCTCCGGCAATACCAGATTACATCCGGTACCACCCCCATCCGCTCCCACAACACAACCAACCTGCATTAGCATTTTTTCGTGCCTTTCGTGTCTTTCGTGGTAGTAAAACCTTCACGTATTCCACGATCAAACCGGGTGGGCGCGGATGAAATCCGTGCTGAGCGCAGCGAGCAGGAGGTCCCAGCTCACCAGATCAATGAATAACAGAGCCACCAACTAAATTAATTTACCTTGAGGAACGCATACTCTTCACATCGTTTGTCCTGCGACCTCCCGTTGCCTCCGGCAATACCGGATTACATCCGGTATCACCCACTTTATCTCTGGTACTCCTACCAGTAATTTTTTCGTGTCTTTCGTGCTTTTCGTGGTAGAAAATTTCCACCGGGTGCCATCTGTCGGCTTGCCCGACAGTGAATTTGAGATCCCCCTCCCACCGGGTAAGCCCGAATGCAATTCGGGCCGAGCACAGCGAGCAAGAGGTCCCAGTTCACCAGATCCATTCATAACTGAGAGCCCGGCCCATTCAAACATTTGAAAACCTCATCCGCAACCGGATCACCAGGAGGTACCGCATACCGATTACTCAAGTAGAATCCGGCAGTCTCTTTTCTTTCACGGATCGATATTCAAGTTCATCCCAGTCAAACCGTCCGATCCAGTACTGATGTTCCTGGTCGTAGTCGATCACCGCAGGCGTTTCCAGAAAATCCGGATTACCAGCTTCATCGATATCATCCGGCTGACTTAAGATGACTTTCATTCCGCGAGAAAACTGTAACCCCTGTTCTTCCAGATCCCGCCATGTCCCGGCACAAACCAGGATCGCATTTCGATCCCGATCCAGTTTATTAAAGTCGGCATAGATGCGCGGAATTGCCATAGAAACCAGTCACTTGGAATGCAATATAAGGAGTCTTTCCATCAACCATTTTACAGTAGAGTCAGCAAGCAAAGAAATAAACTCGCAATCTAAATAATGTCCGGCTCTTAAATCGCTGAAGAATTAATTCCCAGGCTTTCCAACTCATCTTTTTCCGGATCATATCGCAGACAAACTTCCAGGCCCAGATAATCGAAATCCGTTTGACCATCCATCCATTGGCGTTCCAGAAAGTGAGTCTGAATGCGAATCTCAAACCAGTATGGTCCGACATTTCCCGAGTAGGATTCATCGGAGATATAATACTCACCGGTCATTCGTGGCAGGACCGGAAAACCATCAGCCGGATCAAAAAATACCAGATCGTCTGTATTCAAGTATTGAGCCACTTCATTCTGGACCAGCTTGAGAATCGAGGAGCGATGAGACTGCAACAGCTGATAATCGCGCAACCTGATCCGGTCCAGCCAGACATCGGGTTCCCTGGCCCACTCAGGCCGATCAATACATACCGGTTGAAACGCTTTCATGAATTGATTCAATTACTCACTGCTCTGAATATCCCCATTCAGCTAAAGCAGAAATAGTGCACTGCTTTCAGGACCAGAATGAGATAAAATAATATGAGAGCCAGTTTTTCCAGAGGATCTTCAAAACGATTCAGTGACGTATGCGGAAGCATTGTCCCCCCCCCAGGGAATAAAGATTATGCGAGGCAATCTTGGCAGGAAAAGAAAGATTCCCAAAAACCCGACAAGCGCCAGTTCTGTAATCCCCTGAAAAATCATCAGACTGCAGGTCACAAAAGAGACCACAATGATGATCAGTATCCCAATTTGGCAAGCAACCAGTTTATTCGTTTGGATCACCGCCCTGCCTCCGCTCTCAAATCACTCAACAGTCTTGGCCATGGTATCACAGTCTTGGCCATGGTATCATAGTCAGCCATCAAAAAATCACTGATTTCATTTTAACCTACCGCTGATCTGCAAACCACAGGCAGGCGGGAAAGACTAAGTGCAGCGAGCAGGATGCCCCAACTCATGAGATCACTTCATAACAGAGCCACCAACTAAATTAATTTACCTTGAGGAACGCGTACTCTTCACATCGTTTACCCTGCGACATCCTGTTGCCTCCGGCAATACCGGATTACATCCGGTACCACCCACATCCGCTCCCGTAACACAACCAACCTGCGTCAGCAGACTTTCGTGCTTTTCGTGCCGTTCGTGGTAGAAAAAAACCTATCTCCCAGTTTTCTTTTGCTCTCGAATCCCTGCTTCCTATAATAAAAGTTCGTTTATCCGTCTCCCACCACCGTGTCTCACCAGTCAGGAGCACACACCATGGACCGCAGGACGTTTCTACAGGGTTCAGCCGCCGGGCTGGCCACCCTCTCCCTGGATCAGGTTGCTAAAGCCGCCGCCAGCGAACGCATCCGCGTCGGCGTGATCGGTGCCGGCGGCCGTGCTGCCGCTCTCAACCGTCACTTCGCGGAAAACTCCCAGGCCGAAATCGTCACCATCGCCGAGATCGATTCCGCCCGCCTCGGCAACACCGTGGACACCGTCACCAAACTGCAGGGAAAGAAACCTGAAGTCATCCGCGATTTCCGCCACCTGCTCGACGACAACAGTCTCGACGCCATCGTGGTCGGCACTCCCGATCACTGGCACGCCATCCCCACGATCCTCGCCTGCCAGGCTGGCAAAGATGTCTACGTCGAAAAGCCGGACGGCCACAACATCGTCGAAGGCCAGCGGATGGTCGCCGCCATGAAAAAACACAACCGCGTCGTGCAATTGGGCTCGCAGCACCGTTCCACCGAACGCCTGAAGTCCGCCCTCGCCTACATCCGCAGCGGTGCCCTCGGTCGCTGCCTCGTCGCCAAAGCCTGGGAAAGCACCCGGCAGGGAAACATCGGCTACCCGCCCGACAGCACGCCCCCCGACACCGTCGATTACGACATGTGGCTCGGCCCTGCCAAAAAACGCCCCTTCAATAAAAACCGCTTCCACGGCCGCTGGCGCTGGTTCCACGATTACGGCACCGGCGACCTGGGCAACGACGGCGTACATCGTCTCGACATGGCCTTCGCCGCGCTCAACGCCGCTTGTGAAGCACAGGGTGACGCCGCGATTTCGCTCCCCTCCAAAATTTCCGCGACCGGCGGCAAATGGTACTTCGACGACATGCAGGAATGGCCCGACACTCTGCAGGTCACCTACGAATACCAGAGCGATACGCCCAAGATCCTCACCTACGAAATGCGGATCTGGGCCCCCTACCATTATCACGGCGAATCAGAAGGCGCCGTCATCTACGGCGATAAAGCCCACATGACCATCGGCAACAGTCGCTGGCGCGTGTACGGTGAGCGCGGCAAGCTGATCAAGGAAGTCAAAGGGGACAGTGACGCCGGCCCGCACGTGGCCAACTTCCTCGACTGCATCAAGACCCGCAGCAAACCGGCCTGCGATCTGGAAACGGTAGGTCACCCGGCCTCCATCCTCTGCCACGCCGGCAACATCGCCGCCCGCATCGGCCGCACCCTGACTCTCGATCCCGAAACCGAAACCTTCAAAAACGACGACGCCGCCAACCAGCTCCGCGGCCGAGAAGAATGGCGCAAACCCTGGGTTCTACCGGAAGTCTAAAAAAACAGGGGCGGCACCATGTGCCCGCCCGCCTGGCGAATAACAAATCAGAACCACACTTCCAAAGGAACGATAGCAAGCCCCCAACCCCGGGTGGGCGCGGATGTAATCCGTGCCGATCGCAGCGAGCAAGAGGTCCCAGCTCACCAGAGCAATTCACAACAGAATCACCAACCTGCGTCAGCATAATTTTCGTGTCTTTTGTGCCTTTCGTGGTAGCAATTAACACACGACAGTCCAGTTGCAGATCACATTGACACAATTTGTAAAGAACTGATAGCATCCAGCCTCCCGTTGCTCGTCCAATTTCAAGGAGGTTCAGGATGCCGGTTCTTGGTCGCATTGTTTTTGCCTGTCTGCTCTGTTTGGGTACGGTTTGCCTGGCTGCTGATCCGCAGGAACGTCCGGGTCTGCTGAAACAGGTCACCCCTGAAACTAATCAGCGGCCAGCAGCCCTCGATCATCTTCGCCTGGCAACAGAACAACTGCAGGCGGCGGGCCTGAAAACAGAAGCAGAGAAATTGCGGGAACTCTCCCTGCAGATCAAACAACGCATTCGCCAGAAACAGGCGGAATTGGAGACACAGGCAAAACAACTGCAACAGCTGGTGGGAACGTCGGCTCAGATTTTATGCCGCTGTTGTATTCTGGAACTCACCCCGGACGCTGCAGAAGAATTTGCAGCAGCAGCGAAGCCTTTGAATCAGGTTCAATCAGGAGTCGCAATTTACAGCAATGCCGAATCGGTCTTCGCGAAGCTGAAACGCGAAGGAAAAATCAAGCTGGTCCACGCCAGTCCGCAGATTGTGACGAGGCCAGGGAAACCAGCGACCTTTAAAAGTGGCGGCGAATTTCCGATCCCAGTCCCGGCAGGTGACAAGCAGCCCACAGTCGAATGGAGAGAATTTGGCGTCATCTGCAAAGTCGATCTGGTTCTGCTGGAGAATGGTAAAATCCTGCTCCGTTTCTCTCCTGAGATCTCAGAACCGGACTTTGCAAACGCGGTCCAGGTCAACGGCACCACGGTCCCCGGTCTGACAGTGCGACGCGTCAGCACCAAGGCAGAAATGAATCTCGGTGAAACGCTGGTGGTGAAAACAGTCTCGAACACTAATGACGAGTCAGAGACCGTAACCCTGTTTATGGTCACACCGGTTAATTTTGAAGAATAATCGAACAACACGATTTCACACTCTGCCCCAGCACTGTTTCGCCCCTCCCCGGGTAAGCCCAAATGCAATTCGGGCCGAGCGCAGCGAGCAAGAAACTGACAGTGTTGCCACCAACCAAGTAACAGTTAGTTTGTTCTCAAAACCATTCTGAACTGAGGTCGGAAAGAGAATTACCAGTTCGCACCTCTACCTTGACAATTTCCTGTTGCCTTCGGCAATACCGGATTATATCCGGTACCACCCACATCCGCTCCGGTAACGCAACTAACCTGCGCCAGCATAATTTTCGTGTCTTTCGTGCTGGCCGTGGTAGCAAAAAAATTCGTGCGATTCGTGGTACCATCAAGCCTGCTGCTTCAACGGGTTCGTCTCCAGAATAATGTCATTAATCCCCGTCTGGTTAAATCCTTTGAATCCTTCTTCCCGTTGCAGAATTTCGAGGTGCGAACCGATGGCCCCTTTCTCGCGGAACTTGTCCGCCTCTTCAGCCGAGATCAGTCCGTCATTCAGCAGCGACTGAATCCGGCTCTCTTGCACCGGCCAGATTTCCCCTGCCGTAAACGCCTGACGCAAATGTGGCAGATCGGTAAAGGGCTTCATCGTTTTCACGTCCTCCTCTTCCGCCAGCTGGTCCCGCGCGGCGTCGAAGTCGAACTGGCATTCCAGGTGATGCATGCCCGCCTCCAGAAACGCTTCCCCATGCAGTCGGCACCAGAGTCCCACCGTCCCCAGCTCACTCCGTTCCTGGAACGGCTCGTGTGCAAAGTCCTGCGATACCTCTTCGGCCGAGAGATCCACATGCGCAAAAATTGTGATCCGCGCGTGAGGCTGCTCAATCACCTGGGCACCCCAGCCCGCTTCCTTGCCAGCATAAAACCGTTCACGCAGATTGAAACCCAAGAGTTCGAAGATCCCAATCAGGCTCTGGAAATACTTACGGCTCGAACGATACGTATGATGATCGTGATTCGCCCAGCCCATACCCATGGCATCCTGGCGGGCTTTCTGAATCCGTGCCGCCAGATTCCGCTGCTGCCAGTAATCCCGTTCGCCGGCAAAGAACAGATCACACGTCCGGTCCACACCCAGATCCGCAATCGACGACTTGATCAGCAAAGCCGCATGCGCGAACCCTGAACTCGCTTCCGCGAAGTCCCGCTTCCGTAACCGCAGCGCTTCCGCATGGGCGGCCAGTTTCTTCAGATCCGGAGTGGCCGGCGGTGTCGTACACGTCACCGGGCAACCGTGCCTCTCGATGACATGCAGCTCAACCCCCTCACCAGCAAAAGCGATCCGTTGTCGCACCGCGGACCCCACGTCACCTTCAATCGGCATGTCCAGGTCGCGCTGCTGCACCAGCAGAAAATCAGCCACACTGTCGACGCGGACAAACAAACGTTCGACCGCCGACTCAGCCGCCTTCACCGCCGGAAACATCGCCGCCGGATGATGATACAACGGACGATCCGCATCCATCACCGGCTCATAGCCCAACGCAACCAGTTCATTGGCCAGCGCATCAGACCACTCCACTTCCAGGTGATCCACCCAGTCCCTGAGCCGGGTTCCCGTGCGGGTCTGGAGGTCATGGGCAAACTGTTGAATATCGGCGGACTTCTGACAAAACACATCAATCCGCTCATCAATCAAGCGGGCCGTTTCCGGATACCGTTCCCAGTCATAAACTGTAAGCTGCTTGCTGGACATGGTTTATCTCCAATGTTTTTTAATTTCTACCACTTATGTTAGAGTCAAGTGGCGTCTCTATAAATTAATACGTCAAAACCTGCGAAAACAGAAACTCAATCAGAAAACCGATTTTCCACGTATATAATCTATAGTGAGGTCTTTCAAATCACTTCTCACATCATGAATTCTACACAGGAGGACCTGCGATGTCTCAAACAATCCTGCTCATCGGCGCGGGAAAGATCGGCCGCATGATTGCCACTCTGCTCAGCAGATCGGGCGACTATCATGTCCGCGTCGCCGACCGCGTTCCCGCCGCTTTAGACCATATACAGAAACGGATTCCCTCAGTCGAAACACGCGTCCTCAACGCTGAGTCGCACGAGGAACTGGTGCACCTCATGCAGGGCTGCACTGCAGTCATCTCGGCGCTCAGCTTCCGGGAGAATCCCTATGTCGCCCGCGCTGCACTTGAAGCGGGCATCAACTATTTCGACCTCACAGAAGATCGTCAGACAACGGCCGCCGTTAAAGAAATTGCCGACGGTGCCGCCGAGGGTCAGGTCTTTCTCCCCCAGTCCGGCCTGGCCCCCGGCTTCGTCACCATCGTCACCAAACACGTGATGGACTGGTTCGACGAAATCGATACCGTCCGCATGCGCGTGGGGGCCCTCCCCCAGCGGCCCACCAACGCGCTCGCCTACAACCTGACCTGGTCAACCGACGGCCTGATCAATGAGTACTGCAACACCTGCGAAGTGATTCACAATCGCAAGATTAAAAATCACCTCCCTCTCGAAGGACTGGAGCAGTTCACACTTGATGGCAACGTCTACGAAGCCTTCAACACGTCAGGCGGACTCGGTACGCTCTGTGACACCATGGATGGCAAGGTCCGTGAATTGAATTACAAAACGATTCGCTATCCCGGCCATCGTGAACTCATGAAGTTCCTCCTGCAGGACCTGAGACTCAATGAACGCCGCGATCTGCTCAAGGATGTGATGGAACACTCGATTCCCGTCACCTTCCAGGACGTGGTTATCGTCTTCTGCACCGTCCGCGGGCACCGCAACGGACAGTTCGTTGAAAAGAGTGACCTGCGTAAGATGTATGCACAGGAAATCAACGGCGAAATCTGGAGCGCCATTCAACTCACCACTGGAGCAGGCGTCTGTGCCGTCTTCGACATGATTCAACAGAAACAGCTGGAAGGCACCGGTCTGATCCGACAGGAACAGATCCCGTTCGAAAAGTTCATCCAGAACCGCTTCGGACAGTTTTACGAAACAGAAACCTTTGCCCTGGACTAATTCATTCAGCAAGTGAGGCTCAATATGACTCATCCGATACAGGAAGTTCTCAAGCGGATCGGCGTCAACGATCATCCCGTCGCCGTTGCCGTCGGAAATACGTGGCAGGCAGGCGCCGGTGAAGCACTGACGGGCAAGTCCCCCATCGACGGCTCGACGCTCGTTACACTCACCCAGGCCACGCCGAGTGACGTCGACACGGTGGTCGCCACCGCCCAATCCGCTTTCCGGACCTGGCGCAACGTCCCCGCCCCCCGCCGCGGCGAATTCGTGCGGCTGATTGGCAACGCCCTGCGCGAACACAAGGCCGACCTCGCCGCCATCGTCAGCTGGGAAGCCGGCAAAATCACGCAGGAAGCCCTCGGCGAAGTACAGGAAATGATCGACATCTGCGACTTCGCCGTCGGGCAGAGCCGTCAGCTCTACGGCAAAACCATCGCCAGCGAACGCCCCGGCCATCGCCTGATGGAACAGTGGCACCCGCTCGGACCGATCGGTGTGATCAGTGCCTTCAACTTCCCGGTCGCCGTCTGGTCCTGGAATGCGATGCTCGCGTTCGTCTGCGGCGACCCGGTCGTCTGGAAGCCTTCGGAAAAAACGCCGCTCTGTTCCATCGCCTGTCAGCAGATTGTCAACAACGTCGCCCGCGGCTTCCCCGAAGCCCCAGACGGTATCTCCAGCCTGCTCATTGGCGGTGCCGACGTCGGACAGGCGCTCGCCGCACACCCCGATCTCCCGTTGATCTCAGCCACCGGCTCGGTACCCATGGGACGCGCTGTCGCCTCCACGGTTGCCGGTCGGCTGGGATTAAGTCTGCTCGAACTGGGCGGCAACAACGCGATGATCGTCACCGAATCCGCCGACCTCGAAATGACGGTCCGCTCAGCCCTCTTCTCTGCCGTGGGGACTTGTGGCCAACGCTGCACGTCGCTGCGTCGCCTGATCGTCCACCACAGCATCGCCGACAAACTCCTCGCGTCGCTCAAGAAAGCTTACGCCAAATTACCGATCGGCACCCCCCTCGATGCAGGAACGCTCGTCGGCCCGCTCGTCGATCAGCGTTCGCTCGACGCCATGCAAACAGCCCTCCGCACCGCCGAGGAACAGGGAGGCACCGTCCATTTCGGTAACCCGATTATGCAAGATGTCCCCGCAGGTGGCTGTTACGTCCACCCCGCCATCGTCGAGATGCCCGGCCAGACCGAAATCGTCCGTCAGGAAACCTTCGCCCCCATTCTGTACGTCATCCGCTACACAGATCTGAACGAAGCCATCGCCGTGCATAACGGGGTTCCCCAGGGACTCTCCTCCTCCATCATGACCAACGACATCCGCCAGGCGGAACAGTTCCTCTCCCCCGCCGGCTCTGATTGCGGCATCGCAAATGTCAACGTCGGTCCCAGCGGCGCAGAAATCGGCGGCGCATTTGGAGGCGAAAAAGAGACCGGCGGCGGTCGCGAATCCGGCTCCGACGCCTGGAAAGCCTACATGCGCCGCGCCACCAACACGATCAACTACTCCACCGAACTCCCCTTAGCCCAGGGCATCAAGTTCGATCTATAAAAAAATGAGCGGCAAGGCGCTAGACGCCGTTTTCGAAGATCTAAAGATTCCCCAGGAACCAATCAAAGTTAAACCAGGGGTGGGCCCGAATGCAATTCGGGCCGAGCGCAGCGAGCAAGAGGTCCCAGCTCACCAGAGCAATTCACGACAGAATCACCAACTAATTCAACTTAGCTTGAGGAACGCGTGCTCTTCACAATGTCTGCCCCGCAACCTCCTGTTGCCTCCGGCAATACCGGATTACATCCGGTACCACCCACATCCGCTCCCGCAACGCCACCAACCTGCATCAGCAAAATTTTCGTGTCTTTCGTGAATTTCGTGGTAGCAAAACTTTCGTCTCTTTCGAGGTAGAAATTTTCGAGCGATTCACAGTCTCCCCAAACAACTCACTCACCACTTCCCCAGTTTGCGTTTTTCTTGCTTGAGCGATGAGGCATGGCTAAAGTATATACTGACCATCAAGTCTCGGAAAATCGAGACATCTCTTGGGAAAAGGGCTGATGAAAGAGAAACCCATCGCCAGATTCAAACTGTCATTCAAGCGTATGTACCTTGTGGTGATGGCCTGGGATCTTCTGGGATTTCTATTGATTGTGATTGCAGATGCAGTGGATTGCGGTGTTGAAAACATGCATTTTGCTGGTACTCTGATCGCAATTCTGGTGATTTTTATTGGAATGGCAGTCGCTGCAGCGTCTCTATCAGCCCTTCTAGTCGCATACTTTAAGGTAAGCGTGTATCAGGATCGAATTGGAGGCCATGACTTTTGGGGGTTCTATCGAGAGCAAACATGGAGTGAAATAGAGAATGTGCGACCGTGCAACTATCTGTTTGGGCTTAAAACGGCGATACTTCACAGTCGTTCAAACAAAATTTGGCTTCCCATGTACCTTGCGGATATGAATCGTTTCCGAACCCTGGTTTGCGAACTGGCCAGCCCCGATTCACCACTAGCAGAATACCTGACACAAAACGAGCAACAAGAGATCGACACCTAGTCAAACGACTCCACGCCGGGTACCATCTGTCGGCTTGCCCGACAGTGCTGAAAAACCAGCATTCAACCCGCCAACCAAAACTCGAAAAAACATCGGGTAAGCCCGAATGCAATTCGGGCCGAGCGCAGCGAGCAAGAGGTCGCAGCTCACTAGATCAATACACAAAAGAGACACCAACCAAATTAAATTAGGTTGAGGAACGTGTACTCTTTACATCGTCTGACCTGCAACCTCCTGTTGCCTACGGCAATACCGGATTACATCCGGTACCACCCACATCCGCTCCCGCAACGCCACCAACCTGCATCAGCAAAATTTTCGTGTCTTTCGTCTCTTTCGTGGTAGAAATTTTCGAGCGATTCACGGTCTACCCAAACACCTCACTCACCACTTCCCCACCCAGCACCGTCGCAATTTCCTTTCGGTTATTATGCCGATAGACAAGCTTATGCTGATCCAGCCCCAAAGCGTGTAACAGCGTCGCATGCAGGTCCGCGGGCGACATCGGCTGTTCCACTGGCGTATAACCCAGCTCATCCGTCTGACCGATAATCTGCCCCCCCTTCACGCCGCCGCCAGCCATCCACATGCAATACGTTGTCGGCAGATGATCGCGGCCCCGCCGGTCTCCTTTCGTATTCCCTTCCGTCGTCGGCGTCCGTCCAAACTCGCCTCCCCAGACCACCAGCGTCTCATCCAGCAGACCCCGCTGCTTCAGATCTCTCAAGAGCGCCGCCACCGGCCGGTCCGTCGCTTTGGAGCGTTTCGTGTGATTCGCCTTGATCGCCCCATGCGCGTCCCAGCCTCCATTCCGCAACTGTACCACCCGCACGCCCCGCTCCACGAGTCGCCGTGCAATCAGACAGTGCCTGCCGAACTCCGCCGTCTCCTTGTCATCCAGGCCATACAGCTCCGCCGTCTCTGCCGATTCACTCTTGAGATCGAACACCTCCGGCGCTGATGTCTGCAGCCGAAACCCGAGCTCATACGAGGCAATCCGCGCCTCCAGTTCCGAATCCTGCCCCAGCTGCTGCAGATGCGCTTCGTTCATCCATTTGATGAAATCCAGCTGCTCGCGCCGGTTGGCATGAGAATAACCGACGGGCATCTTCGTATACGGAATCCCCCGCTTGCCGTCCACCAGGGTCCCCTGGTAACGCGAAGGCAGAAACCCGTTCCCCCAGCCCGGCGTCTGCGGTGCCGGCCCGGTGCTGTTCGACAGCATCGAAATAAACCCCGGCAGATCGCAGCTCTCACTCCCCAGGCCGTACGTCATCCACGCTCCCAGGCTGGGCCGGTCCCCTACCGCCGACCCGGTCAGCGCGATACATTCCCCGGGACCATGCACGGGCACCCGATGATTCACCGACCGCAGCACGCAGATCTCATCGATCATCTTCGCCGTCTCGGGGAACATGTTCGACACAGGAATCCCGCTCTCCCCATAATTCTTGAACGTAAAAGGCGACGCCATCAGCTTCGAACCCAGCCCCGCCCGCGGAATGTTGGGCACCCGGGCCGCAATGCTCGCCGGGACCGGCTCTCCCTCCAGCTTCGTCAGCAGCGGCTTCGGATCGAACGTATCCACCTGGCTCGGCGCTCCCGACATGAACAGAAAGATCACGCTTTTCGCCGTCGCTGGAAAATGACTCTGTCCGGTCACCGCCTGTGTTCCCTCTGAGGCCTCAAGCAGTCCCTCGTCCGCCAGCAGCGCCGCCAGACCGACCGCTCCCATGCCCAGCACGCTCTGCTCCAGCATCGCCCGTCGGCTCACAGGCGACGTGGAAAAACCATGACTCACATTCTGCGGATCAAACAACATCAAAGCCCTCGCCTTCAGGGAATATACATAAACTCGTTGAGATTCATTAACGCATGACACAACATCGAAAGCCGCCGGGGCGCCGCATCCGCAGTCTCTTCACCTTCAAAGAAGACCAGCGACCGTAGCCGCTCCTGCGCATTCGGCTTACGTCCCAGCACACGCAGAAACGCTTGAGTCACCTGCTGCCCGTGATCCTCGCCTACATCCTTTGTGATCTTCTCCGCCAGCACCTGCGCCCGCCGATCCATGAACTGGCTGTTCAACATAAACAGCGGCTGCAGTGCCACCGTTGAGACCTGCCGTCGCGAACAGCTGGTCACACTGTCCGGCGCATCGAACATCGCCATCACCGACGGCATTTCGCTCCGCCGCTGGAACAGATAAATCGTCCGCCGCAGATCCTGCTCTTCCCGCTCCTGGGGCACGCTCGGTCCCCCTACCTCCGGTTTCAGTTCTCCCGTCGCACACAGAATCGAATCCCGGATCACTTCCGCTTCCAGTCGACGTCGCGGCCAGCTCCACAGCAGCCGGTTCTCCGGGTCCCGTTTCAGGTTCGCTTCGTTGAATGACCGCTGCTGCCGATACGCGGAAGACAGCACAATCTCACGGTGAATCTGCTTCGTACTCCACCCCTGTTCCATCAGCTCCGAGGCCAGCCAGTCCAGCAGCTCCGGATGCGAAGGCGGTTCCCCCTGCACGCCAAAATCGCTGGGCGTCGCCACCAGTCCCCGCCCGAAGTGATACTGCCATAACCGGTTCACCCAGACCCGTGAAACCAGCGGATTCTTCCGATCCGTCAGCCACTCCGCCAGTGCCGTCCGCGACAGTTGATCCGAACCACTCGTCGTCGCCCCCAGTACCGCCGGCCAGCCCTTGCCCACTTCCGGTCCCCGCTTATGCACATCCCCGCGAATCAAAATCTGCGACTTCGTCTGCTTCAGCTGTTCCGCGGAATACGGAATCGGGTCCCGGTTCACCACCGGCAGCCGCTCGATCTCTGCCTGTCCGGTCAACGGCGAATAATAACCCCACGTATGCGGCTCCTTCGTATGCGCGAATCGCTTGCGGTTGATCAGCTTCTTCGCCTCGCGCTGATAAAAATCATACGTACCTTTCGGCATCCAGACATTCATTTCGGTCGGGTTCGGCAGCCCATCCCCTTTGAGCGACAGATTCCCCAGCTGGCCGTTCACAAAGAATCCCTGCAGCCGATAGTAGTCCCGCTGTGTCAAGGGATCGAACTTATGATTATGACACTGGGCACATTCCAGCGTCAGCCCCAGCAGCGCACTGCTCGTCACATTCACAATGTCCACCAGCACATCGTTCCGCTGCGCCGCCTTGTCCATATTGTTCCCGCTGATCCGGGCCGAAGCCAGAAAACCGGTCGCGATCACATGCTCGTCCGCGTAAGGCGTCAGCTCATCCCCCGCCAGCTGCTCCTTGAGGAATACATCATAAGGCTTGTCTGCATTAAAACTCTCGATCACATAATCCCGATACCGCCACGCATAAGGTCGCGGCAGATCATGCTGATACCCGTGACTCTCGGCCCACCGCGTCAGATCCAGCCAGTATCGCGCCCAGCGTTCGCCATAATGGGGAGATGCCAGCAGCCGCTCCACCAGTTTCTCATACGCCCGGGGATCAGTATTATATTCGAACGCCTCAATCTCCTCCGCACTCGGCGGCAGCCCCGTCAGATCCAGGTACAACCGACGGATCAACGTCCCCCGGTCCGCTTCGGGAACCGGCGTGATCCCTGCTTTATTCCAGGCCCGCGCCAGGAATGCGTCGACCGCCGTCCGAATCGGCTTACTGCTCTTCACCTGCGGCACTTCGGGACGTTTTACCAGTTGAAACGCCCAGTGATCCGATTCCGTCTTCGGTGTTGGCAGCAATGCATAATCCCACTTCGCCCCCTGGTCGATCCACGCCCGCAGCTTCGCAATCTCCTCTTTCTTCAAAGCCGCGCCCGCATCGACGGGAGGCATCCGCGTTTCCGCCACCTGTGTGGAGACGAGTTCGATCAGCTTGCTCTGTTCGCTGTCCCCCGGCACAATCAGCGTCTCTCCCGTACTGAAGCCCAGCAGTTCCTCATGCACATCCAGCCGATACCCGGAATCCGGATTCGTCCCTGCATGACAGTTGAAACACCGCGACTCGAGCAGCGGGTAAATCTCTTTCTCAAAGTTCACCGGCTTCGACCACGCCGTCTTTTTCTTGCCCGCCAGTTTCGGGATCTGCCCGGGTGAAAGATCCAGCACATCGTTCCACGTCCGGCTCAGCACCAGGTCACTCACGTAGATCCGGTCTTCCAGTTCCGTCTTGTAACCGGTCGCAAAACCGACCCACCGCACGGCGTTCACACTCTGTGGATTCACGGTCGATGCCACCGGCTCACCCAGTTCGTCCGGCTTCGGATCCACCCACAAATCAAATCGCGTGAACCCGGCCCGCAACGATTTTTCCGGCTTCGACAGCCGCCCCACAACCACGTAATCCCGGTCGCGTTCCAGTTCCACCGAACTCCAGGCCGTCTGCTGTGAACCAATCCGCACCATGAACACGACCTTCCCCTTCTGGGGACCGCTGGAGGCAATATGCACGCCGATATTCGGAACATGATTCGCATGCACGGCCTTGTCCGAACCCTCATACCGATCCAGCCAGAAGACGAAAAACTCCCCTTCATCGCGCGGCTTCTGATCCGCCGCATACCGGAAACGAAACCGCAGAAACAGCTCCTGATCCTGGTACGTCTCCTTCAACTCCCTCCGCAAAGGGTTGTTCCGCTCTACCGATCCCTGAATCAACGCCTCATGCTGAATCACGGAACCGGAAGCCTGCTTCGGCTTCGCATCCACAAACAGTGCCGGGTGACGATTCGAAAGCACCCACCCCCCGTTCCAGCCGAACCCTTTCTGATCCCGTTTCACGGAATCTATCTGCGGGTTGACCAGCCCGTGTGCCAGCCGCGGAGTTTCCTCGGCAAACGCTCGTGCAGAACAGAACAGCAACCCGCAAACCAACAGCGCCGTTACCAGGTGCCTGTATACTCGATTCGATGTCTGAGCCCGATGTATCATCCTGCCTTCAATCCTCTTGAGTCAAAATCCGCGTTCAATTCTCTACAGGTTGTGTCACTGATGCAAAAGTCTTCCCCAGTACCAGTCGATCCACGAACAGGGAATCAGAAACTTCCGTGTACTGTCCAATCCGCATTCCCACGACGTTGATCTCTTTTAACGGCTTCGCCCCTGTTTCCTGCTGCACCACGGCATCCGGATTCGCGCTCCGATCACCGTCCGGATTCACCCAGAATTCCAGGCGATTGAAATCAGACGACTGATCTTTCATCACACGCCCCACCAGCAGAAAACATTCCCCGTCGATCAGTTCCCTGGAAAAGCCTTCCTTGTTCACCTCGAAACGGGTAAAGAACTGTTTCTCTTTCAAGCCGAAGTTGGGCACCCGCGAATGGCTGCTCCCCTTGCCGCCCGCCACATCGTCGAACCAGAGTGCAAAGAAATCATTCTTGTCCAGCCCTTCGTACTTCACCAGCAGACTGAAATAGAAGTCTTCGGTGAGCGGTTCTGCCAGTTTGCGGGCCATGCGATGTGCCAGCGAAGGATAGGCATGATGATGACCGCGGGATTGCAATACCATCGGTCCCCCCTCCAGTGCGCCCCACTGCAGACGCTGTTCGGGAACCATCAGCCGCGTAAAATTCGGATCAGCCCACCAGCCCTCATGACCGAAGCCCACGCCCCCGGTCTGCTCTGACAAAGAAGTCGCTCGGTACTCGAATGCTTCCCCTGCCAGAATGTTTTTGGGTAATGCCGTATTGATGTGCAGCAGCGCGAATTCATTGAAGGGTGCTTCCGCTTCAAAGGGTACTGCTTCTAACGGCGGATAGTTTCCCGATTTCGCCGCAATCAGCTGTTCCGGCGTCGGCACATCTGCAAACTTGGTCGGCGTCACCCGGATGTCGGCCCCCTGTGCATTCCCGCGTGTGAACAGCACCGCCTGGCTCGCTTTCAGATTACGGGGTTGCTCTGCCTGCGCCTTGGGTTTGATATCGACTTCCCCCTCAAACACATGCACTTCGGCCTTCCCGAGCGGATCGACGACCGTCCCGAACCGCGTCCCCTGATCGACAATCTCCATCTTCGGCGTATCGACGGTAAACCCATGCGCTTCGTCAGGCACATAGGCGGCCAGCTTGCCATAGTTCAACTTCGCATTCATGGACGAATTCAGCTCAATCTGTGCGGGACCTTCCAGCACCACGCCCGCCCCGCTTTCAAAGCGAATCCGGGCAATCCCCGATTTCAGCCACAGCTGCTTCCCCGCGGTAAACCGGGTTCCATAAGCGATGTCATCCCCCAGTTGCTCGTCTTCCCAGACCGCATCCTCTGTATCCAGCAGCATCCCCACATAACGAGGCAGCTCAATCAGCGGTTCGGGAGTGACCACCACCGGCTCCTCAGGTAAGTTCGTCTCTCCGTTTCCCCGGAACCAGACAAAGCTCCCCACCAGAATCAGCAGCACGACGACCACAGATACCTGCGCCAGATAACCGAAGCCACTCCCCGCGGCTCCCGCAGCCGTGGCTTTCACCACCACAGGCGCGTCCTCAGTCACCGCATCCGCTTCCAGCGTCTCCAGGCTAATCCCGTCCGGCACCGACGCATACAGGTTCGTGCTCAATAGCTGATCCAGGTGCAGCTGGTCCGTGTATTCTTCGATCAGCTCCGGATGATCATTTAATATCTCGGTCAGCCGCGCATCCTCATCGGTCGTCAGCTCATCCGCCATCAACCGGCTGGTCAGCCGCGCCAGTTCATTCCGCAAAGCATCGTCGGGGGAATTCATGTCTGCGCCTCCCGGGCCATCGTCTTCTGGATGCACTCCATCAGTGTTTTGCGAATGCGATACAGGGTCATCGAAACCGCATCCGCCGACCGCCCCTCATCCGCAGCGATCTGATTCACGGGTACCGCATCCCGATACCGGCTCTCCACCAGTTGTCGATGCGAACTCGGCAGCTTTTCCATACAGTGCGTCAACGCCTCCGTATGCGATTTCGCCTCGATCGCCCGCCGCGTCGTCGCAGCCGCGATCTGCTCCAGCGTCCATTCTTCCAGCACCGCCTGACCGTCGTTCCGCACCCGCTTGAAAAAGGCCAGCGCCTGCAGCTGAGCAATCCGGCACGCCCAGGGCAGAAACACCCGCTCCGGGTCATACTCATCCCGCTTCCGCCACAGGACGGTATTCGTCTCCTGCAGCACATCATCCACATCGGCCGCCCGACGAATCAGCGCCACCAGCAGCCCCCGCAACACAGGCTGGCTCCCGGCAATCAACGCCACATATTCCTCATCCAGATCACGATTCGTCAAAACAAAGGCCCTTCCGCGCGCAAGTCAGGTCGATTCAAAACATCCTGTATCAGTTCATTAGATCAACCATCCCCAATCTAACGCAGTTTCTGATAAAAAGATATTTATTCATCAAACCGAGCAGGCATAAAAGAACATAAAGCACTGCAGAGATTGAACATACGCAACAGAAACGGGTAAGCCCGAATAAAATTCGGGCCGAGCGCAGCGAGCAGGAAACTGACAGAGAAACCACCCAACTGAGAAAGACCGCTCCTCAACTCAAACGTAGGGGCGGTGCCCACGTGCCCGCCCGCCTCACGGCGAACGAGTTCATTTCCCCGCTCAATGGAACCAGATCAGACAAGCATCTTAGAGGGTGGGCACGGATGCAATCCGTGCCGAGCGCAGCGAGCAAGAGGTCACAGCTCACGAGAACAATTCATAACAGTGATCCCCAATTGAGAGCACAGGAATCGAAGAGCCCGCTCAACTTTTCGTCTGCATCAACACGGAATCAGATCCGGCAGCACGATGCCTCATAAAATCAAACCCTGAAACTGAAGTATTCGAATCCAATCCAGTAGCAGAAATCAATAATCGCATACCACAGCATCAATAGATAATACAACCCCCACAACATAGCCCAGATGAAAACTATTGAGAGCAATGCCACACAGAGTTCCATTGTCAGTAGCCGAATTTTATACATTCGTTTCATGGGCTGCTCGGTCTGATATTATTTCATACCGTGAATCAAAAATGGTCGTTCAATTTATTATCAATTTCCTGTTGCCTCCGGCAATACCGAATTACATCCGATACCACCCACTTTCTCACACGCACTCCTGCCTGAAACCCTTTTCGTGTCTTTCGTGCTTTTCGTGGTAGAAAAAAACCCAAGCCTTTCGCAGTAGTATTTTTCGCCCCCTTAGTGGTCCCTACCGCCCATCATAACCAAACACCCCAATCACCCGCACCGGCTTCCCTTCCGCCTGCAACCGAATCCGATGCTTCCCGAACGGCAGCCCCAACACGCCGCGACGGTTCTCAATAAAATGGTTCCGCTCCTGCGAATCGGTAAACGGCTGATTCGTCGGCTGTGACCAGGCCTGCTTGCCGTCCACCTCCGCCACCAGCGTCCCGCCTGCCGGATCATCCAGCCAGGCGATCGACAGCTCATCCACCTCCACTTCAATCTCCAGCGTCTCTCCCGGCTGCAGTTGGAACGCCTTTTCCCCATACGGAGCGCCCCACATCGATTCGAACTCCTCTACCGCAGACTTCCCCTGCCAGCCCTGCGCATCCGCGCCATAGAAACGACGCTTCAATCCCACCTTACAATCCACGACACTCAGTCGTGCACTCGGATTCGGAATCTCGATGATGTGCCGATCCCCGCGTGTCAGCCGTCCATGCACGAACGTCGAATTCCGCGGATTGGGAACTGAGAAACTGTGGCGACCATGCCCCGCATGCTCTGCCGGCTGACCATCGATCAGCAGTTGCATCATCTCCCGTTTGTTATCCGCCCACAGATTGAACGCGGCGTCTTCCAGGATCATCATCCGCCCGTCTACAAGCCGCGGGCTGTCTTTTTGAAACCGGACCATGGTCCCTTCCCAGTTCCGCGCATACCCATTCATCCGCGGCGGCAACTGTTTTTGCGGCACTCCCTGCAGTGTGGCTTCCGCCGGCATCTCGAACACCTGCTCCAGCTGTTTGAACCACAGGTAATGACTGCCGGCGGCGGGATGCCCGCCATCGGGGGCCATCGCATAATAATTGGTCGTCGCTTTGAGATCGATGATCAACTGCCCCATGTCCACGAACGGAATTTCGTAATAGGCGCACAGCTCCTGCATCGGCTCCGTCATCGAATTGGCAGAGCCTTTATCCCGAATCCACATGCAGGAGACAAACTCGACGCCGGGATAATGACGTTGAAACCAGCGGATCGCTCCTTCATAGGCGGCGATTTCATCCGGTCGGTCGATATGCTCGTTATGCCCGTGCCCGAAGATCACCAGGTCCGGTCCCGGCTTGTTTCCGTTTTCAAACAGCGCCGGATACAGTTCCTGCCAGGACTTCCCGGTCGGGTGCCCGTTCTCATTCGGGTTGGGCGACAGTTCCAGTTCCGCATAAGCTTTGAAGCCGCTGTGCGATTCGCCAATCGACGATCCATCGCAGGCCATTACGTTGAGCAGCATCCTGTCGACAGGATAATGATACTTCCGCAGCAGTTCCTGTCGCAGCCGTCCCGTATACATGAAATAGTGCTGCGACCAGCCCACATAATCCTGCAGATCGGGCCGTCCCATCCGCTCTGCGATAAGCCGTTTCATCGCGGCCGGCGTACCCGGTCGGGCTTCGATCAGCGGTTCCTTATAGTGCGGGCTCGCGGGATCTTCGTCATAAAAATAGAGCCGCGGATTGGCACTCCCCCGGTCGATGCTCGACCCCAGCGTCAGGATCGAAATCGGCTGTCCCGTACTCAGCTTCTGCATCGTGCGGGGAATCTTCTGATACAGTTCGGGCAGTGCGCGGGACGTGGTCGGTGCTGTCTTCGCGGCAGTCTCCCCTTTGACCAGTGCGGGAGACTGAATCCAGACCCGCTTGTCAGAATCATTCACAAACTCGACCAGCACGCCCACCACATTGCGAAACGCAGCATCCGATTCGCGCTGTTCTTTAAACCGGGGATCGATCTTGAGTCCGTTTAACTGCAACTGAAATTCTTTTTGCGTCTCCTCAGACGAAGCCTCCAACTGCGGCGAGCGTACGAGCTCTCCTCGCCCGTGCTTCGCAAACGTCCGCTTGTCGGGCATTCCGAAGTCCGCCGGCGACCACTGCCCGTCGGCACTTTCAATCAGCATCAGACAGAGCCGCGCCTTGAGTGCCCCGCTCTGTTCCTGATACCCGTTGACTGACAGACTGACTGCATTCCCGCCCTTGAGCCCCAGTTCCGGCAGCGTCGCAAACTGCCAGATCCGTTTACCCGGCAGAATCTCCACCGCTTTCGCTGATGTGTTGAGATTGGATTTGTCCTCTGCCGTTCCGCCGATCACATCCACCCAGCGATCCGTATTCCAGCAGAGTATCGAACGCCCCGGTTCCGGATCAGCGGTCTTGCGTAACTGAAACCCGGGATTCTGCAACAGATTAATCATCGGCAAAACATTATCGGCCACCACCAGCACTGGAGGGAGACAGAGCAAAACAAAGGCAAATAACACAGCAATCTTTTTCACGGCAGGACTCACAGGCAGGGGATACAAGGTTGGAACTGAATTTGAGTGACTCAATCAATAAAACTTCTCTTATCTTATACTGATTTCTGTTTCGAACTCAAAACCAGTTATGTAGGATCAGAAAAAAACTTCTGAAAGCAGATCATGCTCTATACACTCGCCGCAATCTCCTGTTTTGTTCTTCAGTTAGAGCCGGACACAACGCCTGGGGTCAAAGAATTCCCCGCTTATTCCTGTCGTCTGAGGCTGCCAGATCCTTTTTTCACCTGGTCTGAGAAGGAACTGCCTCCGAATTTTCTGGCTGAGTGCAGGAACGGCACCGGTATCAGTCTGGTGCTTTTAGCGCGGGATGCTCCGGACGATGCAAAACTCGACGATTCCACAATCGCTCAGATCCGTAACTCCTATCGGGAAGAAGATCCCGTCAAATTCATGAGTGGAAAACTCATCGTCTTTAAAGATGTCCCCTGTTATCAATATTTACTAAAAATCAAGGCTGAGGACTCCTTTACTGTTGCGCGTACTTTTGCTGCCCATCAAAAGATCTACACACTATTCCTGAACCTTCCCGGTGATCAGTTAGACGACAAAGAAAATCGCAACCTGATCTTTGACGCGTTCGAATTCATTGGAGAATCACAAACGCCAGAGTCTTCGTATAAACCGCCCATCCCCGAAACCAGAAAAAAGCCCTACAAGCTTTTCACTAACCTCCTCAAATTTTTCTTTGTGATCGTGATAGCAATCTTCGCTATCGGACTCTGGTACCGTAACCGGAACCTGAGACGGGATGATGATGATTTTTAAACATGACGGGTGCGCCCGAATACAATTCGGGCCGAGCGCAGCGAGCAGGAGGTCCCAGCTCACGAGATCAATTCACAACAGAGTAACCCACTTGGCTGATCAAAAGAGCTTGAGGAACACGCACTCTACAGATCGCATTCACTGCGACCTCCTGTTGCCTGCGGCAATATCGGATTACATCCGATACCACCCATGGAATACTCTTTTATTGATCTCCCCACACCAGCAATTTTTTCGTGTCTTTCGTGCCTTTCGTGGTAGAAAAAATTCCGTGTCTTTCGCGGCAGCATCAATTTCGCGTCTTCCGTAGTAGCACGCGTTGCGTATGCGCCAGAACCAGCGGAATCGCCGCCCGCACCACGGGAAACGTGTGCCCCCCTTTGAGCTCCACATATTGGTGAGGAATCTCCAGCGCAGTCAGCCGGTCACGAAAATGCTCGTTCATCGTCCGGTCAAACGCCTGGTCCGCGGTGATAATCAACAGCGATACCCCGCGCAGTTTCTCCGCCTGATTCAACGGATTGAACTTGTTCCATTCAACTTCATCAGCACCAAACCGCTCCACGGGCACTTTGTAAGACTGTCCCGCCGGCAGACCATTGCGGGGAAAATCGAGCAGCCCGATCATTGAACTCACCGCCGCAAACCGACCAGGATGCCGTTCGGCAAACCGCACACAGCCATACCCGCCCATCGACCAGCCCGCGATCGCCCACTGCGCCCCCTGTTCGGGCAGGTCATACGCGTTCGCCATCTTCGTCAGCACCTCTTCCAGGTACGTCTCGTACACATCCTGTTTGCGTACGGATGAATTGATGTACCAGCCGTCATCGCCGTCCGGCAGAATCACAAACAGTCCTGAATCCAGCAGCTGCTGACGAATCACTTTGTCATCCACCAGCGACCGCTCATGCCGCCCCCGCCCATGCAGAATGACCAGCGTCCGCCGCTCCGCAGGTTTGATCGACCGCCAGTTTTCCGGCAGCACTATCACAGCCCGCTTCCGCTGTTTGAGACTCGTACTCTCAAACGAAACCACTTCAATCCGCGGATAGAGTTCTGCTGTTTCCAGCTCTGCGGCCTTCACTACAGAAACAGACAACCAGACTCCCACCACCAGACCAGCTCGCATCAGTCTGTTCAAGCACCGTCCCGATATCATCATATTTTCCTGAGTTATTAAAACATCATGGGTAAGCCCGAATGTAATTCGGGCCGAGCGCAGCGAGCAGGAGGTCCCAGCTCACCAGATCAATTCACTACAGAGCTACCAACTCCATCCCCTATAAAAGGCACATCCACGCACCACACGCACACTGCGACCTCCTGTTGCCTCCGGCAATATCGGATTACATCCGATACCACCCACGGTTCGGTTTTCTTAAATTCGTACCCACTTTATCTCGCCAGCACTTACACAAGACCCATTTCGTGCTTTTCGTGTCTTTCGTGGTAGTAAAAATCGTATCTTGAATTCCCAATTCAATACACCCTGATCTCACATACCCGTGCCTGCTCCGCACCGTTCGTCCCCGTTATCACCAGCCGCAGTTGAGACACTCCTGCCACATCGACCTGATGCAACCGGCGGCGCTGCCAGTTCCCTTCCACAGTCACTACGGTCTGCCAGTCATGCCCGTCAAACACCTCAATCGCATAAGCCCGCACCGTTTCCGGCTGCGCCTGTCCCCACAACATCCGCGACGTATATCCGTCATGCTGACTCAGTGTCAGATGCCGATGCAGGCCCGTATCAAAAATCAGCTGAACCTCACGCACCGTGATCGGCGTCTCCCACTCCAGCAGCAGCGTCGCCGGTAGTCCCGCAGCCGGATCCGACATCCAGCGATGACCGCCCGGCAGAGCCCGCTCGGGCGGTGCGCCCCGTTCTCCCTGCACACTCCGTGTCTGCCCCGAAACCACTTCCGTCGCCCCGAATCCCGGCTGCTCACTGCTGGCAGAAATCCGGGCCGACCGCGCGAGGTCATTCTCATCTGCACTGCGAATCCCCACCAGGTACGCATCATCGCGTAACAACCGCTGCTGAATCTCTAACATTATCTCGGTATGGGAACTCAGCTCCGCGGGACTCAACTTTCGGTGCACCGCGCACGCCGCCGCCGTCCCCACTCCCTGCCCGATCACCGCGCAGGTCGCCATCACACGGGTCGACGAAAACGCCACGTGCGTCGCGGAAAGATTCCGACCCGCAAACATCAGGTTACTCCGATTCCCCGAAACACAGGCCGTCAGCGGCACATTATATAAGTGCGGCACCGGATGCTGTCGGCACGGCTCCTCCTCCGCCGCATCGATTCCTGCGGGAGGGTGCAGATCCAGTGACCAGCCGCCATAGGCAATCGCATCCGGAAAGTCACGCGACGCAAGCAGGTCCTGCTCCGTCAACACATGCTGTCCGATGAACCGTCGACTCTCCCGCTTGCCCGGCAGAAAACCGAACCAGTCCAGCGCCCAGTGAGCCGCCTCGAAAGGATCGTCCCCCGCTGGTGTGCCCGGCGGTCCGTTCTTTACGTGATCCCAGATCCCCAGCACAATCGACAGCAGTTCGTCGCGGATCGTTTCATTCTCCTTGATCGTATCCAGCGTGCCACCCCACTCGGCCCACCAGTATCCGTACTCGTGCGTCGGCTCCTCTTCACCCGGCGTCGCATACAGTCGCAGCTTGAGTTCATCCTTGGTGAATCGGCGTGCCCAGTCGGAAGCCACAAACGGCATCGGCCGCGTATGTTTTCGGGCCTGCATCAGAATGGTCGATCCCAGCCGCTCGTTGTCCGCCTTAACGGGAGCCAGCGTTTCCCGGTAATCATCCTGCCCTTCGCGGCCCTCCATGAACAGCGCCCCGGCTTCCGCCGCCAGACGACCATCGCCGGTACAGTCGATGAAAATCGACGCATCAATCGTAAAGCGGTCTTCCGTACTCTGCCGTTCGGCGATCGCCTGCGTGATCCGCTCCCCTTCCAGCCGCACACCGGTCACACAGGTATTCAGCAGCAACGTCAGATTCGCTTCGGCCCGGCACTTCTCATACAGAATCAGATCAAACATCGACGCCGACCGCTGCGGATTCCGCACACAGTTCTCCAGCCGCAACTCTTCGATGATCCCTCCTTCGCGGGCTTCCGTCTCCAGTTCCGCTCCCCGATCAAAGTGCCCCGTGCCGTTCGCTCCGACAATATGCATCCGCACTTCGCTCGATGCATTCCCCCCCAGCACCCCGCGATCCTGGCAGAGAATCACGCGTGCCCCACATCGCGCCGCGGCAATCGCACAGCAGCACCCCGCCATGCCTCCCCCGGCCACGAGGATCTCAGTCTCCAGAAAATGCGGTTCCAGTATCGACATCGTAAATTTCATCCTTTGAATTTGACACGCCCATTAAATGTCATATAATAATCGCCAATTGTCATTATTCAAGATTTTTCCCCCAAAACTAGACACTGTAATGACACTTATCAACAAAGAATCGCCCAACTCACTGGCTCTGGATCTCTCCGAACGTATTCGGCATCGCATCCAGTCCGCCGAGTTCACCGACGGCGATTTCTTTCTTACCGAAGCCGAACTGGCTGAAGAATACAACGTCTCCCGGCGGATTGCCCGCGAAGCCGTCAATCGGCTCTGTGCCCTGGGTCTGCTCGAAGGCCGCAAGCGGAAAGGGTTGATTGTCCGCCACCCCGACCCGGTCGAAGTCTGGGCCAACTGCCTCCCCTCGCTGGCGCGGTCACCGGAAAAACTGGCCGACCTGGCCCATTTCCGTTACGCCCTGGAGGTGGGTGCGATTGAACTGGCCATCAAAAATGCCAGCGAGGAACAGATCACACAACTGGCGGCACTCGCCGAAGAATTCCAGCAGACCGCCGGCACTCCCGAAGACCGGCCCCAACGCATCGAGGTCGAGCGTCAGTTCCACGGACTGATCCTGGAAATGTCCGGCTCTCCGATCATTGCCGACATGCAGAAACTGCTGGCGACCCTGTTTGAAAATTCCTACCCCGCCCGGGAAACCCCCGTGCTGGCCGAGGAAATCAACCAGCGCATCATCTGGCAGCACTTTGAACTGGTCGACGCCATCAAAGACCGCGATGTCGAACGGGCCCGCTCCGTACTGCGTTCGCATCTGAAATACCTGTTACTCACACCACCGGAAACCACCTGAAACTTTTTCTGACGAGGTTCGACAACATGCAGCAACTCGCCCCCTCATTCCTGACCATCCTGGCCCTGCTCGGCAGTCTTCTAAATTCCCCTGCATCACTGTCTGCAGGCAGTGATAATGATCTGCCCGCCGTGGAAGTCACCAATGTCCGCCAGGTCTTCGATAACGGCGAACACAATGCCTTCACCGACATGATCGAATTCAAAGGCAAGTACTACCTCACCTTCCGCACCTGCCCGGGCGGCCACATGCTGTTTCCGACCTCCCGCATTCTGATCATGCAGAGCGACGACACCAAAACCTGGAAACAGGTCGATGAATTCTCCGTCCCCAAACGCGATGTCCGCGATCCGCACTTCCTGATCTTCAAAGACAAACTCTTCGTCTATACCGGCACCTGGTACTGTGGCGACTCCGCTCCCAAAACCCGCACCATCAACGAACACCTGGGCTACGCCGTCTGGTCGGCCGACGGTAAAGAGTGGTCGAAACCGATCATGCTGGAAGGCACCTACGGCCATTACATCTGGCGGGCCGCCGCCTATGACGGCAAAGCTTATCTCTGCGGACGCCGCATCCGTCACTTCGCCAAAGATGACCAGGGACGCGAACTGATCGAAACCGCCATCCTGGAAAGTGACGACGGCCTGGTCTGGAAAACCGCCAGCCTGTTCAACGAACGCCAGGGCGACGAAACCGCCTTCCTGTTCGAAAAGAACGGCGACCTGCTGGCCATCGGTCGCAGCGGATCCAACCCCGCCTGGGTCATGCGTTCCCGACCTCCCTTCGACCACTGGGACCGTAAACAGCTCGACCGCTACATCGGCGGCCCCCTGCTCGCCAAATGGGGCGACCGTTACCTCGTCGGCGGACGTCAGCGCAAGGACGGCAAGTATGTCACTTCGCTCTACTGGTTCATAGACAATCAGCTGCACGAATTCGCCACGCTCCCCAGTGGCGGCGACAACTCGTATCCGGGCATATTGGTCCTCTCGCCGGATCATGCCGTAATTTCCTGGTACTCCAGCCATGAAAAAGACAAGGACGGCAAAACGATCACCGCCATCTACATGGCCGATCTGTGGCTGAAGAAATAATTATTGATGCTCCAGATCTATCTGCGTTACAATGCACAACAGGGAAAGTGTCGGCCGGTCCGCGCTTTCCCTGTCCGCATCCTGCCTGAAGTCGATCAGGGACTCCCAGCTTCCGGGGAAAAACCAAAACTTGACGCCCTCGATATATCACGATATATTAAAAGCGTTCTGTTTTACATTTTTCCGATCTCAACAGCTGCAGATACCAACGCCCGATGGAAGACGCCTCTAAAAATCTGACCGAACAATCTTATCAGTATATCAGGCAGCAGATGGAACAGAACGTCCTCGCTCCCGGAACCCGTCTGGTGAACCGCAAACTGGCGGAGGAACTGGGCGTGAGTGCCATTCCAGTGCGGGAAGCGATCTGCCGTCTGGCTTCAGAAGGACTCGTCGAACACATTCAGGGCTCCGGGGCATTTGTGCGAGAGATCAGCCGCGAAGACCTCGACGAACTCTATGTCCTCCGCGACCTGCTGGAAAGCTTCGCTGCCGGCGAAGCAGCACAGTTCATCTCCCAGTCGCAACTGGAAGACCTGCAGTTCATCATCGATGATCTGCGCGAGATCACCGCCGACCTCCAGGAACGTCAGGCCAGACATACCACACCGGCCCAGTTCAACCGCTGGGTCGATCTGGAGACCGAATTCCATGAGATTCTGATCGAAGCCTCCCGCAATCGGTTGCTGAAAAAAGTCATCCAGGACCAGCGGACGATCACCGACATCTTTTATGCACTGAGACAGTTGAAGCACAAGATCATCACACCTGCCAGTGCCGAGGAGACGTGTCTTGGAAAAGAACAGCTTCTGGATGCGTTAAAAAAGCGAAATCCGGAACAGGCCCGGCAGATCATGAGCGAACAGATTCAGGCCGGTCGGCGTGACGTGCTGGCATTCATGCGGAAACAGGAACGGGGAAAACATGCAACTTGAACATCTCGAAACCGGACTGCTGTTTAAAAACCCCAAACCGCACGTCCACAGCGTACACGCATATTTTCCCTCGGTTGTTGTCCTGCCCGACGGTTCCCTGCTCGCCATGTACATGCTGGGGGAAGCCTTTGAAGCCGTCAACCTGCAGCCGTACCTCTCCCGCTCACAGGATCAGGGCGCGACCTGGGAACAACTGGGACCACTGGAGACCGCCGTCCCCGGGCATGACACTTCCACATTCGGACGTCTTTCGATCACAAAAAGCGGGGAAATCATCGCAAACCTGGTCCGGTTTGACCGGACCGGACGGACTGAGGAAGGTCTCTGCAACCCCGAAACCCTGGGTATGGTTCCCTCAGAGCTACTCCTGCTGCGTTCCATCGATCAGGGGCAGACCTGGAACAATCCGGAGCCGGTCTCTACGCCGCTTGCGGGTCCGGAATTCGAAATGTGCAGCCCCATTACAGAACTCAGAGATGGCCGCTGGATCTGGTCTACCTCCACCTGGCGCGACTGGGAGGGACAACTACCCAACGGCAATCGACAGTTGGCCTTCGTTTCCAACGATCAGGGAGAAAACTGGAGTGGCTACCTGGATATCATGCACAGTCCGCAGAACAACCTCATCTTCTGGGAATCGAAGGTGATTGAAATCCCGGACGACAGACTGCTCTCGGTTGCCTGGTGCTATGATGAAGCCAGCGGCCAGGATCTCCCTAACCAGTACGCGCTCAGTGATGACGGGGGGGCGACCTGGTCGTCTCCCGCTTCGACGCAACTGACAGGCCAGACACTGACCCCCTGTCTGCTGGAGGACGGCAGTCTGCTGAATATTTACCGCCGCATGGATCACCCCGGCCTGTGGGCCTGCCTGTCCCGGATTGACGAACAGGGGCACTGGACCAATCTCGATCAGCAGCCGCTCTGGGGACACAATCTGCTGGAAGGCATGACGCACACGAGCGTAAATATGTCGGAAACGTTTGCTGCTCTCAAGTTCGGCGCGCCACACATCAGCCGGCTGCCCGACGGAGACCTCTTCGTCACCTTCTGGTGTTATGAACAGTGCGTGAGCGTCATTCGCTGGTTCCGGTTTTCGGTGTCTCCACAAGAAATACCGCGAGAACAGCAGACGACTGCCCACTGCTGATTCTCCTCGGAAGTTTCACTTCCCTATGCTCTTTTCCCGGCACCTGCTGCGCCTCGTTCGAGAAGCAATTTTCCGAAATCGGACTCATTTTTTCATTTTGATATTGAAAATATATCAAACCATCATAATGATATATCATAATATATCTACCTTCTATTGCCGGGTATATTCTGAAGAGCGTCTCATTCCTGTCCCTGTTGATCTGTTTCTGGAGATTTTCCGATGTCAACAAGTAAAAACTCCCCTATACGACGCGACGGATTCACGCTGATCGAACTCCTGGTGGTAATAGCCATCATCGCCATTCTGATCGCCCTGCTCCTGCCTGCGGTTCAGCAGGCCCGGGAATCGGCGCGCCGCAGTACCTGCAAAAACAATCTGAAGCAGATCGGACTGGCGCTGCATAACTACCACGATTCGCACAGCATGTTCCCCTTCGGCCGCAGCTTTGCTGATAATTCCAACTCGGCGCCCCAGAACTTCGGTTCGCACATGTGTGCCACCATGCTTCTTCCCTTCCTCGATCAGACCAATGTTTACAACCAGTTTAATTTTCTGTCTGCCTTCAACTCAGCCGCAAATGCGCCTGTCACCCAGCAGAAAATCAACGTCTTCATCTGTCCCAGTAACCCGCAGGATGAAGGACAGAACTGGACCGGCGCCGGAGGCCCCAACGACTCCTGGGGCAGCCATTATCAACCGGTCGCACACAGTGGTAAAGACGGGAACCCCGCGCGGGATGGACAGGATGCAGTCGGTTTCAATAAGGACGGCATGTTCTACCGCAACTCGAAAACCAGGTTCCGAGATATTCTCGACGGATCCAGCAATACCCTCGCGTTCTCGGAAACCGTGGGCGATACTCCCGGTTCCCACGAACTTTTCACCTGGGGTGCCTACGGCGGAGGCGGCATCGGAGTCCGTAGCGGGATCAATGCCAACTTTCCCCTGCTCTCCGGCTGGAACTGGAACGGCGATGACTTCACCGGCCCGGCGAGTTACCACACCGGAGGCTGTCATTTTTTACTGGCTGATGGCGCGGTCCGCTTCCTTTCAGAAAATATTGACCTGGGAACGTTACAAAGCCTGACCACACGGGCCGGAAGTGAAGTCGTGGGAGAATTCTGATCTTCCCGGCTCAACACAGGTCGTTTCTCGTATTCATCGCCATCCGTTGTTAACCCTCTCGTTATTGATTTGATGCCTGACCATGCAGAACTTTTTTATCTTAAGCGTCTGTTGCCTGCTGCTGTCGAGTTGTGGAAGCAAGACAGGCGGGCAGGATTTTACTTCTGTTGCCGGAGAAGTCACCTACAAGGGACAGCCGATTCTGGACGGAGTAATTCGTCTCTCACCTGCGACTGGAACCCAGGCACCGGCCCGCACCACGCAAATTAAATCGGGACGCTATCAGTTCACCGAACGTAACGCAGTCAAGGCCGGGACATACCAGGTGGAAATCTATGCTTATCGTGGTGGCTCCGGCCTGCCGGGAGATAAAACCGCAGACTCCCCGGAACGGGAACAGATTCTGCCGGAACAATTCAACACGCAGTCTGAAATCGAAGTGCTGCAGGTGCAAACCGGCAATGGCGAAATTCAACAGGATTATCACTTTAACTGAAAGAAGCGATTCATGCCTCGTTCTACTTCCCTTTACGGACTCTGTCTGATCCTGGCCTTTATTCTCGGCGGAGAGATTCAGTTCAGCAGTCTCAGCCGCGCCGAATCACGACTGCTTGTCAAAGCGACGAAAGAACTCCCGCGACACGGGGAAGGCAGTCTGCTGACGCTCGACAACGGGCGTCTGCTGCTGGTTTACACGCAGTGGTATCACGGGACCGGCAACGACCACGATCCTGCCCGCCTCGTCGAGATTCATTCGGATGACGGCGGCAAAACCTGGTCCCCCCCGCAAACCGTGCAGGAAAATATCGGCAAAATGAATGTGATGTCAGCCAGCCTTGTCAAAACGACGAGTGGCAAAATCCTGCTGATCTATATCCGTATCGACAGCAATCGGTTTGCCAATCTCTGGTACAAAGAATCGACAGACCTGGGAGCATCGTGGAGCGAACCGAAGCAACTCTCGCATGGTAAACAGGGGCTGATCTTCGCGGTGAATTCTGCCGCAATCCGGCTGAAATCGGGACGCATCCTGCTGGCCGCCTATGGTTCTCCCAGTGCCTGGCAGAAAGACGAGCACTTTGTTTCTTTCAGTTACTATTCTGATGACGAAGGGCAGACCTGGCATCGCTCTGATAACCAGGTCGACTGTCCGCTCCGGGGTGCAATGGAACCGGAAATCGAACAACTCTCTGACGGACGGATTCTGATGCTGATTCGCACTCAAACCACACGCATGTACCGCTCATTCAGCCAGGATGGCGGACAGACCTGGAGTCCGGCAGAGAAGACCGACATCGTGCATCCCGAAGCCCCCATGCTGTTACAACGGATTCCTGGTGAAAAGGCACCATTGATTCTGATCTGGAATAATGCGGTCGTCCCCGGAGCCGACCACCAGGGACCGCGCACGCCTCTCACACTCGGGCTGTCCTACGATGATGGCACCACCTGGGAAAAACTGATCAACATTGAAGACAATTCCAAAGGCTCCTACTGTTATGCCAGCATGGACTTCCGTGATGACACCCTGCATCTGGTCTATTATGGACCGGGAGGACTGCGTTATCGAACGATCCCACTCCAGCAGATCTTAAACCATGATCTAAAACAGAAATCCGCCACACAGGAGTGAGGGTAACCTGCTACGCCTTCTGAGAAATCAGACAAATGAGTGACCGTTTCGGTGACAATGGCTCTTTGATGGTTTACCATAAACACATCAACCCACACCGATATTCACACCCAACCAGTCGCTCAGAGGCGCTCCATGAAATTCCCGCCGGTCTTACTGTTTCTATTCGTATTTGTCTGTGCGCCTGAGTTCATTCTCGCCGACTGGCCCCAGTATCGCGGTGATGCCGCCCGCAGCGGATCGACAGAGGAACCTCTACCCAATCGCATGGAGCTGCAGTGGACGTTTCGCACTCCCCAGCCCCCCACTCCCGCCTGGCCCACGCATACCCGCATTACCTTTGACGAAGTCTTTCAGCCCATCGTGGTCAAACAGACGGTCCTCTTCGGCAGTTCTACCGACGACCAGTTGTACGCCCTCGATCTCAAAAGCGGTCAGCTCAAATGGAAATTCTTTACAGAAGGGCCAATTCGCTTTGCTCCCGCTGCCTGGAAAGATCGTGTCTTCGTCGCCAGCGATGATGGCTGCCTGTATGCATTGAATGTTGAAGACGGTTCGCTGCTCTGGAAAAAACGGGGCGGCCCCGAACGAAAATTCATTATGGGTAACGATCGACTGATCTCACACTGGCCGGCCCGAGGCGGCCCGGTCGTCCTCGGGGATCAGGTCTATTTTGCAGCCGGGGTCTGGCCCTCCGATGGCGTTTACCTGTATGCCCTCGACGCGGAAACCGGCAACGTTACCTGGAGCAATCAGAACTCCGGGCAACGCCTCATGAATCAGCCGCACGGCGGTGCGAGTGCCAAAAGCGGCGTCTCATCACAAGGCTATCTCGCTGCCAGCCAGGACCAGATCTTCATGCCCACCGGACGCGCCGTCCCCGCCGCCTTTGATCGGGCGACCGGCGAATTTCGCTATTACCATCTGCAGAAAAATCAGCAGCGCGGCGGCTCGGAAGTCATGCTGGCTGACCGGTTCTTCGCGAACGCGGGCTGCCTGTTCGACCAGCTGACAGGCGACCTGTCACAACAGACCGGAACCGGCCCCATCGCGGCGACTCCCCAGGGCGTTCTCCGCGGCAGTGGACAGTCACTCGTTTACAGCACATGGATCGACACCAAAACCAATGACCGCAAAGGCAAGCCGATCTCGATCAGAAGCCTCAAAGAAAAACGACTCATCCCCCTGAATTATACGATCACCGATGTCATCATCGCCGGCAATGACGCGTACTGTGGTTCGCACAACAAGGTCACCGGCGTCGACTTCAAAGGCCAGGCCAATACCTGGTGGTCGCATGAAATCGAAGGCACCGTCCGTGGCCTGGCTGCCTCTGATGAATGCCTCATTGCCAGCACCGATCAGGGAGTCATCTGTTGTTTCGCCAACGCACAGCCACCGGAAACGGTCGAAGCACAGCCACAATCGCCCGTCACCACCAGCCCACTCTACCAGCAGGCAGCCCAAGCCATCTGTGAGAAGACCAACGTCTCCACCGGAATTTGTGTCGACCTGGGCGCTACCAACGCGGACCTCGCCCTCGAACTGGCCCGCCAGTCCGACTTTCAGATTTACGTCGTCATGGCGGATCCAGACCAAGCCCAGCAGGCCCGTGAACGCCTCGCGGAAGCGGGTCTCTACGGTTCGAGGGTCGCCGTGCACCTGGCTGATCCCAAACAGGTCCCTTATTCAAAGAACTTCGCGAACCTCGTCATCTGCTCGGCTGCGCTGAATCAGGATGTCTCTCCGGCTCTCCTCAAAGAAGCCCGTCGGATTCAACGTCCTTTCGGCGGTCAGCTCTGCTGGGGTTCCGTTGAGAACCTGCAGCTGGAAACCAAAGACGATCTCAAAGGGGCCGGCAGTTGGACACACCAGTACTCTGATTCCACGAATACGGTGAATTCCAAAGATGAAATCGTCAAAGGGCCGCTCCGCATGTACTGGTATCGCGATGTCGACTTCCAGATCCCCAACCGGCACGGACAGGGCCCTGCCCCACTCGTGAGTCGCGGCGTCATGGTCGTCGGCGGTCTGCACGGTCTGTGTGGACTCGACGCCTATAACGGGCATACGCTCTGGAAATATCAGCTCAGAAACAACCTGACCGACATGAATGGCATTCATCATGATGTCAGCACGGCCGAGGTCGGCAGCAACTTCTGCCTCGGGGGCGACTATGCCTTCGTCTACAAAGACACCTTCTGCCATCAGATCGAACTGAAGACCGGGAAGCTGGTCCGCAAGATCTCCACTCCCGTCAGTCGCGACGATCCGAACCAGAACTGGGGCTATCTCGCGTACCATGACGGCGTGATCTATGGCACCGTAAGCAATGACGCGCATCACACCAGTCCCCGCTATGAAGGCATCAGCCTCCGTAATGAATCGGTTCTGTTTTTCGCCGCCGATGCCAAAACCGGGAACATTCTCTGGACCTACCAGCCTGAGTACTCGATCCGCAACAACGCAATCACCATTGGCAACAACAGCGTCTTTCTCGTCGATCGGGAAATCGCCAAAGCGGACCACGTCAAACAGGCCCGCCGCAACGGTCGCCCCAACCCTCCCTCTCCGGAAGACGCACACCGCAAGGGCAAGTTGAAAGCCTTCCAGGCCAAAACCGGGGCTGACCTCTGGGAAGACGATCAGGAAATCTTCGGCACCCAGCTGGCACTCTCCGCAGACCACGACATCCTGCTGATGTTCTACCAGGGCATCCGGCACAAATTCTTCCGACTCCCTTCCGAAGTCGGCGGGCGACTCGCTGCCGTCGATGCCAAAACGGGAAAACGGATCTGGGATATCGCAGCCGAGTATCAATCGCATCCGATCATCAACGGCGACAAAATCTTTGCCCAGGGAGGTGCCTGGGAACTGAAGACCGGAAAACCGATCTCCTTCAGCTTCGAACGCTCCTATGGCTGCGGCCAGATCTCTGCCAGCAAACACCTGATGGTCTTCCGCTCCGCCACACTCGGGTACGTCGACCTGACCCGCAAAGCCGGCGTCGAAAACTTCGGCGGCATCCGCCTGGGTTGTTACATCAACGCCATCCCGGCCGGCGGCCTGGTCCTCGTTCCCGACGGCTCGTCCCAGTGTAACTGCTCCTACCAGATGCAGGCCTGGTTCGCTCTGGAAGGCAGTGAATGAATTTTGCCCGGACTACTTCCAGTTCAGTTTAATTTAAACAGATCTGCTTTCTGTTCGGGAAAGCCACATGCCACCAGGAGATTTATATTTTCAGAATAGACGTCATCCTGTACTTGATTCAACAAATCGAGGATGGCATACCGAACTGAACTCGATTCAATCTTCTGGTATGTACCGATTCGATCACACAGCGACAGGACGACCTCTTTCTGAGAATCAACAGTACCACAGGTCAGGATCTCGATGACGTAGCTTACAAACCAGCCATCATAAAACTGGATGTCTTCCCGATGAAATTGATTAAGCTGATCTGCTTCGCATAATGAAGCTAAGAGGAGATCGATAGACTCCCTGTTCAGAGAGAATCGCCCCTGAACAATGGCAACGGCCATCCGCACCAGTGGACCGAATGCTTCGCCTCGATACTTCTCCAGTTTCAACAGCTCAGGGCTGAGCCCTGCCTGAAAGATCAGTAACCCGGCAGCCAGAATTGCATTGGCAACCGCAGCATCTTCCGTTTCCGATTCCAGTTGATCCAGAATATGGATGAGAGACTGCTCAGCCTGTTCCGGAAACCAGGCCAGCGCAAAAATGGCGCTCTTCCTGATTTTGGGATCAGGATCATGTGTAAGTGGCATCAGGATATCCAGTTGCCTGAATACTTCCTGATAACATTGGACTTCAACCCGTAGGCTGTAATATTCATATAGATAGGCACCACGCTGCTCGCGAGTCATACCCTGTTCAGCATCATCTGCAGCCTGCCGCATCGCAGCCGGATCCACCCCCTCAGGCAGTGACTCTTCCGGGTATCCAATCGCCAGGCGGACCAGATAATCAATGATCTCCTCTTTCGAGTGAACCTTCTCTGATAGCAGTAAATAAAACAGAAAAGACACAACATAAACTGCGGACAGGGTCCTCATCCCTTGATGAAAGACGGTCGTATAGAGCGTTAAAATGGCTCTCTCACGGACCTCGGGATTATCGCTGGTTAACTTCAATAATAGGACAGGTACTTCACTTGCCGATCCGTAAGCATCGAGAAGGTAATCCCACTCGTAATTGAGGGTTTTCAATGCCACAAACAATCTCTCTCTTTCGACCAGCGCATCCTGTCCACATTGAGCTTCCTCCGTCAACAGCCAGTCCTCGACCTGTTTCAACCATTCCAGACGTTCTTTTTCCATATCAGGGCGCTTCTACACAAATTTTGATCGACTTAAATCTCAGTCAGTTGAATCACTCTTTCAAGAGGGCTCCACCTGCCACGAAGTTCACACTCCTTCCATTAATTTCATTTCCTTCGAAAAAATCGGTAGTCATCTCCCCACCGCTCCGTTAATTCCTGCATCGGGCCGTTTTCTATGCAATTCCGTTGCAGTGATTGCTGAAATCGTGCTGAATTGAGTCCCTTCACTCATAACGGGAGAGCCATGCTGATGAAATACCTCATTGCGTTTGTCGCTGTCGCGGGATTAATTACTACGGGCGTCTCATCTCAACATCCACGTGGCAGAGGAGATCGTGACTGTCATTGCCCGGGAGGTCCTCCCCCCGATCCCTTTATGGTCCTGTTCGATACCGACCAGGATGGCCGCATCTCCACCAACGAAATGGATCAGTCCGCAGTCGCCCTCAAGAATCTCGACCGCGATCAGGATGGCAGCCTGACCCGGGAAGAACTTCCCCGTCCTCCCCGCCCTCTAGAAGATCAGGGACATCGACGCGATGATCGTCACGGACCGCCCCCCATGGAGCGCGGCAGACATCAACATGCAGAACGTCCCGGACATCATGGCCCCCCGCAGCGGGGAGAACGACCAGACGCCCATCATGACCGCCCGCGCCACGGACATGATCGACATGAACGTGACCGTCGCGAGCAAGGTCGCCCGGGTCCGTCCTCCGATCGCAACCATCACGAAGGACGCCCTCACCACGGTCCGCCCAGAGAAAATTCCCCACGAGAAAATTTCCCACGCGAGAATTCTCCGCGCCCGCCCCGTCCCGATCGTGATCACATTGACGCGCCACTTCCCCCTGCTGTTTCCGAGAACGTCCCCGCAGGCACCGTAATCATCGAGGGAGGCTACGAAACCGATCCCCGCGATCATGGTCGCCCTGTGAACCTGATCGCTGCTGCCCTGGGTGTCGAGCCCCAGGTCTTTCGAGATGCATTCAGCAACGTCCGTCTGGCCCGCAACGGTGCCCCCACGGAATCCCGGGCCCGCGCCAACAAAGAGGTCCTGCTGGCGGCCCTGGGAAAATACGGCATCACCAATGAGCGACTGGACGAAGTCTCCAACTACTACCGCTATCAACCCCACAACGGAGAAGTCTGGAAACGAACGCCCGCGACAGCAACCGCCGTCATCAAAGATGGTAAGGTGACTGGTTTCAAAATCACGCGCGCCGGCTCCGGCTATACAACGCCGCCACGGATTTCCGTCGCTGGCTATCCCGATCTGCAGATCACGGCAGCTCTCCAGTTCGGACCGGATTTTTCACAGAACGGCAGCCTTAAATCTCTGACCATCAAATAGACGTAAAAAAATCCGCTGATCACATCTCTGTCTCCAGAATGCGATCAGCGGATCAGTCTGTTTGATTTCACATCAAATGCCGATTACTCAGCAGCCCCTCCACCAGAGAGTGAGCTCGCCTTCTGCTTGAGCACCTCCAGTTGGGCTGCGATCTTATCTTTCGCTGCAGAACTCTGATACAGCTCCTGCAGTTTCTTTGCTTCGTCCCGCAACTCGATGTAAGGGCCTTCGAATTCGGTAGCATACGATTCCAGCGATTCCATCAGAATCGACAGTTTCTGTGCCGCCGCTTTGGGCTGTTTTTTGGCAGAGGCAATGAATTCATCAATGGATTTCTGCACCATTTCGCTTTTTTCCGTATCGCTGGGAGGAGGCGTAGAGGGCGGACCACCACAGCCTGCGAGCGATACAGTGAAGAGAAACAATGCCAGGCAGCAGAGCAGTTGTCTGCCGATACCAATACTGATTTTCATTTGTCTAAGCCTTTGTCATCTGAATTAAAAAAACAGCTCCAATTAAATTCATTGGAGCTGTTTGTGTTTACGAATTCGTGATCGCGAATCGTTTAGAATTCACCAACTACGTTACCATCTGCAATCGACAGCAGATTCAGGTAAGTCGTCTGATCGATGTTTTCTGAAAGGAAACGCACAGCACCGTCTCCCATTGTAGCATGTACGCCACCGACATGGAAACTGCGTGCCGCCTGGCCGGAAAGAGTCCCGGTTCGGTCGGGATTATTCCGACGGTTAAAGTTGTTATCGGAAGTGTTGTTAGCGGAATAAGGAGTCGCGTCGTAAACTTTCGCGTTGGGGGTCAGAATCCCGTTGTTGTTCCGTCCTGCGAACAGAGCCCCGGTACACCAGCCCCAGGCGCCTTTATCGTCACCAGTGCTGATGCCAACCACAATTTCGCTCAACATGATTGAGTTGGACGAACCATCGGTGACGTCGCGGATTTTGGCACCATTCTGGGCAACTGCACTGAAAAAGCCACGGCGGTTCGGGTTCGTGTAGTCCGAACGGGTCATCGTTGATCCGGCTCCGACAGAGGCAGCATAAGTGATCTTAGAAAATCCATTGAAGTCCTGGGTCAGGTTGGAACGATCCACGCCCGGCTGAGAAGGACAAATCAGGCTGGGAATCTTGGCTCGCAGTACACTGTCTGTGGAACTTGCATTCGCACTGCGGGCCTTCAGAGACATGTTGTAATTGTTGTACAGGTTGGCCTGATCCATGAACGGCAGAATCTGAACCACCCAGGTCGTCCCCCAGTCAGCGTGACGTCCATCTTCCGGAGCGGAACCGATACCATACCAGACGGCTCCCGGAGGGAATGTGCGGTGCGTATCGTGATAGTTGTGCATCGCCAGTCCGAGCTGCTTCAGATTATTCTTGCAGGTACTGCGGCGAGCAGCCTCGCGTGCCTGTTGCACCGCGGGCAGTAAGAGCGCGATCAGAATCGCGATGATCGCAATGACCACCAGCAATTCAATCAAAGTAAAACCTCGTTTTGTTTGCATCTTTGAGTGCATAGTTTGGACCCCTTACACTGTTAAGATTGTGATGAATCCGTACCGGGCAGTACGGAATGATAGAATAATGGTTCGATATGAGCGCTTCACCCGGGGAGGAACCGTGATCGGAGAGAGGCGGGTATCGTTGGAAAACCGACGCACTCAGAAGATCTCGAAGAATGTATTCTTCGTAAAAGCCATGTGAATTTTATGTAAACTTGACGCGTGGGCAATCTATACATCCTTTAATTCGAACCGGAATTCATAAAAAACAGTCGATGTTCACCACACATTCACCACTTACAGACAATTAACAACTTCCTTTACTAATCAGAAATCAGTTTGAATTGAATCTCCTCCCTGCTCACGCTGAATATTTCCTGCAGACTTATTACGTTGATTTCGATTCGATTCATAAAATCAAAGTCAGAAAACTTCCTCTGAATCTGCATTCCAAAGATGTGCAAAACGGTCCATTCGGACACTACATTCAGTCACCTTCGATCAAAAGCAGCCAGAATCGGTCAAGGCGATCAGGCTGCTGGAAACCACTCACTGAAGTAACAGGTTTTTCCCTTAAATCCCTGTGTGTCTCTCAGACTCTGAAAAATCAGGTTCGCGCCTGACCAACGACGACCGATAACGAAGAAACCCTGACATTCAAACCGTTTTGAAAAAGACATGCATCAGGATCTCAAACTTCAGAGAGCTTGATGCGGCAGCGGTACTGGCCCGCTCGCTCAACCAGTGGAGTCACGCGGGAATGCCTAGACCCGATTTATCACACACTCAAGTCTCGCAGATCCTCAACAGACTCGAAGAGTCGGTGCGGGAGACATTCCGCGAGGCCTTCGCTCCTCAAAACAACCCCGTGCCCTCCCGCCTGCCAGTCGTCCCTCAACAGCCCCACCCGGATGCATCCACTACAGAGGAAACAGAGACGGCCCGGTTGCGTCGGGAACTGCAGGCGACGCGTAAAGAACTGAAGCAGGCACAAGCAGTCGCTGCCGCTGCAACACGCGCCCGCTGCGAATTCCTGGCTTACATGAGTCATGAAATCCGTACGCCGATGACCGCCATCCTGGGTTTCACGGAACTGTTGCAGAACGAAGCCCTTTCGGATGAAGATCAGAATCGAGCCGTCAAAACCATCCGGCGTAACAGCAACTACCTGCTGGATGTCATCAATGAAATCCTGGAACTCTCCCGGCTGGAATCGGGACTTCTCGAAATCGAACAGTTGCAGGTCAATCCCATCCAGATCGGACGCGAAGTCGTCGACCAGTTATCCGAACAGGCCCGCGCGTTGAATAATACGATTCATCTGGAAATCGAAGGCACTGTTCCGGAAACCATACAAACCGATCCCACACTCCTGAAACAGGCGCTGGTCAACCTGTTGACCAATGCACTCAAACTGACCACCGAGGGACACATCCGACTCACACTCAGTTGCGAGCCGTCACAGCAGGCCTTCTGCTTCCGTGTCAGCGACACCGGCATGGGTATTCCCACCGATCAGCGCCAGCACGTCTTTCAACCTTTTCGTCAGGCAGCCGCAACGCCGACAGGCAAGCGCAGCAAAGCAGGCTCAGGTTTTACGATCATCAGCCGCATTGCAGAACTCCTGCAGGGCGAAATCCGCCTGGAACAGGATGCCTCAGAGCACAGCGAATTCACTTTTGCGATCGCCACCGGCCCGTTGACTCAGGTCCGCATGCTGTCTTCACAGGAGGCAGGAGAACTCGATCTACCCGATCCCCGCTCTTTCTCTGCCAACAGTAGACTGCAGGGGCGCATTCTGGTGGTGGAAGACAACCTCGACAACCAGCGGCTGATCCGCTTCCTGCTCAACCGTGCTGGTGCCGAGATCACGATTGCCGCGAACGGACAGCAGGGTGTCGACATGGCCCTGCAATCGGAATCCCCTTTCGACCTGATCCTGATGGATCTGCAGATGCCCGTCCTCGACGGCTACCAGGCGACCATTGCCCTCCGCGACGCAGGTTACACCGGTCCCATCGTCGCACTCACCGCGCATGCACTCACGGGCGAACTCGAACGCTGCCTGAGCGTCGGCTTTGATGACTGCCTGACCAAGCCGATTGACCGCAACGTTCTGATTCCTCAGATCGCCGCGCGACTCGCCCGCAAGTCGACCTCCGTCACGCGCTGACGTTCTCTCACACGCCTCTCAACGCGCGTCCTCCCAGTCCCAGCATTATTTTCTTTACAGATGCTTCTGGCGACCTCATTCGCTCTGATCCTTCGAATCCCCTTGCGATTTACAATTTATAAACATACATTAGAATTTAATCGATTCACGAAGAGCTCCTGTTTCACGCACACAGAAAGCAGCACCATGCCCGGCCTGACCTTGCTCTCCCGCACACTCCACCTGCCCCGACGTTCGTTTCTGTTCGCCTTCAGTGTTCTGTTTCTTCTGAGCACGACAAGTCTCACGGCTGCAGAACAATGGCACGCCGGTTTAGCCAAGGCCAAAATCACTCCCGAAACCGATGTCTGGCTGGCAGGCTACGGCTCCAAACGGGCCCCCGATGGCAAGCTGCATGACATCTGGATGAAAGCCCTCGCACTCGAAGCACCAGGCGGTGAGCGGGCCGTGCTGATCACCAGCGATTTCCAGGGCGTCCCCAAAAGCATGAGCGATCGCGTCTTCAAAAAAATTAAAACGAAGTTTGACCTGGAACGCCGCCAGATCATGTTTACCTTCTCGCATAATCACTGTGGGCCCCGACTGGGAGACGACCTTTACGATTACTATCCCACCACGCCGGAGCAGGACAAAACCGTCGCCGAGTACACGGATCGTATGGTCGAGAAAACCGTCGCCATGATCGGCGAGGCACTCGATAATCTCGCCCCCGCAACACTCAAGCAAGGCAACGGACACACTACGTTCGCCGTCAATCGCCGTAACAACCGTGAAGCCGACATTCCCAATCTGCTCAAAGCAGGCAAGGCACTCGTGGGCCCCGTCGATCACGACGTTCCCATCCTGACCGTCACCCGCCCCGATGGCCAGCTCGCGGCCGTCCTGTTCGGCTATGCCTGTCATCCCACGACGCTCAGCTTCACCAAAATCTGTGGCGACTATCCCGGCTTCGCACAACTGGAGATCGAAAAAAATCATCCCGGCACGCTGGCCATGTTCGTCAACACCTGCGGCGGTGATCAGAACCCGCTCCCCCGTCGGAAAGTCGAGCTCTGTGAAAAATACGGACACATGCTGGCAGTCGCCGTCGAAGAAGCCTTAAAGCAGCCGTTGCAGAACGTTTCCCCCGGTTTAAAAACCGCTTTCACTTATGTTGATCTCCCCTACCTCAAAGTCGTCACCCGCGCCGACCTCGAAGCGGATACCAAAAGCGGAAGTGCCATCAAACAAAGGTGGGCCAAACGGCTCCTGAAAAAACTGGATCAGGGAGAGACCTTCCCCTCAGCCTATCCCTATCCGATTCATGCCTGGCGGCTGGGTAAGGAAACTCTCATGATTGGCATGGGCGCCGAAACCGTCGTCGATTATTCACTCCGTTTCAAACGCGAGTTCGGCCCGGGCACCTGGGTCTGCGGATATGCTGACGACATGATCTCCTACATCCCATCCAAACGGGTCTGGCTCGAAGGAGGTTACGAGGGGGGCTCAAACCTGTATGAATACGGCCGCCCCGCTTACCGCTGGTCCGAACAGACGGAAGATCTCATTTCAGAAACCGTAAACAAGCTCGTCAAACAGGTCGAGTGACCTGTCTTCCTCAGACGTGCTTTCACTCCGCTGCAGTGACCGTTTTACCGGCAAACATCTTTTTCACCAGGGGCAGTTCAAACAGGGCTGCCTCTTCTGCCTCCGTGATGGGACGCATGGGCCGCGGCGCAAAATTGCCGGGAATCCCCCGCCGGTTCAGTAATGCGGTCACCGAGGAAAACAGCGGCGCAGAAAACGTCTGCAGCAGTGTGAGTAAGGCAGAAAGATCCTGCTGAACTGCCGCCAGAGTCTCCCAGTCTTCCGCTTCTGTCGCGGTCACCATCGCCGCGATCCACTCTGGCACAACGCCATAAATCCCGTCCAGATGCTCGCGAACGCCCGCACGCAGCAGCACATCCATCAGGGTTGGCTGGGCGACGATCACGCGAAATTCATCACCAATCGCATCCAGCACCGGGCGGATCGTCACAAAGTGATCGGAACACTTAATGCCGTGAATGTTCGGATGCTGTGCCAGCTGCAGCACGGTCGCCACTTCCAGTTTGGTCCCCGTCGTCTGCGGCAAGTCATACAGAAACAGGGGGCGGGAACTCGCATCTGCCAGCGACTGATAATAATCGATCAGATCAGACTGACTGTACTTGATGAAAAAGGGAGCCAGTGCGACGACGCCGTCGATGTCATACTCTTCCACCATCCGAATCCGCTCCAGCGTCCGCACGTAGCTCGTATCGCCAACGCCCACCAGCAGTTCCGCCCGACCGGCGTTACATGTCACACTCCGGGCAACCAGATCGCGATAGGTACTCTCCTTCAAGAGCTGCATCAGCCCCATCGTTCCCGCAACCAGGAAACCGTTTATACCGTGGTCCAGCTGATCCTGTAGATGGGCTTCCAGCCCTTCCACGTGCAGGTCTTCTTCCGGAGTCAACGGAGTCCCCAGGGCGGTAATCATTTTGATCGAACTGGTCATATTGTAACTGCTTCCCTTGTTAAGAATTTACAAACTTTGTTTTTGGAATTCCGACAGGCTGATCACGGAACATGTCGTATCAGACAGCATCCGATCGATGGCACACTGGTCCTTGAAACCGGTACCGGTAATCAGACAGACCACCATTTCATCCGCAGCGATTTCTCCCTGCGCCACTGCACGTAATACACCTGCCAGCGAAACGGCTGCCGCCGGTTCACAGAAAATGCCCTCCTCGCGCGCCAGGCGGGCCTGTACCTCAAAAATGTAATCATCGGCAACCAGGTAACCGTTGCCTCCGGTCTCTCTGCAGACGCGAATCACCTCGTGACCATCCAGCACGTTCGCCACCTGCAGACCTCCCACCGCGGTCGTACTTTCACAGGACCGGGCCAGACTGCTTCCTTCTCGCAACGGGCCGGCAATCGTATTATTCCCCGCGGGCTGAACACAGTGGATCGCCGGGAAATCGACTTGTTCCTTTCCTTCGAGCGCCGTCTTTAAACCACGATAGACCGCCAGCAGCAGACCTCCGCCGCCTGCACAGCAGACAACATGATCAATCGATCGGTTGAAAGCAGCCGCCTGCGTGACCAGCTCGTGTCCAATCACTTCGACTCCCGCCATGCCCACCGGGTTGAACTGATAACTGCTCACCTGCAGCGCCGCATCAGCGGCAGCCCCGATCTGTTTGAGACATTTGAACGTGGCGCGGCTGATTTCCGGATCAGCACCAAAGCCTTCAATCCTCCAGACACGGGCACCGTAGGCCAGCATCTGTTTCAGTTTATTTTCGGGAGCGCCGATGAAGACCGCGACCTCACATTCCAGTCCCGCAGCGGCACTGTAAGCTGCCAGGGCCGAACCTGCATTTCCGCTCGAACAGGTCACCACCCGTCGCTTCCCCTGCGACAGCATCTCGTTGATCGCGGCTGCCGCAAAACGATCTTTATATGAACCGGTCGGATTCACCGTCTCCAGTTTGAAATATAAATGCTCCAGCCCCACAGCAGGTCCGATCCGCTGCGATCGCACCAGCGGGGTCTCCCCCTCGCCCAACGTAAACGGCTCAACATCCATTTCGATTTCCCTGGTAAGTCAGTCTCGATTCCACTTGAAATAACAGTCCCTGTAACAAAGGCCTACCTTACCAGAGGTACTTCGTAAACATGAGCATTCTTGAGCAAAAGATCAGAATTGTCTTGACGAGTAAATATCGGGTTATATGATAATAAATCAGATTGTCATACAATCTAAATATTTATATTACATTAGTCTATGGCAGATGCCATGACAGACATACGGAAATCTGTGATGTTCTTCGTGTACGGCCGCTCGAGCCACGCGTTGAAACGCCATCATTTCTGACATTCATTGTCGCGCTCACAGGATATTCGTTGCATGAACACACTGCAGAGTGATTCTCCGGTCATCGGTTCCGACTCTCGAACCTTAAGTGCAGAGCTCGCAGAACAGCTGTGCGCCAGGATCCGCAATGATCGTCTCGCTCCCGGAACTCGTCTGGGAACCGAAGCTGATCTGGCCAGTGAATTCGGCGTTTCACGAACCGTCGTCCGGGAGGCAGTCGGCTCACTCCGCGGTCTGGGAGTGGTCGTCGGCAGACAGGGACTCGGGCTCTGTGTCGGCGAAGCAGATAACTTCTCCACCGTGCTCCGTAATGCCCTGGTTCCCCAGGTCGCCAGTGCAGACGGCTGGCGCGAACTGCAACAGTTGCGGGCCGTGATTGAAATCGGCTCCATCGCCCTGGCTGTCGAATCGATCTCCACCGAAGAAATCATCCGCCTGCAGACCATCGTAGCAGAAATGAAACGGGTCATGCGGAACCTGGACGAAGATCCCCAGGGAACCAGCAAAGCCTACAAGGAACTGGACTGCCTGTTCCACGAAACCATTCTGGGTGCCTCACATGGAAACTTTGTGCAACAGTTCCATGGCGTACTGCTCGACTACTTTCACGCAGGCGATGTCTATGGATGTCCGCCCCGGGAAAGTGGGTTGCATGAACACGAACAGATTGCCAATGCCATCGCCGACCGCGATGTCGACCTGGCTACGAAATACTTGACAGAACACTTGAAGCCGCAATTAAAGGCGCCCAGTAAAGAATCCACGACAAATTAAACGCCTCAGGCAAATAACATAAATTACCTGAATCTCGAACAATTGATTTGGCAACAGAACCAGTTCTGATCCGGTGCGTTCCGGTCAGCCCCGGGACTGCAGCAGTTTTTTATCTATATTCCTGAATCTGTTATCTATGCACCTGTGTGCAAGGGTGATCATAGCATTTATTTTTTTGCGTTTATTTTGGGAGATGCTTCCATGTTCCGTTTCCATTCCAAGATGAAAGCTCGTGGATTTACGCTGATTGAACTTCTGGTCGTGATTGCCATTATCGCCATCCTGATCGCTTTGCTCCTGCCCGCGGTTCAGCAGGCTCGTGAAGCAGCCCGCAGATCGTCCTGCAAAAACAACTTCAAACAGGTTGGGCTCGCTCTGCAGAACTATCACGACACGTACACTGTCTTTCCCATCGGGGCCGGCATCAGTGGGGGCTGCAGTGGTTACTCCGGCGCCCACATGTTTTCCTGGGGCACCCGTATCCTGCCCTACCTCGATCAGGCCAATATCTACAACAACCTGAACTTCTCCGGGCCGACTCCCTTTGTCCCCGCGAATTTCTCTAACACCACCTGTCTCAACCCCGTGGTGCCGTTCCTCTGTCCCAGCAATCCGCAGCCTGACACCATCGTCAACAAAAACGGTGCTTTCGCAGGCGCACTCCCAAACGGCATGCCCCGTACCGACATGGGCGGCGTTGCCGATTCCGTCAGTTGGAAATGTAACAGCGGTTCCGGCGTGCGGCCCACTTCAGTCGGTAACGGAGTCCTCTACGCCATCTCGAAAGTCAGAATGCGCGACATCATCGATGGCTCCAGCAACACGCTCGTGGTGGGTGAAATCACAGGCTCGCTCGCTTCGAGTGGCCTCAATGGAAACTCCTACACCGGCTACGATGTCTTCGATACCAGTAACGGCATCAACAGTATCGACACCGTTCCCGGGGGCGGCTCTTTTGCGTTCCGACCACAGGGCTTCTCCAGCTATCACGTAGGCGGCTGCCACTTTGTGTTCGGCGATGGTTCGGTGCATTTCCTCTCCGAAAACATTGACCAGGGAACGCTCACCGCACTCACGACCCGGGCCGGTGGTGAAGTTGTTGGCGAATATTAATTCTCGACGCTCATTCATTCGATGATTGCATTCAGAATATTCGTGCAGGCTTCCGCGTCAGCCTCCATTGTTTCAAGGAGTTTACCATGCCCGCAAAAGGGTTATTGCTCTTACCGGCTCTCTTACTGCTGGTCGGCTGCGGGGGGATCAGCGATGCCCCCGACCGCCGCGTTGTCACAGGTACCGTCACCCTGGATGGCGCCCCCCTCGAAGGGGGCGTAATCCGCTTTCGTCCGCTGCCCGAAGGACCAATCGCAGCTGCCAAAATCAGGGACGGAAAATATGAAGTCACCAACAAAGGTGGCGTCCCCCTGGGTAAACAGCGTGTCGAAATCAAAGGCACACCCATCGTTCCCGCCGATACCACCGGTATGTCACTGGGAGAAATCGACGCCGCCACAAAACCCGCCATCCCTGTTCCCGATAAATACCATAAAAATTCAGAACTCGAAGCCGACATTGAAGCGGGCGGCGACCCCCTGGTTCTCGACTTCGATCTGAAAAACTGAAACAGGCTCACTCACTAGTCAGGTGTCAGACATGCAACAACGACGAACAATCCCCCTGCTCCTCACCGCTCTCCTGCTCGTTCTTTCATCAGCACATGCCGAGGAATGGAATCACCCCCAGACCAGCAGACTGCCCCACAAGCATCTCGGTCCCTTCATCCGTCTGACGGATGGCAACATCCTCGCTCCCGACACCAAACAGTCGCTGATCAGTGAGGACGAGGGGAAGACCTGGCAGGCCACGCCCCTCTACGCCGAACCGGAAAAGTTTCACACCAGCAACGAACGCGCACTGATCCAGACCCGCAAAGGGACGATCCTCCTCGTCTGCATGAATCTGGCCGAACGCAAATTCAACTGGAACGACAAACTGGGAGGCCCGCAGCCCGACTGCTACCTCCCCGTTTACGTCATCCGCAGCACCGATAACGGAAAAACCTGGCACACACCTCAGATCCTGCAGGACCACGGCTGGTGCGGTGCCGTACGCAGCATGATCCAGACCAAATCAGGCCGCATCATCGTCGTCGTCTCCCAGTCCATCGCCAATCCCGGCAGGCATGTCTCGCACACCTATTACTCTGACGATGAAGGCGAGACCTGGAAACACAGCAACATGATTGACCTCGGCGGTTCCGGCGATCACGATGGCGCCATGGAAGGGACGATCGTCGAACTCAAAGACGGGCGCATCTACCAGCTGATCCGCACCAAATTCGGCCGATTCTGGGAAGCCTTCTCTGAAGATGAAGGAGCTTCCTGGCGTACCATTCGTCCCTCGAAAATTCCTGCCAGTTCGTCCCCCGCGATTCTGCAGCGACTCGACAGCGGCCGCATCGTCATGCTCTGGAACCGCTTCCGCGATCCCCAGAAACGCACAGGCCGCCGCGAAGAACTGTCACTCGCTTTCTCCGACGATGAATGTCAATCCTGGAGCAAGCCTACTGTCATAGCCCGTGATCTGACTCCCCCAGGACAGAAACGCGAAAACCGTGTCTCCTACCCCTATGTCTTCGAAGCCCATCCCGGCGAACTCTGGGTCACCACCATGCAGGGGCCCGTCCGTCTTAAGCTCAAAGAAGCCGATTTCCTCAGCCCCTGAATACGACTCCGGCTTCATGAAAATGTCCGGTGAGAAAGCGGAATAGTGATGGTTTAGCCAGCTGTTTGCTGCTATGATAAAGATCCGCCTATATGTAAACCCACTACGGATCTCGATCAGAACTCACTCCCCGCCTCAGGAGCAGCTTGCATGCAGTCTATGTCCCGTCGTCAGTTTCTCTCCTCCACCAGTGCCGCCTGCCTGGCACTACCCGGCCTGTCGCCAGTTTTCGCCGTTAAAACAGCACCGCCGACGCTCACCCTCGGCTTCAGTCTCTACGGCATGCCTAAGATGCAAACCGAACAGGCCCTGCAGACCGTCGCAGACATTGGCTACGACTCCACCGAACTCTGCCTGATGGACGCCTGGGACGCCACACCGCTCAAACTCAATCCGCAGCGCAGAAAGGCAATCGCCGGCAAGCTCGACGAGACCGGCCTCAAACTGACCTCGCTGATGGAGCACTGTGATCTCACCGGCTCTCCTGCCAGTCAGAAACCGATCCTCGAGCGTCTCAAACGGGCCGCCCAGTTGGGACATGACCTCAAACCCGATCAGCCCCCGCTCATCGAAACCACCGCGGGCAGCGGCAAATGGGAAGACCGCAAAGAGGAAATGCGCGACAACCTCAAAGGCTGGGCTCAGATCGCGGAAAGCACACAAACGGTCATCGCTGTCAAGCCCCACCGGGGCGGAGTCGTTGATCGCCCCGAACAGGGCGTCTGGCTCGTCGAACAGATCAACAGCCCCTGGATCCGCCTCAACTATGACTACAGCCATTTCACGCACCGCGACATCTCCCTGGAAGATTCGCTGAAAACCATGCTCCCCTACACCAGCTTCATCCAGATTAAAGACACCGTCCTCAAAGACAACAAAGCCCGCTTCGTCCTCCCCGGCGAAAGCGGCGACATCGATTACGTCCGCCTGCTCAAACTTGCTGTTGCAGGTGGCTACCGCGGAGACATCTGCTGCGAAGTCAGCGGCATGGTCTTCAAACAACCCGGCTACGATCCCGTCGCGGCTGCGAAGACCTGCTATCAGAATATCGCCCCTGCTTTCAAAAAAGCCGGCATTAAGCGCGGCTGATCAGATATTGAATCCATCCCTTGAAGGGTTCGACGATGACGAAACAGAATCGACTTCAGACTGCCAGCATCGTGACCATAGCCACCTTACTCCTGCTGTGCAGTTCGCTCTCCGCAGCGGAACCGGCCCCCTCCCGCGACCAGCAACTCGAATTCTTCGAACTGCATATCCGCCCGACCCTGATCGAAAAATGTTCCGACTGCCACACCGGCGATGCAGACGCAGAAAGTCCGCTCGCCCTCCAATCCCGCGCCGATCTGCTCAAAGGGGGCGACTTCGGCCCTGCCATCGTCCCCGGCAACCCACAGGCCAGCCTGCTCTTTCAATCCATCCAGCGCACCCACAAAGAACTGAAAATGCCCCCGGATGCGGAAGAGCGGCTCAATGCCGAAACACTGAATCACTTCAAACGCTGGATCGCCTGGGGCGCTCCCTGGCCTCGAGAACAGACGAAAACACGCCCCAACACTGACGCAAAGTCAGCCGAAAAACTGACCACCAGCCACTGGTGCTTCCTGCCCCGCCAGGAAGTCACATCACCCACAATTGAAAATGCAGACTGGTCCAACACCGCCATCGATCGTCTCATCTATGCTCGCCTGCAAACAGAACAACTGACGCCCGTGCCCCTGGCCGACCGCAGAACACTGATCCGCCGGGCGACCTTCGATCTCACCGGCCTGCCGCCCACGCCACAGGAAATCACAGACTTCCTCAACGACCCCGCTGCAGACGAAACCGCGTTCGCCACTGTCGTCGATCGCCTGCTCGCCTCTCCCGCGTATGGGGAACGCTGGGGCCGCCACTGGCTGGATGTCGCCCGCTACGCAGACACCCAGGGAGACGTCGGCGATTTCCCGATCCCTGGTGCCTACCTCTACCGCAACTGGGTCATCGACTCTCTCAACGCCGATCTCCCCTACGATCAGTTTCTCACCGCCCAGCTCGCCGGCGATATCCTCTCCACACAGGAATCCGATCCGGCCCGAGCCCGACAGCTCAAAATCGCTACCGGCTTCATCGCCCTCTCCCGCCGGTTCGGCAACTCTCGTTTTGATGATCAGCACCTCACCATCGACGACACCATCGATACCATCGGCCGCGGACTCATGGGTGTCACGCTCAAATGCGCCCGCTGTCACGATCATAAATTCGATCCGATGCTCGCCACCGACTACTACGGACTCTACGGCATCTTCGAAAGCACACTCTACCCCAGCATGGGCGCCTCGAATCAGCCCTCTCCCACGCAACTGGTCTCTGCAGAAAACACGCCCGGTTCACAACAGAAAATCAACGACTACTGGAAACTGCTCAGCCACTATCAACACCAGATCCGCAATCACTTCCGCCCCTGGCTCAAACCCACTCTCAAGGAATACGAAGAGGTCGCCGCAAAAATCAAACAGGCGAAACAGGCTGGTAAACCATTCGACAAACTGGAAGCCCGTCGGCAGAAACTCCTCAATACCAAACAAGGGAAGTTTCGCGAACTCATGCTGCACGGCCTCCCCTGGCTTAAACAGGAAAAGGCCCGCCTGGTCAAGCAGCCCCCCGTGGAGATGCTCTACGCTGTCATCGACGGCAAACCGCATCACAGCCGTCTGCACCGCCGCGGCGATCCGGAGAACCAGGGAGATGTTGTCCCCCGCCAGTTCATCAGCGTCATCTCGGAATCAAAACCGGATCTCGACAAACAGCACTCGGGACGCCTCGAACTGGCCCGCTGGCTGACCGATCCGGAACACCCCTTGACCGCCCGCGTGATCGTCAACCGGCTCTGGTATCATCACTTCGGACAGGGTCTCGTCAAAACCGTCGATAATTTCGGCGTCCTCGGTGAAGCCCCCTCGCATCCAGAACTGCTCGATTACCTGGCCAGTCAACTGATCGCACACCAGTGGTCGCTCAAAGCCCTGCATCGACAGATCATGCTGACCCGCGCCTATCGCCTCGACAGCCGGGACCAGCCGGAAAACAGCCGCCGCGATCCAGACAACGTCTACCTCTGGAAACACACCCGCCGCCGCCTCGACGCCGAATCCATCCGCGATGCCATGCTCTTCGTCTCCGGCGAACTCGATCGCGAACAGGGCGGCCCGCACCCGTTCACCCCCTGGCATAAAAAAGGCTACAGCCTCAACGGTCCCTTCCACGAAGTTTTTGAGACCAACAAACGCAGCGTCTACCTGATGACGCAGCGACTCTACAAGCATCCCTTCCTGGGTCGCTTTAACGGTCCCGAAACCAACGAAACCTCGGGCAGTCGGCACAGTTCGCATCTGCCCACCCAGGCACTCTACCTGTTGAATGCCCCCTTCGTGCCCCAACAGGCAGAAGCCCTGGCTCAGCGTATCGAACAGACATATTCGACACCTGCAGAACAGGTGGAACTCGCCTGGCAGCTGGCCTACGGTCGCAGCCCCACCAAATCCGAACAGGCAGACGCCCTTGAGTTTCTCAAAATGTATCAGGCACAACTGGCAGCCGAACAAACGCAGGATTCAGCAACAGAGGCCCCTTCCGCCTGGACCGGACTGGCCAAAGTTCTGCTCACCAGTAACGAGTTCTTTTTTATTGACTGACCCCGCAATCCACCAGGAACGCAGTATGTCCGATTCCGCATTGATCTCACGACGACAGCTTCTGCAAGCCGGCCTGGGAACGTCCGCAGGTCTCTGGCTTCCGCGCGTATTGCCTGCCGAACTCGCGGCCCCGCACCACCGGCCCCGCGCAAAGCACGTAATCATGCTCTACATGTCCGGGGGCTACTCGCATGTCGACACCTTCGACCCCAAACCCGAACTCACCAAACGGCACGACCAGTCGATCGGCAACGAAAACAAAGCCGCCGTCTCCAGTCAGCCCAAAGTAGAACGCTATCTCAAAGCCCCACTCTGGAAATTCCGCCCCAACCGGGAGTGCGGCACCGAAGTCAGCGACCTCTTCCCCGAGATCCGCAAACAGATGCACGAAGTCGCATTGATCCGCTCCATGAACTGCGATCATCGCGACCACGGCGAAGCCACCCTGCAGCTGCATACCGGCAGCACCACCGCAGCCATGCCCGGCATGGGGGCCTGGCTGAGTTACGGCTTGAAATCATTCAACCCGAACCTCCCGTCACACGTCGTTATCTCCGAGCATCGCCCCTACAATGGACCCCAGCTGTGGGATGCCAACTTCCTCCCCGCAGTCAACACCGGCGTCCGCGTCATGCCCGGCAACGATCCGATTCCCTATCTCAAATCTCCCACGTCGCATTCCCGCCAGCAGCTCGAACTCTCCTTGCTGCAGAAACTGAATCAGCGGCACCTGGATCGCCGCGATCACGATCCCAAGCTTTCCGGTCGCATGAGTACCTTCAAAGCCGCCTCCGGTCTCCAGCGCCAGGCCCCCGAAGCACTCGACCTCTCCCGGGAATCCAAGTCAACACTCGAACTCTACGGAGCCGAACAGGGAGACCAGGCCAGCTATGCGGCCCAGTGCATCATGGCCCGCCGTCTCATCGAACGGGGTGTCCGCTTTGTCGAAATCATCGACGCCGTCGGTGCCTGCCGGGACAACTGGGATGCCGCGCACCGCGACATGGCCTCGCACGAAAAATACGCCCGCCGCGTCGATCAGCCCATCGCCGCCCTGATCACCGACCTCAAACAGCGGGGCCTGTTCGAAGAAACCCTGCTCGTCTTCTGCACCGAATTCGGCCGCTCCCCCTGGGCCCAGGATGGCAAAGGAACCAAATCCCGCACGCATCACCCCAACGCGTTCTCCTGCTGGCTGGCCGGCGGAAATGTACGTGGCGGCGTGATTCACGGCGAATCCGACGACATCGGTAACTACGTTGTGAAAGACCTGGTCCACATCCACGACTTCCATGCCACCATCCTGCACATCATGGGACTCGACCACGAACAACTCACTTACCGCCACGCAGGACGGGACTTCCGTCTTACCGATGTGCACGGACACGTGGTCAAACAGATTCTCAACTCCTGATCTGATATCACACACCTGACGGTTTTTGCGACACCTGCGCCGATATTTTCCACACCTCAAATCACCTTTTCTCTTCAGAGAATGGGTTTCCCCGCCGATTGACCAGCCGTAGACTTGAGGGAAACCGGAACACATTTTGCGGCTCCCGCATTATGCAGCTCATGAGTCGTCAAAATTTCTTTCAACTTTCAGGAGTATCAAATGGTCGGTTTTCTTCGAGTGATGTTAATCGGTGTCCTCAGCTTCAGTACCAGCCTGGTCATGGCGGCCGGACCGGAGCCGGCGCGACTCAAAGTGTCCCGTGACAAAGCGATCACGTTCCTCAAGAACTCCCAGAACGAAGATGGAACCTGGACCTTCAGCGAAGCCGCCGGCATCTCCGCCCTGGTCACCACCGCGCTCATTGAATCGGGCGTCCCCCTCGACGATCCCACCGTCGCCAAAGCACTCAACCGGTTGTCTGCTTTCTGTCAGGAAGATGGTCGCATCTGTTCGGCTCGCAGCAATCACGCTGGCTATGAAACCGCCATCGCCCTGATGACCCTGCAGGCCGCCAACAAATCGGGCAAATATGACGAGCAGATCAACAAGGCCGGAAAATTCCTCCGCAGTCTGCAATTCGACGAAAGCAAAGATGTGAAACCCAGCGATCTCTCCTACGGCGGTGCAGGCTACAGCCCCGACGGCGGTCGCCCCGACCTCTCCAACACTGCCTTCATGATCCAGGCCCTCAAAGCCGCCGGTGCCAAAGACGATGACCCCGCGATTCAAAAAGCACTGACCTTCGTCTCCCGTTGTCAGAACCTGGAAAGCGAATATAACACCTCACCGGCTGCCGCGAAGATCAACGATGGAGGCTTCTATTACACGGTCGCCGCCGGCGGATCGTCCCCTTCCGGCAAAACACAGGACGAAGGCCTCCGCTCATACGGCAGCATGACCTATGCCGGTCTCAAAAGCATGATCTACGCGGGCTTGACTCCCAAAGATCCCCGCGTCAAAGCTGCCTTGGACTGGATTCAAAAAAACTACACCGTCCAGAACAATCCCGGGATGGGCGACAACGGTCTCTACTACTATTACCAGCTGTTTGCCAAAGCACTCGACACCGCCGACCTCGCGCAGGTCAAAGACAGCACAGGCAAAACACACGACTGGCGCAAGGAACTCGCCGATCACCTGTTTACCCTGCAGCAGGACAATGGCAGTTGGGTCAACTCCAAATCCAATCGCTGGTTTGAAGGAGCCCCCAACCTGGTCACCGCCTACACGCTGCTCGCCTTGAAGAACTGCGAGTCAGCTCCCTTAAAAGATTAAGCGAAGATTAATCACATTCCGGCGAAGCCAGTTTCCGCAGCCGCAGCCAGTCTGCGGCGCGGTCGGTCCAGCTGTCGACATTCGAATCGGCCACCGGACGCATCCCGTAACCGTGACCGCCCGTTTCATAGATGTGCAGTTCAGCCCCGACGCCGTTATTTTTGAGAGCCGTATAATACAGAATGCTGCTCAGCGGTGTCGCGTGGTCGTCATGGGCGTGAGCCATGAACACCGGTGGTGTCTTTTTCGAAACCGTGAAAACTTCATTCAGTTTCCCGGTCTTGTCATCCATCAGCCGCCATGGATAAATCAACAGGCTGAAGTCCGGCCGACACGAAACTTTGTCGGTCGCATCCTGTGCCGGATACGCCCGTTCGTCAAACCGGGACGTCACCAGCGCCGCCGCCTGACCGCCTGCCGAAAAACCGATCACGCCAATCTGGTCTGGTTTCAGATCCCACTCTTTGGCCCGCTCGCGCACCAGGCTCAATGCCCGCTGCCCGTCCTGTAGAGGACGTTCAGAAAATGCCGGCAGTTTTTCGTTCGCCCGCTCGGGGGGAGTCTTGCCAGGCTTGGTTCGATAGTGCACCACAAACGCCGTGATCCCCATCGAATTTAACCACTGGGCCGTCTCTGATCCCTCTTTGTCAGCGACCACGTAGTTATAGCCTCCGCCGGGAAAGATCAGCACTGCCGACCCGTTCCGTTTGCCCGCCGGTGGCTGATAGAGAAACAGCTGCGGTCGCGTAATATTTTTAACGCGGGTTGCCGGCGGATTTTCATTCTCCCGTCGCGGCAGTTTTTCCCCGGTATTCTTAGTCGTTTCGCCCGGCGCCATCCCGGGCCAGATATCAATCACCGCATCCGGCTCGCGTGCCTCAACAGCACTCACCAGCCCACAAATCATGCCTGCAACAAATAATGACAGCAGCGCCCACCGCCTCATACCAGTATCTCCTCAACAATTCTGGACGGTTCAACGCCCGTCAGTTTAAAATCTAGTCCCTGATGTCGATACGTAAATCGCTCGTGATCAATCCCCAGCAGATGCAGTACAGTCGCATGCAGATCGCGAACATGCACCGGATTCTCGGCCACGTTGTAACTGAATTCATCGGTCATGCCGTAGGTCATCCCCGGCTTGACTCCCCCCCCGGCCAGCCAGGTTGTGAAGCACCGCGGATGATGGTCGCGGCCCCCTTCGGGGCTGTCCCATTTTCCCTGCCCCGCCACACCGCGGCCGAACTCACCGCCCCAGATCACCAGGGTCTCATCCAGTAGACCGCGCTGCTTGAGATCTTTCACCAAAGCGGCACTCGCCTGGTCGGTATCCCGACAGCGGGCCACGCACCAGGATCCGAGACGGCTGTGATGATCCCAGTCCGGGTGAAACAGCTGCACGAACCGCACGCCCCGCTCGATCAACCGCCGTGCCAGCACACAGTTGGCCGCGTAACTGCCGGGCCGACGTGAATCGGGACCATACAGCTCAAACGTCGATTCCGGCTCGTCGCTCAAATCATTCAGCTCGGGAATACTCGATTGCATCCGCCACGCCATTTCGTATTGCCGGATCCGGGTTTCAATTTCGGGATCCCCGGTCTGCTCGAGCCGCATCTGATTCAGTTCCGCAATGCCGTCCAGCATCCCCCGCCGAATCGGACGCGGCATCCCGTCCGGATCGCGCAGATACAAGACCGGCTCTTTCGCGTTTCGCAGCTTCACCCCCTGGTAACGGGACGGCAGAAATCCGCTGCCCCAGTAATGATCATACAACGGCTGATCGCTGGGCCGCTTCATCTTAGAGATCAACACCAGGTAGTCAGGCAGATTCCGGTTCTCGCTCCCCAGTCCATAACTCGACCAGGCCCCGATTGACGGTCGCCCCGGCAGCTGATGTCCGGTCAGAAACTTCGTCATCGCCGGCGCATGATTGATCTGATCGGTGTTCATCGACTTGATGAAGCAAAGCTCGTCCGCCACTTCACCATGGTAAGGCAGCCACTCGCCCAGCGTCGCCCCGCTCTCGCCATAGCGTTTGAATTTCGTCCGCGAAGGCATAATCAGCTGCTTCTGATTAGCGGTCATCGTCGTCAGTCGCTGACCGCCTCTTACGCTTTCGGGCAGTTCCTTCCCCGCCCACTTCATCAGGTTGGGTTTGTAATCGAACAGTTCAATCTGCGACGGCCCTCCCGACTGTGTCAGGAAGATCACGTTCTTCGCTTTGGGTGGCTTGTGCGGCAGATCGGGCAGACCAATCACTGGTGCCTTCTCAGCCGCCTGACTGCGTGTCGCTTCCAGCAGTCCCAGCGCCATCGCACCCAGACCAACGCCTGCGCCCTGCCCCAGAAAATAGCGGCGGGAGACTTCCAGTGCCGAATGTTCCAGTGGCTCATTCATGGGTAATCGCCTCATCCAGGTTAAAGATCATGCTCGCAACCACCATCCAGGACGCCAGCTCATCGGGTGCCACCTTGCTCGTGGCTGGCGGCTGTCCTACATCAAGTAGTTCCAGCGCGGCCTCAGGATGACTCTGATAATAATCGCGTGACTGCTCATACTCGCGTTCCAGCACGGTCTGCTCCCGTGCAGTCAGGACACGGGACAGAATCCGCTGGGCAATGAAATCGATCCGCTCAGCCGGCGTCTGTTCCTCTTGAATCGCAGTCCGTGCCAGCTCACGTGAAGATTCCAGAATCGTCACATCGTTCAACAGGGTCAACGCCTGCAACGGAGTATTCGTCCGCCGCGGCTGCACTTCACAGACCCGCCGCTGGGCACTGTCGAACAGAAACGTCGGCGCACTCGAACGTCGCCAGAACGCATACAGGCTCCTGCGGTACTGCGCCGCTCCCTGGCTCGGTTCATACGTAAAGCGTCCCATGAACATTTCGGCCCAGACACCCGGCGGCTGGTAAGGCATCACCGGCGGCCCCCCTTGTGCCGGGTTGAGCAGTCCGCTGGCCTGCAGGGCCGCATCGTGAATCATCCAGCTGGGCAAACGGAAGCGAGCTCCGCGGGCCAGCAAGCGGTTCTCGGGATCGCGGGTCAGCAGCTCGGGCGTGACGTCGCTCCGCTGCTGATACGTCCGGCTGGTGACGATCAGTTTCAGAATGTGTTGCAGATCCCAGTCGTGTTCCATTAGCTCCACGGCCAGCCAGTCCAGCAGTTCCGGGTGTGTAGGCGGCTCTCCCTGCAAACCGAAGTCGCCCGGCGTCCGCACCAGTCCGGTGCCGAAACAGAGCTGCCACAGATGGTTCGCCACCACCCGCGCCGTTAACGGGTTCTGTTCCGCCACCAGCCACTGTGCCAGGTCCAGCCGGTCTTTCGTTTTCTCAGCAGGCAGGGGCAGGATCGCTTCCGGCACCGAGCGGGAAACCTCCTTACCATGCTTGTCCCAGACGCCCCGCTCCAGCACATACGTCTTTCGCGGTTCTTTGCGTTCGGCCAGCACCATCACCGACAGTTCCCCGGCCGCTTTTTTGACCTGTGCCAACTGGGCATTCGCCCGGTCCAGCTCCGCCTTCCTTCGCTGGTAATCGGCATGATCCACCAGGAACTGCTCGAGCAGACGCTTTCTCAATTTCGAATCCAGCTGGCCCGGCTCTTTCACATTCGCCTTGGCCAGTGCTTCCAGCGGCATCGGATCGAGCGACCGCACGGCCTGCCCCGGCTGATCAGTCAGCAGCAGTCGGAACCGACCAATGTTCGCATCACCCTCGGTGGAGCGATGCAGCATCACAAAGATCAGTTCTTCCCCCGGCTCGAGCACCAGCGGCTCCGCCAGTGCAAACACCGCAGTATGCTGCTGGCGGGCCGAGTACGTCTCGGTCGTCCAGCCGTTACGGGGATCGTCATCCAGTGTGTCTTTGATTTTGCCGTAGTTGCGACCTTTGGCTGACTTTTCAACATCCGCCACCGCAGAGGCAATTTCGATGTCGCGTAACTGGGAGCTCCCCTCGCGACGCACCTGCAGTTTCACATCGGTCAGAATGAATTCACCGGTTTTCCCCCGGGATAATTTTCCATCCGTGTGCGATGGATGCGGAAAGACTTCCAGCCGCAGACCGGTAATGCGGGGCAACTTCGTTGATGCAGTCAGCCGATAGTCATCCTGGCGCAGGACGGGCCCGCTCGTCTGGATAACCCCCTCGGCTTCCTGTTTCAACACAGTGCCTTCCACCGAACCCAGCCCGATAATCTGCGGCTGATACCAGGCCTGAAAATCCTGTTGTTTGACTTTTTGGATCTGCTCCGCCAGCCAAGGTTCGAACTCTACTTCCGCCTGTTTGCGGGCCGCGGCTTCCAGCGGCTTCCGGTCCTGCACGACCTGCTCCGCCTCTTTAATCGCCCGCTCCACCAGCGGTGATTTATACTTCAGATAAGGCTTTGCCCGACTCCCCGCTTTGCCGTCCTCGTCAATACTGTTGAAGAAGGCGAACAGGCTGTAATAATCGGCCTGCGAAATGGGATCGAATTTGTGCGAATGACACTGGCAACAGCCCAGCGTCAGCCCCAGCCAGACGGTCCCCGTAGTATTTACCCGGTCGATGACATAATCGATTCGCGACTCTTCCGGGTCGCGGCCCCCTTCACCATTGGTCATGTGATTCCGATGAAAGCAGGTCGCCAGTTGCTGCTCGGGAGTCGACTTCGGCAGCAGATCGCCGGCAAACTGCTCGACCGTAAACTGATCGAAGGGCTTGTTCTCATTGAACGACTGCACTACCCAGTCTCGCCAGGGCCAGTTCGTGCGGGTCGCATCCTGTTGAAACCCATCCGTATCCGAATAGCGGGCCAGGTCCAGCCACCACATCGCCATCCGCTCGCCGTAATGCTTTGATTTCAGCAGACGATCTACCAGTTTCGCATACGCTTCCGGCGAATCATCATTCACAAACGCGTCGACTTCGGCCGGCGTGGGAGGCAGCCCTGTCAGATCAAACGAGACCCGACGGATCAAAGTTCGCTTTGCCGCAGTCGGGGAGAGCGTGAGACCCTCCGCAGCCAGCTTCCGCTGTACCAGCACATCGACCGGATGCTGCTTTGTTTCTTCCGCGCTGAATTTCGCCTTCGCGGGCGGCTCAAACGACCAGTGCTGCCCCCACTGCGCCCCCTGTTCAATCCACTTGCGGATCGTCTCCACCTGCGACTTCGTCAACGGCTTGCGGTGCGAGTCCACGGGCGGCATCAGCAGGTCTTGATCATCAGTACTGATCCGTGCCAGTAACTCGCTTTGCTCCGGTTTCCCGGGAACGACCGCAGTCGTACCGTCTCGATCTTCAATTGCCGCTTCACGCAGATCCAGCCTGAGACCGGCTTCGCGATGTGTGGGATCGGGACCATGACAGTGAAAACAACGATCCGAAAGGATCGGCAGCACATCACGGCTGAAATTCACCTCATCTTCCGCAAGGCAGACTGTGCCCATCAGAAAAAAAGCTGAAAGCGCGATGAGAAATTTGAAGAAACCAGGCATGATAATCAATGCAGATTGAGATTCAGGCAGGAGATTGAACGGAGGCAGCCGGATGGAATCCCTTCGGCTTCATTCATGGTACTTACGCCCCACCCTCAGGTCCAGAGAAACCATCTTCTGTCACTTCAGAATACGGATCGTCTGTCAACGAAATTCTGATTCTTCGATCTAGTGAAAAAAACATCAGTACAAACTGATCAGTTTTCCTCAAGGCATCCTGAAAAATGCACTTCCCCCCTCGCTCTGCTGCCTCTGCTCATGGGAAAAAAGATTGACACATAGACTAACTCAATTATTATTAATTAGTGATATTTACTTAAATAACTCTCCTTTATCTCGCGCTCTTAAATACATTCAGCCGCTCAATCAATCGATTTCCGTTTATCATATTTTTTAAAGGAAATGAACAATGGGCACCCACTTAAGACGCAAAGCATTCACATTAATTGAACTTCTGGTCGTCATCGCAATTATCGCAATCTTGATTGCTTTACTCTTACCAGCTGTTCAGCAGGCACGGGAAGCGGCTCGCAGATCTCAGTGCAAAAACAATCTCAAGCAACTGGGATTGGCCTTCCACAACTACCACGACACCTTCGGCTGCTTACCCAACGGCAGCCATCCCACTCCCACCTATCCGGGCGGTGGTTACCATATGGGCTGGGCCCCTAAAATTTTCCCCTACATTGACGAGGCGACCCGGCTGCACGCCATGGAAGCCTTCTCCCCCAACCCGATCAGTGAACTCGCTCCCTGGCGAATCGATACCGCACCGCATAATGGCCGGAACGAAATCTGGGGACCCATTCCCGTTTTCGCCTGCCCTTCATCTGCCTTGGGCAATCGATCTCCCGATATCGTGAATTCAACCCTTCCCTGGATTGTGAGTCACGGAGCCCTGCACTACCGCGCCTGTGCCGGTCGTGTTGAAGATGTCACCAACCCTTCAGACTCGAATAACTACCGCTGGGCCAATACCGGTCTGATTTTCCCACAGAGCAAAACCAGATTCCGCGATGTCATAGACGGGACTACCAACACGATTCTGCTGGGGGAATCGTCCTCTTCCTACGGCTGGTCAGCTTCGATGAAAGCCGGCTGGGGCGGCATCCAACCCTGGACCTGGGGCATGTACTGGTACACCGACACCAGACGACTGATGCTGGACAGCAAGAACATCCAGTTCCCCATTAACTACCGTGGAAGTTTTGGTACCAACCACACCCCTTACACCAGCTACCACGTTGGTGGAGCACACTTCCTGATGGGTGACGGCTCCGTCCACTTCATCAGTCAGAATATCGATCTCGCACTGTTCAAAGGACTCGGCACCAGAGCCAATGGTGAAGTCCTTGGTGAATGGTGATCTAACCACCTGAAATGGTTTTCTCCCGAAAAGGGCGTCTGTTCTTTCCGGGAGAAATTTACCATGACCGGAATTGGTTTCATTCAACGCCTACCACACCTCACTTTACTACCAGGGTATTTCAGATGATCACCAGACCTGTACCTTTCAACTTTAGAATATTTCGCAATCGTTTCGTTCAAGCCGTCATGTTAGTCCTGCTGATCTCCGTCTGGGGTTGTGGAGATGGCCATCCGGCGCGTTCCCCGGTCACAGGCAGCGTCAGTTATAATGGAGAGCCGCTGCATATCGGCTCGCTGGTCTTTATTCCCGTCGGTGGCGGTCCACCCGCACAGGGTAATATCGACCGCGATGGCAACTATTTCATGGGAACCTTCGATGAATCGGATGGCGTGATCCCCGGCGAATACAAAGTCATGATCACCGCCATGACCAGCGAAGGGGGTTCCGGCCTACCGGAAGACGCCGTCAACGGCAATGCCGGTCCCGTGTCTGTCATTCCAGAATGGTACGGCGATCTCGAAAACTCCGGTCTTGTGGTCAAAGTCGAACCAGACAAACCCAACACCATCGATTTCCCGCTGACCGATGACAAACCTAAAAAGACCAACTGAGCCTGCGAATGTTCTCACTCCTGTCCTGTTGCAGATCAAACACTGATCTGCTGCAGGTCGGGAAATAACACACTGACGACTCCACACTACTGATCCCCGCCAGTTCGTCCCCGTCCGATTGAATTCGAGCCTTTCCATATCCAAGTGTACGCGAATCTACTGGAATAATGGCTTGTTCCCCGTCAAAACTCTCTATAATAATAGATACCCGCAATTATCACTCAATAACCCTCTCCGGAAATGCGATTTCGTTCCAGCGATCGTTTCCCTTAAAGAGCATTCATGACTACACATTCGCGTACCAGTCGCCAGCAGTTTGAAGAATATAAAACGGAATTTCGTGAAACCCAGATCAAGGCCCTGCAGAAACAGGCGTCCAACCGTGACCGTTCCTCCTGGGATCTGGTCCGCAGCTTTCTGGGACTGCTGAAAAACTACCGTGCCTCAGTACTTTTGTCATTGGGTACATTGACGATTGCAACCCTGCTCGCGTTAATCCCACCTGCGGCCACAAAATTCGTGGTCGACTATGTCCTCGATCAGAAACCGCTGCCCGTTGATCTCCCCTCGTGGATCCCACATAAACCCTGGCCTCTGCTGGTCACAATCACTGTTGGTGTGATTCTGATTTCCATGGTGCGTATCGCGCTGCAGATCTGGGGACGCTGGCATGCAACCCGCATCACCAAGTTGATTCAAATGAAGGTCCGCAAACTCGTCTTTGCGCACGCAGTCCGCCTCCCCCTGCACCGCGTTCAGGAACTCAAGTCAGGTGGTGCGACCAGCATTCTCCGCGAAGATGCCGGCAGTGTCGGCGAACTGGTCTTCGGCATGCTTTACAATCCCTGTCGCGCCATCATCCAGTTACTGGGGAGCCTGATCATTCTCGCCTGGGTCGACTGGCGCCTGTTACTGGGCGCCCTGTTTCTGGTACCGCTGGTCTACCTCACACATCGTACCTGGATCAGTCGGATTCGTCCGCAACACCGTAAAGTCCGCCAGCAGCGCGTCGCCGTCGATGCTCTGGCAACCGAATCCTTTGGTGGCATGCGCGTCGTGCGTGCCTTCGGGCGACAGCGATCTGAAACCACACGTGTGCTGCGCGGCAACCACCTGATGGGTCGCCAGGAACTTTACGCCTGGTGGTGGTCGCGACTGATTGAAATTGTCTGGGAAACCCTGATCCCGATCGCTTCGGCCTGCCTGCTCCTCTACGGCGGCTGGCAGGTGCTGCAGGGAGAACTCACCCTGGGCGATCTGGTGATGTTTCTGGCCTACCTGCTGATGCTGCTCGGTCCGCTGGCCATGCTTGCACAAAGTGCCGCCCAGTTCCAGAACAGCCTCTCTGGACTGGATCGCGTACTCGATCTACTCGAAGAGCCTCGCGAAATGGAATCAGCCACCGCCAGAAAAATCAGTCGGGGCGAGGTGGAAGGCCGCGTCACTTTCCAGGATGTGAATTTTCAATATCCCGGCTCACTGCAATATGCCCTGGAGGAAATTTCGATTGATATCGCCCCCGGAGAAACCATCGCACTGGTGGGTCCCAGTGGGGCGGGCAAAACCACCTTCTGCAATCTGGTCGCCCGATTTTACGATCCAACATCGGGCCAGGTGCAGCTCGATGGCCAGGATCTGAAAGACCTCGATGTAGAAAGCTACCGGCACCTGATCGGCGTCGTTGAACAGGACGTCTTTCTGTTTGATGGCTCCGTTGCAGAAAATATCGGTTACGGCAATCGGCATGCGGAGTTGTCCGAAATCCAACACGCTGCGGAAGTCGCGAATGCCGATGAATTTATCCGGCAACTGCCACAAGGTTATCAGACCCTCATTGGTGAGCGGGGTGTCAAACTGAGCGGCGGACAACGACAGCGTCTGGCCATCGCGCGTGCGATTCTGGCGGATCCCCGTCTGTTAATTCTTGATGAAGCGACCAGTAACCTGGATACAGAAAGCGAACGCCTGATTCAGGACAGTCTCGCCACATTGATGCAAAATCGCACCTGTTTTGTGATCGCCCACCGCCTGAGCACGATTACCCACGCGAATCGGATCGTCGTCTTTGAGGGGGGACGCATCATCGAAACCGGCACACACGAGACACTCATGGAGACTGATGGCAAATACCGGGAAATGGTCCTGCTGCAGACGAGTCCGGCAGAAGTCAGCTGAACTGAAATGACTTTCAGAAAAAAATCAATTCCACAAAACCCTCCCCGTCTGACAGGTTCCAAATTGAAAACCCCTGCATGCATGCGTACAATTTTATATATATGATGTAAAAGTGTTTCCCCACCTGAAACATTCCTCAACCAATATTACTGTCTCAATCACCGACTGCGTCATGATCAGGATGCCGTCGAGATACCTTAACAGCCCCTTTCGTTTTACTGGTTATACTTAAATCACCGGGATGCCCCCGGAAAGGAAGAGACTCGAATGAACGTATCGGAACACCGAAGCTACCCGCTCCTGCTTAAAATCAGCATGGCGACTGCCCTGCTGGCAGGACTGACCTGCACACAGACGGGAACAGCACAGGCTGCCGAAAAAAAATCAAACAAAGTGCAGTTGGGTACAGATGAACTCACCTTGGGAATTCCCGGCAAAGGACCGTTAACCAAAGCCGAAATCAAAGAATGGCTCGACAATCCCGAGAATCACCAGATTCTGGAAGTCACGCTCCCCCTCGGCCTCAGTGCCGGTCAGGCTCAAATTCAGGGCCTCACTGAAAACCCATTGACCCGCGCCAAAGTTGAACTGGGTCGCCAGCTCTATTTCGACAAGCGTCTCTCGTCCGATAACACCATCAGCTGTGCCAGCTGCCATCATCCCGATGAAGGCTGGGGACGACACACACAGTTCGGCATCGGTATCCGGGATCAGGAAGGGGGCCGCAACTCGCCCATCAGCTACAACCGGATTCTGAGTGGTCCTCAGTTCTGGGATGGACGCGCCGCCACTCTGGAAGAACAGGCCGTCGGTCCGATTGCTAACCCGATCGAAATGGGTAACACACACGAGACCGCCGTCAAAACAATCAAGAAGATTCCCGGCTACCAGATGCAGTTCAAGAAAATCTTCAAAGACGGCGTCAACATTGACAATGTCGGTAAAGCAATCGCGGCTTTCGAACGTGCCGTGGTGACCGGACCGACTCCCTTCGATTATCAGGAACAGCTCAAACCATTCCTCAAACTTGATAAGGAAGATCTGGAAGACTTCAAGGAAGAGTACGAAGCGGCCCTGGCGATGACAAAAAAACATCCCATGTCAGACAGTGCCAAACGCGGTATGAAACTGTTCTTCAGCGAAGAAGTCAACTGCGCCGCCTGTCACCTGGGTCCGAACCTGGCCGATGAAAAATACCACAACCTGGGCGTCGGCATGGATGCAGATAAACCGGACCTCGGTCGCTACGAAGTCACCAAACAGGAAAAAGACAAAGGTGCCTTCAAAACTCCCACGATTCGCAACGTCGAACAAAGTGCACCTTACATGCATGATGGATCGCTGGAGACGCTGGAAGAAGTCGTGGAACACTACAACAAAGGGGGCACACCTAACCCCTGGTTGAGTGACAAGGTCAAAAAACTGAACCTGTCGGCCCAGGACAAAAAAGACCTGGTCGCCTTCATGAAAGCCTGCACCGGCCCCTTCCCGAAAGTAGAGTCCGGACGTCTGCCTGAATAAGGCTGATGTAGCATAGTCTATTAAATTCGACAGCCCGGTTTCTCAGCCGGGCTGTTTTTTTGTCAGCACATCAGTAAAGAACATCTTCCTTCTTGTGAATGATCTGGTTGATTTATGACCGTGAAACCGTATAGTCTATAGCCTACGTTTCAGACGCCAGCCACTTGTCTGGTATCTGATCTGTTTTCCCTCAACGTTTCACGGAACGGTCATCACGAGGACTGCCCTTGAGCGGCGTACTGGAAGTGATTGTATTAACGACTCTGGCCGGGATCACGATTCCCATCGGGGGGTTCCTCGCGCTGATCGAACGGATTCATCCCCGCTGGCTGGAAGTCGAATTTCGACACTCCATCATCGCCTTCGGTGGAGGCGTCCTGCTGGCGGCTGTCGCCCTGGTCCTCGTACCAGAGGGCATTTCCGAGCAGCCCCCCCTGATCGCAGCGTCGGCGATTCTATTTGGCGGCGTCTGCTTCATGGTTGTCGACCGCATTCTGGCGACTCACAAAAACTCAGCCTCTCAGTTAATCGCGATGCTGCTCGACTTTGTTCCCGAATCCCTGGCATTGGGGGCTTCCTTCGCGACCAATGGAGAATCCGTCGGACTCCTGCTGGCGATCCTCATCGGACTGCAGAATCTGCCGGAAGGCTTTAATGCCTTTCGCGAACTCAACAGTACTACCACCATGACGAAAAAATACATTCTGCCTGGTTTCTGTCTACTGGTCCTGCTCGGCCCCATCTCGGGATTGATTGGATACTATCTGCTGGCACTCATTCCGCGAATGGTCGGCCTGATCATGCTCTTCGCCGCCGGTGGTATTCTGTATCTGACATTTCAGGATATTGCCCCCCAGGCCAAACTCGAACGCCGCTGGGCACCTTCCCTGGGCGCTGTCCTCGGCTTTGTCTTTGGACTGATCGCACAAATGGTCATCGCCTGAAGCTCGACGGTTTTGCCTTAACCTCGACTTTCCAGCATACTTTTCCCTGATACTCAGAGGACCGCCTCGCACTGAGCTGCTATAATGCATGCTGACTGGCAGCACAACATCCGCCGAGCTGTGCGGGCATTCTTCATCACAGATCAAAGGGTCCTCAGTGTCAGACTCCCCCTCTGTCTCTTCGAGATCATCACTCTGGAAATCACTGGAAACCGTTATCGCGCTGTTCACGATTCTGATGATCGTGGTCTACCTCTGTCTGCGCTATGGCTGGAATGTTCCGGAAACAACCCAGAACCTCCCTCTCTGGTCGGTCCTGCTGCTGGGAGGCACGCCTCTGGTCTGGGGCCTGCTGGTCAAAATGGTCCATCGCGAATTCGGATCTGACCTGCTGGCCGGGATCTCGATCGTGGTGTCAGTCATTCTGGGAGAGTACCTGGCCGGTTCCCTGGTGGTGCTGATGCTCTCGGGAGGTGAGGCCCTCGAAGCCTACGCGGTCCGTAGTGCCTCGTCCGTCCTCCAGGCTCTCAGCCGGCGCATGCCGTCCATCGCACATCGCAAAACCGATTCCCGCATCGACGACATCGCTCTCGATCAGATTCAGATCAACGATATGATCGTGATCTTCCCCCATGAGACCTGTCCCATCGACGGAACCGTGCTCGAAGGGCACGGCGTCATGGATGAATCTTACCTCACCGGGGAACCCTACATGATGTCCAAGACGCCGGGATCGCAGGTCCTCTCCGGGGCAATCAATGGAGAAGCGGCCCTGATTGTTCGCGCAGAGAAACGGGCCATCGATTCGCGGTATGCCAAAATCATGGAGGTCATGCAGGCATCCGAACAGCACCGCCCCCGGATGCGACGACTGGCAGATCGACTGGGAGCCTGGTACACACCGCTGGCGGTTCTGATTGGCATCGTAGCCTGGGTGTTGACCGGCGACCCGGTCCGCTTCCTGGCGGTGATGGTTGTTGCCACCCCCTGCCCGCTGTTGATTGCCATTCCGGTCGCGATTATCGGTTCAATCTCCCTGGCAGCACGCCGGGCAATCATTGTCCGGGATCCAACATCCCTCGAGACCGCAGACACCTGTCGGACGATCATCTTCGATAAAACAGGCACATTGACCTACGGCGAACCGCAACTCACCGAACAAATCTATGCGCCTAACATGAATGCGGATGAAGTCCTCTCCCTGGTGGGCAGTATCGAGCGTTTTTCCAAACACCCGCTCTCCCAGGCCATTCTGGATGCCATGCAGGAGGCCCGGGCCGTCGTGCATGAGGCAACCGAAATCAGCGAGCCTCCCGGACAGGGCCTCAAAGGCACGGTCAACGGCCACAGTGTCGAGATCACCAGTCGCAAAAAACTGCTTCAGCAATACCCCGATCTGGAATCACAGCTCCCCGAACAGGTCGGCGGGCTGGAATGTGTGATTCTGATCGACAATCAATATGCGGGGCTCTACCGGTTTCGGGATACGCCCCGCACCGATGGCCTCTCCTTTATCAATCACCTCTCCCCCAAGCACCACTTCGGCAGGACCATGCTGGTCTCAGGAGACCGGGAATCGGAGGTGCGCTACCTGGCCGAACAGGTCGGAATTCAAGAGGTCTATTTCAGTCAGAGCCCCGAGCAGAAACTCGAAATCGTCAACCAGGAAACAGCCCAGGCGAATACCATCTTCGTGGGGGACGGCATCAATGACGCGCCGGCACTCGTCGCTGCAACTGTAGGCGTCGCTTTCGGACAGAACAGCGATGTCACCACGGAAGCTGCAGATGTGATTGTGATGGACAGCTCGCTGCAGAAGATCGACGAATTCCTGCACATAAGTCGTCGCATGCGTCGCATCGCCCTGCAGAGTGCCATCGGCGGCATGGCGTTGAGCATGCTGGGCATGTTGCTGGCAGCCGCCGGTTATCTCCCACCGGTTGCAGGTGCGATCAGCCAGGAAGTGATTGACGTTCTGGCCGTACTGAATGCCCTGCGCGTGGCCCTGCCCCCCAAAGCCCTGATCGATTTCAAACCGGGAGAAGCCGACTGATCATTTTCGGCTCACATCAACGGTGAGAACCTACTGGGCTTCGAAGCGAACTTCAGGAATCCCCTTCTGCCAGGAAATCACGTAGCGACCGTCGGACGTGGGATAGACCACATCCTGTTTCAGCTCAAAGTCGGTTGGTGAACTTCGCAATCGATACTGGGGTCGTCCCGGGATGATAAACTCTCCTCCCAGTTGCACAATCATCTGCGTGCGATCGCCGAGTGAATGCCCGATCGATTTGAAAATCTTGCCATCCAGATCGTTCTCCGTCACAAACTTCGCGGAAACGTCCAGGCCGGCTGCTTTCATATTCTGAAACATGTCCCGCGCGTCTGCATACGGGCAGGTGGTATCCCCGGTGCCATGGATGATCAGAATTTTCGTTTCATGTCCCCGGGCTTTCATCAGTTTCAGATGATGTGGATTCCCCAGATAACGAATCTCCTGGCCGCCGGGCGTCAGGTAGTCGGGAGAATGCGGATCCTTGCTGTAGCGGGCATTCAGGCTGCTCCCCCCGGGCAGATTGTATGCGATGTCATCACTCAACCGGGGCATGCCACAGATATCAACCACGCCGGTAAAAGTATGCGGTGCGAATTTATTACACATCAGGGTGACATTCCCGCCCCCCGATCCCCCGGTCGCATAGATCCGCTTGTCGTTGAACGGAATCTGCTTGTCCTGTAATCCCTGAAGGACAAACGCCAGTGCTCGCAGTGCATCGATGGCCTGCAGGTAACCGAAATCGTAAGGAGTTCCCGACTGGTCTTTCCACGAACCACTCTGCAGATAGTCCACGGAGATCGCAATCACATTGAGTTCTTTAGTCAGCACACTCGGATTGCCGGCTCCAGAAGTATTCGTCCCACCCCAGTTATGCAGGTTGAGAATCAGCCCCGTCTCTTTATTCACCTGCTGCAGACTTTTACCGGGATAGTAAATGTAGACTTTGACTTCACGCGGCCCCGGCTGAAACGGCCATTCCTGTGTCGCGATAGTCACCGTGCCATCCTTGTCCGGCAATTCTGCGGCCTGCACAGTGAGGTTCCAGAACAGCACACAACATAGACACAATATAGACAGACACCGGTTCATCGTTCAGTCAACCTCAGTAAGTGAATTCATCAGATTGCGAGCCTTCAGAGTAGTCAGCCCCCTCTCTCACTTGACGCTGACTCTAATATCGATCATCGTGAACTGGCTGGCTCGAGTCAATCCCGCCCCCTGCTTTCAGAGGAACCTGCTGATGACTGCACTCCCCACCGCCGAACCCCGGGAACTGAACCTGGATCCGGAACGGCTCAAACTGGCGCATCAACTGCTGACAGAATGGACGGACGCCGGCGATATTCCCGGCGCTGCCATTGTCGTCGGTCGGCATGGAAAAATGGTCGAACCAAGGTTCTTCGGCAAACAGGGGCCGGAAAGAAAAGCAGAACCGATTCGCCAGGATGGAATGTTTCTGCTCGCATCGATTACCAAACCCGTCGTTTATATGAGTGCCCTGCGTCTCGTGGAACGTGGCCAGTTGGTTCTCTCCAATCCAGTCACGCATTACATCCCCGATTTCGCAGCGCACCATAAAGAATCAATTCTGGTCCACCATCTGTTCACACACACTTCGGGAATGCCTGATATGCTGTCGAACAATGTGGAACTCCGCCAGTCACTGGCCCCCCTGGATAAATTTATCAACGGGGCCATCAATGACACGGTTCCCCTGTTCCAGCCTGCGGGCACCGGACTCAGCTATCAGAGCATGGGTACATTAATCGTGGCTGAAATTGTGCAGAGACTCACGCGCAAAACCATCGCTCAGCACGTTCGCGATGAAATTATCAAACCGCTGGGCCTCAACAGCACCTGGCTCGGACGGGGCGATTTTCCCCGTGAGCGACTGGTGCGGGTCGAAACGCCCGAGTACCAGGCTGGCTCTCATTTCGGCTGGAACAGCAAATACTGGCAGGATCTCGGTGTCCCCTGGGGAGGTATGTTCGCTTCTCCCGCAGATATGGCAGTCATCTGTCAGTGCATGCTCAATTATGGTGAGGTCCAGGGAACACAACTACTCTCCCGCTCCATGGTCGAGATGGCCACGACCAATCGCCTGGATGACTATCCCGATCTGCCCGAATCAATCCGCCGCTCGCAACCATGGGGGCTCGGCTGGAGATTAAATCATCCGGGTCAGAGTGGCAGTTGGGGCAACCTGCTCGACCGCAGCGTCTTCGGACATACCGGCGCGACAGGTACCATGGTCTGGATGGATCGTCGTCGTGACGGCTTTGCTGTTCTACTTACAACAGCGATCCGCTCGCGTGCTCCCTGGCGACTGGTACAGCTTTCAAACATCATCGCATCTGCATTTATTGAACCCGAGAATCTTTAACAGCGACAGGAAATCTAACCTGCGAAAACTCTGATACGTTAAAGTCGACCGTGTATTCATTACGATGGAGAGAAAAATAAAGAAACGTTAAACATTGCCTGTTTCACTTGGGATAAGATAGCCCGTCTGGGTTCCACGAGCTTTGATTTGGCCGCAGTTCCGTTTTTTTTCAGAATAGAAATTGATCAATTCGCATTCATTAATCACACTATTGAACTATACTAAGTCATCAACCTGACTTAGCCGCTCCTCATCACGCAGCAGACATCTTTAGCATATCAGATTCCAGGCATTGTTTATGAACTCTGTGATTCCTGTTCTTGACCCCGCGTCGCCACAGGCAGAGGCAATCAACAACTTGTTTCTTCAGGTCTTATTGATCAGTGCCGTCATCTTTGCGATCGTGACTGGGCTGATCCTGATTGCCATTTCAAAAGGCCGCCGCCGCCAGACGCTTCCCGATCAGAATTTTGGCAGTGAAAAAGCAGAAATCGCCTGGGTCATCGGCCCGGTTATTATTGTACTCTGGCTGGTCGCCATCAGTGCGAACCTGGTCATCACCCTCAACGCCATACCTGATGTAAAACCACAGAGCGCAGACAACGCCGAGGAAGTTCAGGATGTCGAACTGATTATCACCGGACACCAGTGGTGGTGGGAGGTCGAGTATCCCAAAGCGGGCGTGATCTCCGCGAATGAAATTCACATCCCTGCCGATCCCAAACGGAAATTTCGCATCCGCATCAACTCGGATGACGTAATCCACAGCTTCTGGGTCCCGCAGCTCGGCCCTAAGATTGACGCCATCCCCGGACGTGACAACTACCTCTGGCTCCAGGCCAGCAAGCCGGGCACTTACCAGGGCCGCTGCTCCGAATACTGTGGTGCCCAGCATGCCTGGATGAACTTCTTAGTCATCGGTGAGAGCGAAGAAGAATACCAGAAGTGGATCGCCGGACAACAAAAGAAACCCGAAGCGACAACGCTGATCTCCCCCCTGGCCACGGCTGGTCGAGAATACTTTTTCAAAGCAACGTGTCCGCGGTGTCATAAGATCGCAGGTACCTCAGCCCAGGCGATGATCGGCCCCGACCTGACTCATTTTGCGACGCGCAGCGAAATTGGTTCAGGCGTTCTGACCAACTCCACTGAGAACCTGACCCTCTGGCTCAAAAACCCCCAGGCGGTCAAACCCGGCTGTAAAATGCCGAACTTCAAGCTCAGTGAAAAGAATCTTAAACAACTCGTAGCCTACCTGGAGACACTCAAGTGACGACAGGATCTGTTGAACAAGCCGACTATACCAGCCTTGAGTCCCCCGCGAACTACACGCGGCTGCTCGACTGGGTCAGTACGCTAGACCATAAAAAAATCGGCATCATGTACATCCTGACTGCCGTGTTCTACCTGGGGATCGGCGGTTTCGAAGCCCTGTTGATGCGAATTCAGCTTGCGCTGCCCAATAACACGTTTCTTGGGCCGAAAATGTTCAACCAGTTATTCACGATGCATGGCACCACCATGGTCTTCCTGGTGGGCATGCCCGTATTGACAGGGTTTGCCAATTATTTTGTGCCCCTGATGATCGGTGCCCGCGATGTCGCCTTTCCACGCCTGAACTCGTTCGGCTTCTGGATCTTTTTCTTCGGAGCGGCCCTGCTGCACTTCAGTTTTCTGACGGGTTCCGCCCCTAACGCCGGCTGGTTCAACTACGTTCCCCTCTCCACCAAAGCCTACAGTTCTCTGCAGGGAGTTGACTACTGGATCATCGGCCTGCTACTCATGGGCATTGGCTCCGTTTCGGGGGCGATCAACATCTTCGCCACGATTATCAGCCTCCGTGCGCCCGGCATGAGCCTGCAGCGGGTCCCGTTGTTTGTCTGGATGATGCTCATGCAGGTGATCCTGATCATCCTCGCACTGCCGGCACTGAACTCGGCCCTGGCCATGCTTCTCATCGATCGCTGGCTGGGATCTGCCTTCTTCGATCCCAGTCGCGGCGGTTCCGCGGTACTCTGGCAGCATTACTTCTGGATCTTCGGTCACCCCGAAGTCTACATTCTGATTCTGCCCGGCTTCGGTATGATCAGCGAAGTCATCCCCGTCTTCTCCCGCAAACCCATCTATGGTTATACCTTCGTCGCTGCTTCCTCTGTGGCCATCGTCCTCCTCGGATATGGGGTCTGGGCGCACCACATGTTCGCTGTCGGCCTGGGTATGTATGCAGACATCTTTTTTGCCGTCGGTTCGCTGCTCATCGCGATCCCCACCGGCATTAAAGTCTTTAACTGGACAGCCACCCTCTGGGGCGGGGAAATCAATTTCAATACATCGCTGCACTTTGCTGTCGCGTTTCTGCTGCAGTTTGTGATCGGAGGATTGACCGGCATCATGTTCGCTGCGGTCCCCATCGACTGGCAGCTCACCGACACCTACTTCGTCGTCGCACACTTTCATTACGTATTGATTGGCGGCCTCGTATTCGCCCTGTTCTCTGCCACCTATTACTGGTTCCCCAAAATGACCGGCCGGATGCTCAACGAGCGACTGGGGCTCACCCAGTTCTGGCTCTGGGTCATCGGGTTCAACATGACCTTCATGGTTCAGCACTTCCTGGGCATGATGGGCATGCCCCGTCGTGTTTATACCTATGCAGACAATCCCGGCTGGGCACTGCTGAATGGCGTCGCTTCCCTGGGAGCGGTCTTCATGGCCGTCGGTACGCTGGTGTTACTCTGGAATATCGCCGTGAGTCTCAAGCGCGGTAAAATCGCCGGCGACAATCCCTGGGATGCCTTTACCCTCGAATGGGCGACCACGTCCCCTCCGCCCACAGAGAACTTCGAAACAGTTCCCGAAATTAAAAGCCGGCGTCCCGTCTGGGATCTGAATCATCCCGAAAGTGCAGACTGGAAAGTAGAAACCACTCCCGAAGACAAAGGCCGCCGCGGCAATCTTCCCAAGATCGCCGCCTGGGCATTTATCGCTTCGGAAGCGGTCTTCTTCCTGCTGCTGCTGGTCGCCTATGTGGTTTTCAATACCCGCAGTGCGGAAGAGGAAGTCACCTCTGCCGTCCTGAACGTCAAGCGAACGGGCATCTTCAGCCTGTTCCTGATTTCCAGCAGTGTCACCTTCTGGATTGCAGAGCGGTTTCTCAAACGAGGGATGCAGAAAGCATTCAATATCTCCCTGGGACTGACGATTCTGCTGGGCATCACCTTCCTCTGTGGTCAGGCCTGGGAATACACGGGGCTCCTGATGGATAACATCACCATCAATACCGACCTGTTTTCAGCCACATTTTTCACTGTCACCGGCTTCCATGGTATCCACGTGACTGCTGGTGTGATCGCCCTGATCGTGATGCTGATCCTGGGCCTGAAAGGCAGCCTGACGGCCCGGAAATCAAACGTGTTCGCCGCCGTCGGCGTCTATTGGCATTTCGTCGATGTCGTCTGGATTGCCGTCTTTGGAATTATTTATCTGGGACTTCTCCAATGAGTTCATACTTCGATCTGACAAGCGAATTATGGAAATGGAACTCGCCGATCTGGCTACTGATACTGGCCCTGACCGGCCTGTACCTCGTCTGCCTGGGCGGACAGTCAGGCAAACAGATCGCCTGCTTTGCCCTGGCGCTGCTCACGCTGGCACTGGCCTATGTCTCTCCGATCGGCGTGCTTTCAGACGGTTACCTGTTCAGCGCACATGTCATCCAGCATCTGGCCCTGCTGCTGATTGTTCCGCTACTGCTCCTGCTCAGTCTCCCATCCTCTGCGATGGAAACCCTGTTCCAGAATCCGCTACTCAACCGCATCGGCCATGTGCTCTCGGTACCTTTTCTGGGCTGGCTCAGTGGCCTGGGTGTGATGTGGTTCTGGCACATCCCCTCTTTCTGCAGTGCATCAACTGAGAGCTACTCACTGGGAATTGTCCGCGACGCCACTTTTCTGCTGGCCGGTCTGGCATTCTGGTGGCCCATCTTCTCTCCCGTAAAACGCTTTCATCTTCCCTCGGCACAGGCTGTCCTGTACCTGTTCTCAGCTTGCCTGGGATGTACGCTCCTGGGAATCTATATCACGTTTACCGTCATCTCGGTCTGCCCGGCCTTCGCCAACCCCGTCGATCGCATCGGAATTTTGAGCATGCTCTACGACCAGGGACTGACGCCAGCCACCGACCAGAAACTGGGTGGCCTGCTGATGTGGGTTCCCCCCTGCTCGCTCTATGTGACAGCCATCATGGTCACACTCAGACGCTGGTATGCAGACATGGAACCTATGGCAGCACCTGACACAACAGGCTCCTTGAGGGAGGCACATCGATGAACGAGACTACAACCGCGGAAACAGAAACCGAAACGGAAGAACCGGAACTGCGACCGACCTATGCCCCTGCCGCGTTGTCCATGGGAATCATGTTTGCCTTCTGGGGAATTCTCACTCACTGGAGTATGTCCCTGATCGGAGGCCTGATGATGTTTGGCGCCATCTGGGCCTGGATGCATGAGATCCGCACTACATGGAGTAAAACACCTTGACCAGCGATCAGCCCACAAACGAAACACCCTGCTGTCAGCAACAACAGCGCAGAACCTTTCTGGCCCGGCTGTCGATTGCCCTCTCTGCAGTCATCGGTGTCATCATCGCTTTGCCCGGCATTGGTTTCGTACTCGCACCGGTGTTCCGCAAACCCAAACAGAAATGGCGGAAAGTCGGCAAGCTGGAAGACTTCAAAGTCGGCGGGTTTGTGCTGGTACAGTATGAGGACAGTTCTTCCGTCCCCTGGGCAGGCATCACGGCCAAAGAAGGTGCCTGGATCCGTCGTGCCAGTGAAACCGAGTTCATCGCCTTTTCGATTAACTGTCGGCACCTGGGTTGCCCCGTCAGATGGGTCGATGATCCCCGGCTGTTTATGTGCCCCTGTCACGGAGGCGTGTATTACGAAGACGGGACCGTCGCCGCTGGTCCTCCACCAGAGCCTCTGCAGCGACTGAATGTTCGCATCAATAATGGTCAGGTCGAAATTGAATCCGGGCCGACACCATTGACGCTGACCAAAATTACTTGAAATCACCTTTGAAAAGCGAGTAGCCGGCTGAATGAGCAAGAATCCTCTGATGCGAACCTGGAACTGGATCGACAATCGAATCGGGTATTCCGATTACATTGTGCCGCTCATGGTGCATCTGGTCCCTGATAGTGCCCGCTGGTGGTATATCTTCGGGAGTGCAACGCTCTGCGCGTTCATGGTGCAGGTTTTCACCGGGGTCTGCCTGGCGATGGCCTATGTTCCCGGTGGTGAAAAAACTTACGAAAGCCTCGTCTATATCACCAACACCGCTCCCCTGGGCAACCTCTTGCGCGGCATGCACTATTACGGTGCCTCCGCGATGGTCATGCTGGCCGTCATTCATATGATCCAGGTCTATATGCACGCCACCTACAAGTATCCCCGGGAAATGAACTGGATGAGTGGCGTGGTCCTGCTGTTTGTCGTGCTGGGCATGGCCTTCACCGGACAGTTGCTCCGCTGGGACGCCAACGGGGTCTGGTCCGTCACCGTGGCCGCAGAAATGGCAGGCAGAACCCCCATCATCGGCCCTACAATCGCACACTTCATCATGGGCGGAGAAACGGTAGGTGGCTCGACCATTACCCGCTTCTTCGCCATGCACGTGTTTATCATGCCGGCGATTATTTTCGCGGGCATCGGCCTGCACATGCTGCTGATCATGCGGCACGGCATCTCTGAAATGCCTGATGCCAACGATCCGGTCGACCCGGAAACCTATAAAGAAAAGTACGAAGAACGCATCAACAAAACCGGGGTTCCGTTCTGGCCGGACGCCATGTGGCGGGACATGATCTTCTCCACCATCATCGTGGGTATCATCCTGGGCTGCTCCCTGTTTCTCGGTCCGCCGACACTCGATCCGCCACCAAACCCGAGCAGTATCAACGCGAACCCACTCCCCGACTGGTACTTCCTCTGGTACTTCGCCGTGCTCTCGCTTCTGCCGCCTAAACTGGAAACCTGGGTCATTCTCGGTGTGCCGATTCTCGGTTTCCTGGGACTGTTCTTCCTGCCCATGATCTCCAACAAAGGACACCGGGCACCTTCCAAACGTCCCTGGGCCGGGGGAACCGTGATCTTCGGTTCGGTGGCTTTTCTGGTACTTACCATTTACGGTTACAAAAAGCCCTGGTCACCCGATTTCGGCGTGAAGGAATTGCCGGCTTCCGTTGTCGGCACCGATCAGGGCCCTCTGATGGAAGGGGCGAAGCTGATGCATATCAAAGGCTGTCTGTACTGTCATGACATCAGTGGATACGGCGGTCATCGAGGTCCCGAGCTCACCGAAATCGGCAAGCTGCTCACCCGCGATGATTTGATCATTCGCATCAACAACGGTGGGCATAACATGCCGGCGTTTGCCAGCTCTATCAGCTCCGATGAGCTCCACCTGATTGTAGATTTCCTGTTAACCCGGGGAGTAGACCAGGATCAACCCATCCTGAACGGGGACTCTCCCTGATCAGCCGCGGATTGCATTCATCAATATTTCGACACCACTGTTCTCGTTTCTGACTGGTCAATCACATGAGATACTCGGCTTTCATCCTGTCTGTGCTGCTGACCCTGCTGTTTTTTATTCTGGGCCTCGCCGTTGATGACTGGTTTTTCTGGCCGCTGCTCGTTCTGGCGCCCCTCTCCCTGCTGGGAGTCTGGGACCTGGTCCAGACCCGACACAGCATCACCCGCAACTATCCGATCATGGCACACCTGCGGTTCCTGTTCGAAATGATCCGACCGGAAATACACCAGTACTTTATCGAAAGCAATATCGATGGCCGTCCTTTCAACAACGATGATCGCTCCCTGATTTACGAACGCTCCAAAAACATCGATGGTCTCAAACCATTCGGCACCGAACTCGACGTCTACGGTGATGAATACGAGTGGCTCAATCACTCCATGGCGCCGCGTCCCCGTTCCAAAGAACTGTTTCGCACGACCGTCGGTGGACCGGAGTGTAAGCAGCCTTACTCCTGCTCCATTCTGAATATCTCTGCTATGAGCTTCGGCGCCCTTTCCGCGAATGCAATTATGGCTCTGAACGCGGGCGCCAAAAAAGGGAATTTCTACCACTGCACCGGCGAAGGGGGCGTGAGCCCGTATCACCTGAAGCCGGGCGGCGACCTTGTCTGGCAGATCGGAACCGGATATTTCGGCTGCCGGAATCATGACGGCACCTTCAACCCCGATCTGTTCCAGGAACAGGCGGCTCATGAAACCATCAAAATGATTGAGATTAAAATCTCGCAGGGTGCCAAACCCGGTCATGGGGGCGTGCTCCCCGCTGCCAAAATCACCCCCGAGATCGCCTCGACCCGTAAAGTTCCCATGGGGGAAGACTGTATCTCACCTCCCGGCCACTCCACTTATTCAACGCCTATCGGCCTGTGTGAATACATCGCGCAGTTAAGGGAACTCTCCGGAGGGAAGCCGGTCGGCTTCAAACTCTGTATCGGACATCCCAGTGAATTCCTCGCTATCTGCAAAGCCATGATGCAGACCGGTATCCTGCCCGATTTCATCACCGTTGATGGCGGCGAAGGGGGCACCGGGGCCGCCCCGCTGGAATTTTCCGATAACATGGGTATGCCCTTAAAGACCGGGCTGATTTTCGTGCACAATGCCCTCGTCGGCTGCAATCTCCGCGATAAAATCAAAATCGCTGCCGCTGGCAAAGTCAGTTCCGCTTTCACACTGGCCCGCTGCCTGGCCATCGGTGCTGACTGGTGCAACTCCGCCCGCGGTTTCATGATGTCCGTCGGCTGTATTCAGGCACAGGCCTGCCACACCAACGAATGTCCGGTCGGCGTCGCCACCCAGGACAAGGGACGCCAGCGGGCACTCGTCGTACCGGATAAGAGCGAACGTGCCTACAATTTCCATCACAATACGATGGAAGCCCTGACCGAAGTCATCGCGGCTGCCGGCCTGGACCATCCCAACGAATTACGACCCTGGCACATCTATCTCCGCCCGAAACGGACCGAAGTTCTCTCCTATTATGAAGCCTTCGACTTCCTCAAACCGGGAGAGCTGCTCGAGGACTGCCCTTACCCCGTTTACAGCAAACTCTGGAATCTGGCGTCTGCGGAAACCTTTGAATCCCATCATGGCTGAGCTCCGGCCCCGGCCTGGCAAATCCAAAATACTGTTCAGTAGTATTCCATGAAAGCTCTGATACCATGCCCGCATGGGCACGACTTTGATTGGACATATTGATTCGGACTGCTTCTACGTAAGCTGTGAAAGAGTAAGATCTTACACACTGCGCGGCGTTCCCTGTGGCGTCCTGGGCAACCAGGGAGCCTGCGTCATCGCCAAGAGCTATGAACTCAAATCCTACGGCGTTAAGACCGGGCACCCCATCTGGGAAGCCAAGAAACTCTGTCCCCACGCCGTCTTTGTCAAACGGGATTTCCGCTGGTACGAAGTCATCTCCCGTCGCCTGCTGGACCTGCTCAAAATGGTCAGTCCCCGCGTCGAATACTACAGCATCGACGAAATGTTTTTCGACGCCGGCGAACTTCAGCGCTACTTTCAACTCCCCCTGCAGGAAGCCACCCGGGCCCTGCAGACGCTCGTCCAGGATGAAGTGGGCGTCCCCGTTTCTATCGGCATTGCCCCTTCCCGGGCTCTGGCCAAACTGGGCAGCGATGCCGCCAAACCATTCGGCGTGCGCATCGTCGACAGGGAGAATTGCGAAGTCTTCCTGCGCTCCCAACCGGTCGGCGAACTCTGTGGCATCGGCCGGCGGAGCGAACGCAAATTGCAGGACCGCAACATTCACACCTGCTGGGATTTCCACCAGGCAGACCGGCTGCTGATCCGCGATCTGCTGACCATCAAAGGTGAAGCCCTCTGGTGGGAGTTGCGTGGCGACTCCGTCACGCCGATCCAGACCAGTCGGCCTCCCCACAAAGCAATTGCCCGCGGCGGTTCCTGTGGCGGCAAGACCAGCGATCCCGAACGCATCCGCGCCTGGGCCGTGCGGAATATTGAACGCCTGATTGAAGCCCTCGACCATCACCGTGTCTACGCCCGGCACATCAGCCTGCAGATCGACGCCAACAAGACCGCGCTCTGGCTCGGACGCACGCCGCTGGCCGTCCCCTCCGCCTCCTTTCGCACCATTTATGACGCCGTAATGCCCATGCTGGCCGCCGCCCCGCAAGAGCACCTCGTCAGCCACATGCACATCATCGCTGAAAACCTGGTCTGGCGGGACCGGATTCAAAAATCGCTCTTCTTCGAAGACGCCCAGAGTCCCCTGGATCAGATCAAACGCAACATCAACCAGAAACTGGGCCGCTTCGCGATCCGCAGTGCCGAAACACTGCCCCTGCATGAAATCTACCACGACACGACTCACAACTATGACATCTGTGACATTTCAGGAAAGATGTGCTTCTGATGTGTACTGCAATCACCCTGGCCTGGCGCGAAATCCCCCGCAAACTGATCCGCCGCTTTCAACTGGAAGAACGTGTCATTCAGCGTTCGGAAACCGCCGACAAGGAAATCCTGTTCCTGCAACGACACCGCCAGCCACTGCTCCCCGTCTTTTACCAGGGGGAACTGCACATCCTCCCCTGGGGCAATCGTCAGCGTAACAGCAGCGCCCCCCTTGCTTGGTGGTGCGATGTCGCCACGCTCCAGTCGGGCGCCTGGGCCCAGTATCACCCGGAGCCGGTCGAAATCCTGGCCAACTTCGGACTTGAGCGGGGTGTCTGGTTTCTGATCCGCGAAGGCCTCCAGGGCGTCCTGATCCACGACCAGCGGGAACAGCCCTCTGTCTACCTGCTCCTGCAACCCGCCTCACACTACTACCAGGTCATGACCGGCTACCACCGCGAACCCGTCTTTCTGGGCGAACAGATTTGAAGGGAATCCCAGAGTCAGATAACTGCCTGTTGAGTGAACGGTCATGACGCATTATACTCCAGCAAAATCCCCCTTCACTCAGGAGAAACAAAGATGAATGGATGCCGACTGTCTACTGCCGCTGGTTTGACGCTGCTCGCGATGTGCCTGACCGCCTGTCAAAAATCAACGCCTGCGCCCCAGGCAGAAGAACCAGGTATCACCGCGGAGACCGAAATCATTCCTGAGCCAGATGCCGGCTCAGAAAAACAGCAGTTGAACGTCGCCATCAGCACAGACATCGCTCCCTACGTGATGAAGAACGCCACAATAGGCATCGAGGTCGATATCGCCACCCAGGCGCTGCCCGACTACAAGCTCAACTTCATTCAGATGCCCTACGCGAAACTGCAGGCCGCGGTCGCCGAAGATCAGGCCGACCTCGCTTTGGGCGTACAGCAGTTCAAAGACGTGGAAGGCATTTTCTACTCAGATAATTTCATCGACTTCACCAACGCCGCGATCACGAAAAAATCAGCGAAACTTAAAATCGAAAAGGTCGCCGATCTGGCCGATCACAAAGTTCTCACCTGGCAGGATGCGTACCGCGAACTCGGTCCGGAATTCGAAAAAATGTTCTCACCGGACGCCCCCCAGCGAAAGAACTATGTCGAAGTCGCCGATCAGGGTCAGCAGGTCAAACAGTTCTGGGAAGATAAAGCCGTCGTCATCGTCATCGACAAAGCGATCTTCAACGCCATCAGTCAGGCCACCGGCCACAAGCTGGACGAAGTCGAATACCATGCCATTTTCCCGCAGACCACGTATTTCAAAGCGAACTTCGAAGAGCCCTCCGTGCGGGATGCCTTCAACGCCGGCCTGCAGAAACTCTGTCAGAGCGGAGAATATGCGAAGCTGCTCAAAAAGTATAACATCGACCTGCCCGGCACCATCTGTGACCAGAAATCGAAACCGTGACCAAAATCACTTACCTGCAGGGAGATGCCACCCAGCCGCAATCGAAGGGCAACAAGATCATTGCCCACATCTGCAATGATCTGGGCGGTTGGGGTAAAGGCTTCGTACTGGCAATCAGTAAACGCTGGCCGGAACCAGAAGCCGAATACCGCCTGTGGTACCGTGAACGCGCCAAGAACAGTTTCGGTTTGGGCGAAGTGCAGTTTGTGAATGTCGAGAAATACATCTGGATCGCCAACATGATCGGTCAGCGCGGCATGAAGACAGGCAGTAAAGGTCCCCCGGTCCGCTATCCAGCCATTGAACAGTGCCTGGCGACAGTCGCTGACAAAGCGGGAGAACTCTCCGCCTCGGTCCACATGCCCCGCATCGGCTGCGGACTGGCCGGCGGCAAGTGGAATCAGATCGAACCCCTGATCCAGCAAACCCTCTGCGCCGCCGGAATCGAAGTCTTCGTCTATGATTTCGGTTAACTGAATTCCGCTCACTTCATCCTCTGAACTCACTTTTCCAGTGCCACTCAAGAATATTTCTTGACACACCACTACATCGCATTATGATATACCTGATTAGAAGGTAGTCCTGTTCAGGAAGAATCAGTATGCAGAGTTGGATGAGCCAGTTACGGAAAGGGGTTACGGAACTGACAGTTCTGGCAGCGCTCCGCCAGGGAGAAGCCTACGGTTACGAGTTGCTGCAGCGGATTAACCACATTGAAGGACTGGCACTCACCGAATCGACCGTCTATCCGCTCCTGGCCCGCTTGAAGCGCGAAAAGTTTGTCAGTGTCCGTGCGGCCCCATCCCCCTCGGGACCACCCCGCCGTTATTACAAACTCACGGCGACCGGTCAGAAACGTCTACAGTCGATGCTGAGTCAGTGGCAGTTAATGGGAAACGCCGTCAGTCAATTAGCTGAAGGAGAACCGGAATGAATCACACACAGTCCAAGCTGCCCGATGAAGTTCGCAGTCCACTGGATGAGTACCTGGACGCAATCGAACAGGTACTGGCGGAAACTGGAATCTCGCGTTCTGAACGCCAAAATATATGTGATGAAGTCGAAGCCCAGGTTCTGGAGATGGCCTGGGAACGCACAGGGACTCAACCTGAGAGACAGGACATCAGTGCGATTATTGCCGAACTGGATGATCCCACTGCTTATCGAGACAGGGATGAAACGACAGCTGCTGCAGATTCACTACTAAAAACTACGCAGAGTAGACGACACCCGTTAGCGATGACCGCCTTGCTCCTGCCTGTCGCAGGATTGCTGCTGATCTTCACTCCGCTGGCTCCGCGCGGAGAGTCATTCACGTACGCGTGGTTTGCCATCATCGGCTTTCTGAGCATCGTCTGCGCTGGACTGGCGGCGCGCGACATACGCCTGACACCGGAACGATACTCCGGTATGGGGATCGCCATCGCCGGAGCTCTGTTCCTGCCTGTCGTTATCCTGGCAACGCTCTTCGTCCTGCAAATTACTTGAGGAAAATGCAGAATAGCGGTCCCTTACTCAATCGCCAACACCGAAATCGCTGTTGAACGCGTCCTGAACAATCCGGCGTTCGTGTCGCTGGTGAGCGATGTAGCTGGTAATCCAGTCGCGTAGTTCATCGCGCAATTCACTGGCGATCTGTTGCATTTTCTGCAAAGGCTGAGAATCACGCATCCGGGTCCGCAGCTGATTCAGCTTCCGCAGGAGCTCACAGCGTTCCCGGTAAAGGTCTCTGACCTGCCCCTGCCAGTTCGGCTGTTCTTCCAGTACCTCTTCCAGGTAGCCACCTTCGTCCTGTAACTCGAATTCGCGAGGCATCGCGGACAAAAGCGTGTCGAGCACTTTCGAGATCCATTTCCAGGCGGCGGCATCGCCATCTGCTTCATCCAGTAAATCCAATAAGTCGCCAAGCAGAATATATTCCAGTGCGGAAATCTCTTCTAATGCACCATCGACCACAAGGCTTGTCTGTTTTCTGTTCATAAAAACTCCTTTAGCGGGCGAACGAACTGCAGAAAGGCGATCGCCCTGTTACTGGATTGATTGATGTTCCGTAGGCAACTCCTGTTTTTTCAGCGCGACCAATCAAAGAGAAATGAAATAAGAATACTCGCTGTCATAGTGAATAATTTACCATTCCGACTCTCAATCGTCAAAAAAATCTTTTGTTTCGAAGACTGAGAGCCCCTTTTTAAACATCATTCACATTTTCAATTCTGTACACTTCCAGCCCCGAAAGTCACTACGGGGGAAATGATTTAGGTCTCAGTTAATCATCCCAATACCGGCCGGCTGGCGATGGATTCTGAATTCTGCCTGAGATAAACTGAAAGGACCATTCTGAGTTTCACAATCATCCCCTCAGCCAGGAGATCAGCCGATGCCAGCGACAACCGGAATGAAAGGGGGCGGCTATTATGATGCCAACTCTCGCGAACAGCGTTCCGCTTCGGATTCGTTTCTCCCCTGGCTGGAAGCGGCGATCGCCGACCTGCCCACCCCTGCGGAAAGCCAGTCCAGTTGGAACATACTCGATATCGGATCCTCGGAAGGCGCGAACGCCATTTACACGATGAACCGAATTGTGGCTGCCTTACGACAACACACAGACCTTCCCGTCTGGGCCCTGTTCGATGATCTACCCACCAATGACTTCAACCAGCTGTTCCTGAATCTGTTTCCCGAACAGAACCCAGCCCTCACCGCCCCCGATGTCTATACCGCAGCCATAGGTGGCTCAGCTTTCGGCAGGCTGGTGCCGCCTCGCAATCTGCACGTGGCAACCACGTTCAATGCCATCGGCTTTTTTGACACTAAGCCGCAAGAGCGACTTCCTCACTTCGTTCTGGCAATGCAACCTAATCCTCGCGCGTCTCGAGAGGGAGTCTCGGTCACCCTTGAGGAACTGCAGCCTTTCCAGCAACAGGCGCATCAAGATCTGTGTGAGTTTTATGCTGCCCGGGCTGCAGAACTGGTCCCCGGTGGTAAACTGCTGGTACAGGTCTTCGGACGTAATGAGAACCACTCTACAGGTCATGGGATCTGCGATGTGCTGAGTGACGCCCTGCTTGATTTCGTGGAAGCTGATCTGTTACCAAAGACGTTCTACGAAGACTTTCTGTTCCCGGCCTACTATCGCAGCACACAGGAACTGGCCGCCCCCATCGAACAGGTACCGGAGCTGTCATCTGCATTTCGGATAGAACACCTCGCCGACATCGATGCCCCGGTCCCGTTTAATGACGAATTCGCTCGTACGGGAGATCGCAAAGCCTGGGCGAAAAGCTATACCGGCTTCCTGCGGGCATTTACAGAGCCCGTACTGGCAGCAGCCTTGCCTGCAGAGTTGGTTGCAGAACAGATCGTCGATAAAATATATCAGCGAATTGAACAACTACTGGCAGACAATCCCGAACGGTATAAATTCCATTTTATCTCAATCGCCGCTCTGCTGACACGACTTTGACCAGCTATCATCAGACAGGAAGGATCTCATGTCTTCTGAACCCGCATATAATAAACTGACTCCCGAAGAAGAATACGTCATTCTGCACAAGGGGACGGAACGTCCGTTTGTGGGAGAATACACCGATCTCAAAGCGGAAGGCACCTTCATCTGCCGACGCTGCAACGCCCCACTCTACCAGAGTGCCGATAAATTCGAGAGCCACTGCGGCTGGCCGAGTTTCGATGAGGAACTGCCCGACGCCGTCGATCGCTTCCCCGACCCCGATGGCATGCGTACCGAAATCGTCTGCCATAACTGCGGGGGGCACCTGGGACACGTCTTCCTCGGCGAGCGAATGACCGACAAAAATACCCGGCACTGCGTGAATTCCATCTCGATGAAATTCGTTCCTGTGGGCGAGTCACTTCCCCCGGTAGTAAAAGGCGAAAACGCCTGAGCGATCAGGAACTGCAGGACAGCATCGAACAGCCGGGACGATTCCGCGCCCACTCCGGTCGTTTCTCCGCAAACAGTTCGCGACCGGGCTGTTCATCATATGGATGACGCAACACATCCAGTAATTCATTGACCAGAGAGAAATCCCCCTCTTCGGCTTTGTCGATGGCCAGCTGTGCGAGGTAATTCCGTAACACATACTTCGGATTGATCTGATTCATCCGTATACGGCGTTCTGCTGATTCGGTTCCATCCTGTTGCAGGCGATTTTGATAACGCCGCAACCAGTCGCAGATTTGCTTCTGAATGTCGCCGGTTACTTTTTCGGAAGCATAATAAGCATCCCGAAGTGGAGCGAGCAGCGTCTCATCGTCCAGATCCGCGTCTGTCTCCAACAGTGCCAGTTTACGGAAGAAAATCGTCATGTCGGTTTCCACCAGTTGCAGGACTTCCTGCAAGGATTCGATCAACGGCACATCATCGTCGGCCTGAAACGAAGTCAGCCCGAGTTTCTCAACCATCATCTGCTGCCAACCTGCCTGGAAGCGGTCAGCATATTGATCCAAAGCCTCTTGCAGCGGTTCGACTTCTTCGATCAGTGGATAGAGTGCATTCGCAAACTGCACCAGGTTCCATAGTGCAATCTGCGGCTGGTTACCGAAGCGATAGCGCCGGCCTGAAGCATCGGTGGTATTCGGCGTCCAGTTTGGATCGAAGTCTTCCAGCCAGCCATATGGGCCGTAATCGATGGTCAACCCCAGGACCGACATGTTATCTGTGTTCATCACGCCATGTACGAAACCGACGCGCATCCAGTGAATGATCATATCCGCGGTCCGGCGGCAGACTTCCTCAAACCAGGCCAGGTAAGTATCTCGTCCCGGATCTCCGAGACCGGGGAAATCGGTTTGAATCGTATAGTCCACCAGTTTTTTCAGCGTCTCTATTTCGCCTCGTGCGGCAAATAACTGGTAATTGCCGAACCGTAGAAAGGATGGCGCGACGCGACAGACCACCGCCCCGGGCTCCATCTGGGGATTGCCGTCATAAAACATGTCCCGCTGTACCTCTTCGCCGGTGAGTACCAGGCTGAGTGCCCGCGTGGTAGGCACTCCCAGGTGATGCATGGCTTCGCTGCACAGAAACTCGCGCACCGATGACCTCAGCACCGCCAGCCCATCTGCCATGCGGGAATAGGGAGTCGGGCCCGCTCCTTTCAGTTGCAGCGTCCAGTGCTCCCCCTGCAGGTTGACCACCTCACCCAGATTAATCGCTCGTCCATCCCCCAACTGACCGGCCCAGTTACCGAACTGGTGTCCGCCGTAACACATGGCAAACGGGTCCATTCCCTGCAGCAGCTTATTCCCGGCAAAGACCTGAGCAAATTCCGGCGACTCAACCGCTTCTGGCGAAAGCCCCAGGACCTCAGCCATCTCTCGTGAATGAGCCACAAGCTGCGGCTCCCGGACGCTGGTGGGAGACACTCGCGAATAACAGGCCTCGCTCACCTGCCTGCGAAAATTCTTCGACTCAGGGTCCGCGGGCAGCGCACGTGTAAACTGGTTATCAAACTCAAGCTCTTCCAGACTCTGGATCATTTTTTGACTGTTCATACTGCTATTTTAGCACCCCGCATACGAAACGAAAACCCGGGGATATTACTCCAGAAGCCAGTGACTGTGAGTCACTGTACGTTTTCAGACACTGTTGCTTTAGAAACGTCAGACACGACAACATAAGGCACTTGGATTTCTCGACTGACCTTGCATACCTGTAGTGAATCCGCCATAGTTAATATAAACCATCCTTGATCCATCCCCATCACTCCGCCTCAGAGTGATCCACCCTCTGCAAACCAGATTTCAGGAGGTCCGCCATGACTCTCATGAATCGCCGTGTCTGGCTGCAACAGGCATCAGCAACATCACTCCCCCTGCTCCTCTCAGATAATACCTTCGCTGCGGAAACGAAATCACGCCCGCAGTTGCCAGTCGCAGCCATTGTGACCGAATACACGCCCAACTCACACGCCGATGTCCTGGTAGGCAAAATCCTGGAAGGATTCCAGCAACAGGGAGGTCCGGGCCCCGATCTAAAACTGGCGGCCCTTTATACCGATCAGGTTCCCCAGCGAGACATGAGTCGCGCCCTGTCACGGAAATATGGATTTCCCATCACAAACACGATCGAGGAAGCAATCACACTGGGGACAAAGCAGGTACAGGTAGCGGGGGTCTTAATCGTTGGCGAGCATGGTGACTACCCTTACACCCCCACCACGAAACAGCACATGTATCCCCGTAAGCAGTTCTTCGACGCAACCACCGCCACGTTCAAAAAGTGCGGTAAATCGGTCCCTGTCTACAACGACAAGCATCTCGGCTATCGCTGGCAGGATGCGAAAGCCATGGTCGACACGTCGCGCAGGATGGACTTTCCCCTGATGGCAGGCTCCTCACTGCCGGTCGCCTGGCGACACCCTACACTGACGCTCCCGGAAAATTGCGAAATCGAATCGGTACTGACGATCGGCCGCGGTAATTTCGAAGCGCACGGCTTTCACGCCCTGGAAGCACAGCAGTGCCTGATCGAACATCGTCAGGGCTCTACCGGCGTCACTGCAGTCGAAACCGCACAGGGCAAACAGATCTGGGAAGCTGAACAGGCAGGAAAATGGAATCGCGAAATGCTTAAAGCCGCCCTGGCCGTGATTCCTAATGTCGCGAAAGGCAAGTGGGAGGAGATTCTCAAAGACGACAGTGCCTTCTACTTCCTGGAACATCAGGATGGGTTAAAAAGTACCGTCGCGATGGTCAACCGACTCGGGCGGCACTATGCTGTCGCCATCAAATTGAAGGGTGAGAACCAGCCGCGGGCCACCTGGATCAAGCTTGAACTGGATCCCCCGTTCGGGCACTTCGCTTACCTGCTGAAGGCCATTGAGCACATGATTCACACAGGCCAGCCCGCTTACCCGGTCGAGCGTACACTGCTCACCACCGGGATTCTGGACACGGTCATGCATAGTCTGGCAGCAGGGGGCAAACGCATAGAAACACCGCAACTGGCCATCGACTACGAAGCAGTCCGCTGGCCGTATGCGAACCAGAAGACATGAGTGAATTTACCCCTCATCTTATGTCAGTTCTTCGCACAGTCTCCGGGCCAGAACGCTGACCTGCTCAGCCTGCAGGCACAACGGATTGATCGTCAGAATTCCTTCGTGCAGACGCGCGTGTCCGACGTAAATCGGCGGCTTTCCTTCGCGTAACTTGCGGCAGACCTCAAAGGCATCACTGTCCTCCACCTGAATTTCCAGGATCGGCCAGCGCTGTGGGTTTTCCGGAATCACCAGGTAACACGAAGCACGAACATCGGCTATCTCTACTTCCTCTGCCACTTTTTCTAACCAGCTGCGATATTCCAGGTTCTGCGCGTCGTACGCCCCGGAGGCAAATAGATCGAGGGCCGTCAGGACTGCGATAATCTCTTCCTTAGAGACCTTGAGCGCTCTGCCAATCCCATGCCGTGGCAGACCTTTCAGTTGGGAGCCATCAATCAGCCCTTCCGCCGGCGACCAGAGTTCATAATGATCGTCCATGTCCAGCATCTGTAGAGCCGCAGAAGAGATCGGGTCGCGTTTACCACACAATAGCCCAGTGGACTGTGGTCCGCGAATCGCCTTTCCCCCACTGAAGGCGACAAGGTCGGCTCCGGTCGCCGCGATCTCCCGCAGATTCTCTCGCGGCGGCAGTTCCCCGGCGGCATCAACGATTACGGGCAATCCATGTTCGTGCGCCACCTGGACCACTTCACTCAACCCCGGCGCAGAGTCCGCTGCATGCACATAGACGATGCCCGCAGTCCGCTCTGTAATCGCCGCTGCATATTCCCAGGCCTCTGTCCGCCGGACTCCCGCATTCGAAACGATCTCATTGAAACCAACCTCGACCAGCCGGGCTCCTGCCGCCCGAATCGCATGATCGTAGCCACTGCGCTGTTCCCGTGCGATGATGAATTCATGAGGAAATTCATCACAGTGAGGCAGCTGTTCTATCCGCCTGAGATCGTGCCCTGCCAGAATCGCCGCGGTCCCCAGCGTCAAAGCGCCCGCGGCACCGGAGGTCACCAGTCCCGCTTCGGTTCCGGTCTGGGCGGCAATCTTTTTAGACGCAGCGGCCTGTAGCTGTTCCAACGGCACCCACTCTTGTGCCCCCTGGTGAAACGCCTTAAGCACCTCTGCGGGCATTGGCGCGCCCCCCAGTCGGGTCACACTGCCACAGGCATTGATGATCGGTTCCACTCCCAGTTCCTGGTAGACACTCATCAGCCTTGCTTTCTCTTCGGACTGAAAACCTGAGTAAACTCAAATCGGATGCCTCGCCTTCTCTCGCCGCGATAAAGCTATATTCAGAATATTTTCACGACTGATGCACGGGACTGTACGAAAAAGTAGTAGTATCAGCCATTTTAGCAGACAACGAAATCGCAGGATAGAAACCAGGGATGATCTATCGAAGCAGTTTTCGAGATTGTATAATTTATGTCTGACACCAGATCGTCTGTATTGAAAACGAACGGTTCCACAACCTGTCGCAGACGGTTTTCTGGTCAGCCAACTGGGAATCAGGGGCCTCTGAATGGAAAATACGACTCAGTCAAAAACCCGGATCATGATTGTGGATGATCATCCGATTGTCAGGGAGGGCTACTCCCGCTTGATCGAACGTGAAGTTAATCTGCAGGTCTGTGCTGAGGCTGACAGTAAATCCGTCGCCCTGAATCAGATTATGAATGATCCACCCGATCTGGTGATCGTCGATATTTCCCTGAAAGATGGCAGCGGGCTGGAGCTCATCAAAGACATCAAGGCTCAGTTCAAGCAAATCAAAATGCTCGCCGTCTCCATGCATGACGAAAACCTGTTTGCCGAACGCTGTATCCGAGCCGGTGCCCTGGGCTTTGTCAATAAGCAGCAGGCGCCCGAACAACTGGTCACCGCCATCCACCGGGTTCTCTCGGGAAAAGTCTTTCTCAGTTCCGAAATTACGGAACGCATGATCTGCCGTTCCATCGGATCAGAGAATTACAGCGAAGAGTCTCCCATAGAAACGCTATCAGATCGCGAACTGGAAGTGTTCGAACAGATCGGCCTGGGAGAAACGACACGCCAGATCGCCGAAAAACTGAACCTGAGCCCCAAAACCGTCGAAACCTATCGGGAAAATATCAAACACAAGCTGAATCTCGATAATGCTACGGAATTGATCCGCAATGCGATTCAATGGGTTCTGGAAAAGAAATAGTTCTTCCACGACAGGCAGAATTTTTCTGCAGATACAGGCGTCTTTACTTTCACTTCCCCTTGTTGTTGCAGATCTTCGGGAAATCTGCCTGGGGTAATTCCTGATGGCAGCGTCGGAAGTTCCCCCCAGACATATCCCTCTGATTGCCTGATAGCACGACAGCCCGGGCCTGGATTAAAATAATCACAGTCCGAAGATAACTAAGGGTCCGAGCGCATTGCCATCTCAGCATGAGCTCAACCGCCAAGAGAGTTTTCAAGAGTAAAGAATGCAGGCCATGACCACGATTGGTAGAAATGATCTTCAGCAACTATTGGCATCTTGCCCCCGCTTGCTGCTTCTGGATGTACTACCCCAGGATTCTTACCGGGATTATCACCTCAGGGGAGCCATCAATGCACCGTTCGACCATCGTTTTGACAGTGAAGTATCTGCACTTTGCCCGGACAAATCACAAACCATCGTCATTTATGGAATGAACTTTGAATGTCCGATCGCCAGCCAGGCTCTGCAACGACTCGGCGAACTGGGATATGAAAACCTCTTCCATTATGAACCCGGGAAAGTCGACTGGAAAGCGGCTCTGCTACCTGTCGAACAGGGGCCTGCCATGCACGATTCACTGGAAATTGAACAGGCCGATAAAGAGCTGCGATTCCTGTTTCTGCTCTCTCTGCCCCAGGCTCCCCTCTTTGAGCTTCTACAGCTCTGACCAGAGACGCTGCAGTGAGATCTGACAGTGGTCTCGCATTAAATGAAAACAGTCACGCTACAAACTCCCGGGTGAAGTCAGGAGCTTACAAAGTGACTGATGCCTGCCTGGCGGAGCAGGCAGAGGCTCCGCTGAGATTGCTCAGATAAAATGGTGGTACTGGCGGTCCACACTGAGTTCATTCGTCAGTCGTCTGACGCCCTCAATTGGCAGTACACGTGTCTGGGCCAGTTGTTTCATGAAATAGGTCGGGACTTCTCCTTCGAGACAGACTTTCCCTTCCTCAGCGAACACCCTGACTTTAGCCAGGGGAGCATAGCCCGAAGACTGCAGAACACGTTTCACCTGTGCTACGAGTTGATGATCCGAATGGGAAAACAATTCTGATTTTATATCTCCCTGCAGTTTCACGCTGCCCTCCTTAGTTTGTCGATTGAGTCCTGGAACGTATTATGGATTCACTTCAGGATTTGGGTTTCACCTGAATTTTACGTGGCTTATTAAATTGTGATTTAGGCAACATGATCGTTAACACGCCCTGATCACAGTGTGCTTCTATATGCTCGCTTTCGACTTCACAGGGTAGCTGAATCGATCGTGCAAAACTGCCGACAGAACGTTCCACCCGATGCCAGGTCTTGCCTGTTTCTTCTTTCTCCGCTTTCCGCTCGCCTGTAATTCTTAACCGCTCTCCAGCGACTTCCACTTCGATTTCATCAGGCTCGATACCCGGCACGTCCATGCGAACTTCGACAGCATCTTCCGTTTCCGAAATGTCCAGGGCGGCATTAAAACCAGCAGTAGCATCTCCTCTCTCGCCGGACATCAATTTCAGCAGATTCTCCAGCTCGCTTCTCAGGTTCCCGAAAGGAGCCCTGCCCGGGAATTTGCTCAACTCTGGAACCGACTGATCCGCCCGCATCGCTGTCCCTTTTAATTCCGGTGAAGTCGCCATGTTCATGCTCCTGCAGAGAAGGTTTTATAACTGATCTCGCCCGGCTCTAATTCGTCCGAGCAGCATCATGATCTTCAGTAATATTGCGTAAGCTACACTGTCCTGAAACTGAACCACCTCGGACTTCAGACAACCAGGTGCTCAGCCGTTACCAGGTGCTCTTCTAACAGACATTCAACTTCACCCAGCATTTCCACCTGCACTTCACTGCGGCGAATTGGAATTTTCTCAGGGCATTTAATCCCGATCCTGACTTTCCCTCCTTGAATCCGCAGCACAGTCAACACGATATCATCATTGATACAAATCTCTTCATTTTTTTTGCGTGTTAAGACAAGCATGGCTTTCATTCCCTGAAAATGGAGTACGGGCGCGCTGGTTCTGGCAGCAGTAACGGGCCAGATAAACCAGTCGTTTAAGAGTAGACTGATCAAAATGAGACAGTCGGTTGGGACAGCGTATATTCAGGACCATCGAGCGTGTTGCGCTAACAACTCCTTCCAGTTCCTGATGACTCATCTTTTGAATCTGCTGATTCTCCAGTCCGGCAATCTCGCTCAGGTCGTATTCGACTCGCTCCGTCATTTCCGGATTGTTGTGAAAGCGTGACCGTTGCGTCAAATCAGCCGGCTGTGGCCAACTACCTGTCGTTCGCATAATATCTTTCCTCTCAAGAGAGTGTGACAAAGGCACGAATTTCCTTAGTTACTCACATCCCTGCCTGAGACTCTCAGAGAAAAGCGAAATCAGTCAGGTTCAGGCCCGATGGCTGACTGTTTTTCTTGTTCTCCCCACTCGCCAGGACGAAACGAGCCAGAGCATAACACATCCTGTAGCGGGTACATTACAAAACTCTGTAATCAGCGGTAATCGGAAAACTGACCATTCTGGGCTGGGGGAAACCCCCAGGTCGTTAAATGCACATGCAATCTTCTTCACAGATTCTTTACACACATCTGGGGAACGGTTACCGTAGAATAGAGTTTGATACCGAACAGGAGGCCCCTTGAAACAGGAATCCAGCATGTCAGCAGGAGCCGCTCTCCAGCCCCAGGGATCGCCGATTCTGCTGGTCGAACCCGATCCCTCATCCCGCGACAGTCTGCTGCAGATTCTTGCAGAAGACGGTTATCCGGTTGATATAGCAGAGACAGTAGCTCAACTCTTCGACCGTAAACGGTGGTCGGATTATTTTCTGATCATACTGGAACACGACCTGCCTGATGGCAGCATCGAAGAAGTGCTCCCCCGATTAAAACAACTGGCCCCGTCAGCCGAGCTGCTGGTCATCACTTCCCGGACCCGCATCGAAAACATGATTCTCGCCTTTCGTACCGGTGTCGCCGATTATTTTGTCAAACCCATCGATCCGGATCTGTTTCGGTCCTCGATTAAAAGGATCCTGCAGAGTCAAAGTGTTTCCAGCGAACTCCTGCAGACCCAGGCGGAACTCAAAGCGATCGTGGAAACCGCCATCGAGGCGGTCATCACCATCAATCGCAGCGGTCTGATTCAATCGTTCAACCCGGCTGCAGAAAAAATGTTTGGCTACCAGGCACATGAAATCATCAACCAGAACGTCAGCGTGCTCACTCCCGATGCCATCCGGGCTGTGCATGACCGGTATCTCACCCGTTACCTGGAAACAGGACAGGCCTCGATCATTGGTTCGCGTCGGGAACTGATGGCGCGACGACGTGACGGCAGCCTGTTTCCCATCGAGATCTCCGTTACAGACCTGCCCCAGTTCGGCCTCTTCGCCGGGATCATTGGGGATATCAGTGAACGGAAACAGGCGGAACAGAAACAGGCCGATCTAACCCGAGCCGTCGCCGTCGCAGCCCAGCAGGAACGACGACAACTGGCAGACATCCTCCATGACCACCTCCAGCAGGTTCTCGTAGGAGTCCGCATCCACCTGGATATCGCGAAAAATGACACTACTGATGAATTCATCCGCCAGACTTTAACCCGCGCCGATGAACTGCTCAACCAGGGAATTGAAATCACACGTTCCCTGACCGCGGAACTCAACCCGGTCGTTCTGCACGAAGAAGGCCTGGTCACTGCACTGGAATGGCTGTCACACAACATGCAGGAACGCTACAACCTGAACGTCATACTCGACCTCGACCGCCAGGCGGAACCACAACAAGATACAATCAAAGTCGCCTTATATGAATGCATTCGCGAACTGCTGTTTAACGTCGTCAAGCATTCTGAAACCACCGAAGCACGTGTCTGCATGAGCCTGCTGCCTGAGAACAAAATTGAGATTGTCGTCTCCGATCAGGGAGTAGGCTTCGATACAGAACAGCTCGATCACCAGATTTCCGATGCCAGCGGCATTGGCCTGAGCAATATTGAATTCCGGCTCTCACTCATCAACGGAAAATTCCGTCTCGAGTCCACACGAGGACAGGGAACCGTTGCCCGGATTATCGCCTCGCTGACCCCGATTGAAAACGCAGCCCTGTCGGGAGAATCCTGACAAGAATCCATCGACTTACCCGGAAACTGCAAAAGTGAACAAACACACTATAGTCTGAACGCTAATTTTGTCTATGATTGAGTGAGAGCTTGAAACGGCCAGTTCATTGCCAACACACCAGGCTGATTTCAAAACTCACTAACATCAAAGCAGCGCATCCCTCAAACCGCATTCAGCCTCAAAACATAACGAGATTTCTACATGAGTCGTCCCACCAATCTGGCGGAACTCCGCGAAAGCGGCTGGAAAAGTAAAACAGTAAAACGAGAAATATACGACAACCTGATGCAGGTCCTGCAACAGGGGGAGGAACTGTTCCCCGGCATTGTCGGCTATGATGATACTGTCATCCCCGACATCGTTCTGGCCCTGCTCTCTGAGCATGACATGCTCTTTCTGGGTGAAAAGGGTCAGGCTAAAAGCCGCATCATGCGACAACTGGTCCGGTTTCTGGACCCTGAGATCCCCTATCTCGATCTGCCTGAGTCGCCTGTGCACGACGATCCTTATCAACCCATCACCAGTATCGGACGTAAATTTCTGGCGAATACCCCGGATCACGATGTGCCCATTGCCTGGTGGTCGCGTGAAGACCGCTATGCAGAACGTCTGGCCCCCGGTACCAAGTTTGCTGACGTGATCGGCGAAATTGATCCCGCTAAACTGGCACATGGAGAAAGCATGTCTGCAGAAAGTGCACTGCACTTCGGCCTGATCCCCCGCATGCACCGGGGCATTTTTGCCATGAACGAACTACCTGAACTCGATGAACTGGTCCAGGTCGGCCTGTTTAACATCCTCGAAGAACGGGATGTGCAGATCCGCGGCTATCCCATTCGCTTCGACCTCGACATGCTGATTCTGTTCTCATCTAACCCCTCGACCTTCAACCGCAGTGGGAAAGTCATACCCCAGTTGAAGGACCGTATCGGCTCGGTTGTTCATACTCATTATCCCCGGGAACGCAGCCTGGGAATTGAAATCATGGAACAGGAAGCCAATGTCGATCTGGAGGGAGATGTCCCCGTGGTCGTTCCCTACTTCATGCGTGAAATTATCGAACAGATCTCCGTCGCTGCCCGCGCCTCAAAATATGTCGACCACGATTCCGGCGTGAGTGCACGCTTCAGTATTGCCAACTATCGGATGATGATCGCTTCCGCCCGCCGCCGGGGTGCGGTGCTCAATGAAAAGCCGGCTGTACCCCGCATCAGCGATCTGGGCCACCTCTACTCATCCTCACTGGGGAAACTGGAACTCGACCTGATGGGCGCCAACCAGATGTCGGAGCGTCAGGTGCTCGATTCCATCATTGCCCAGGCCATCCAGGATGTCTTTCAGGAATACATCGTCGAACATGGCCTCGCGGAGATCAGTGAGATCTTTTCCCAGGGAATTAAAATCGAAGTGGGTGACATGCTTCCCTCTTCCCAGTACGCAGAACGTCTGAAACGCGTTCCCCCGATCTGGGACAAAGCGTTTGAGGTCAATGCCTCGGGAGATGAAGCCGTCCGCGCGTCCTGCATTGAGTTTATTCTCGCAGGACTCTACGCCAACAGTAAAATTTCGCGTTCGCAGGATCATGGCCGCATCACTTATGAGACCTGATCAGCCCCTGGCTCTCGTCAGAGAGATCGAGACACGACTATGACAGACAAACGACTGACCGGCGGTATTATTCATACTTACCAGAAGTATGATCCTAAACGCATCCCCGACCCGATGCAGCCGCCCCCGGACCTGGTATCCCCCGCGTTGAATCACATGATGTATTATGGATCGATGCGGGAACTGACCGAGGAAGAACTGGCCCGCGCCATTCGCCTCGATCCCAGCCAGATTGCCGGCCTCGGGCCGAGTCTTGATGCCCTGCTGGCCATGCTGGAGGAACGGAAACGTAAAATCCTCGAAACCTACGAAACCGACGGCGTCCGTAAGAAAGTCCGCCGCAGTTATCACGATTACGCGAAACAGATCCAACCGCCGCGGAAGTACAAAGACTACTATCGACAGGCAGTTCGGGAAGAACAGATCTACGATCTGGAACGACTCTGGTACCGAATCAATGACGACCAGAGCCCCTTCTCCAAGGGACTGGTCCAGTTGGTGGACCGGCTGGGCAACAAGTACGAAATCGACGAACTCGCCGCCAACTACCATTTCACCGGACGGACCTCGCTGACAATTCCGGAAGCCCTCGAGATCAAAGCTGAACTCGAAAAGATCGATGAATTACTGAAACAGCTGGAAGAAGCCCGCGAGACGGCCCAGATCGCGATCATCGACATGGAGGCCCTCTCCGAATTCACACAGCCCGGCGACATGGAAACGCTGGAAGCGATCCAGAAACAGGTCCGCGACATGCTGCGTGAGATGGCTGATCAACAGGGACTGGAATTCTCAAAAGGGCAATTCCGCCTGACCCCCAAAGCCTATCGCCTATTTCAAAGCCGTATCCTGGAACGAATCTTCAGCGATCTGCAGGCCTCTCGTACCGGCCGCCATACGGGTCCTGTGGTTGGCGAAGGTGCGGTAGAAATGCCCAGCACCAAACCCTACGAATTTGGTGATTCGGTCTCTAACATGGACATCACCCAGTCCTTCACCAATGCCATTCTCAGAGACGGACCGGGGCTCCCAATCCGCCTGAAATCAGACGATCTGGTCATCCATAAAACACGCAATACGCCCAAGTGCGCGACTACCGTGCTCATGGACATGAGCGGCTCCATGCGCTACGAAGGCCAGTACGTCAACGTCAAGCAGATGGGACTGGCACTCGAAGCATTGATCCACGGGGAATTCCCGGGTGACTATCTGCAATTCATCGAGATGTACACGTTCGCCAAGCCGCGCACGGTCGGTGAAATCGCCGAGATGATGCCCAAACCGGTTACTATTTTCGATCCCGTCGTCCGTCTGAAGGTCGACATGAGCGATGAGAAGATCAGCGAGTCGATTATCCCGCCGCACTTCACCAACATCCAACACGGCCTGCAGCTTTCGCGGAACTTCCTGGCATTACAGGACACGCCCAACAAACAGATCATTCTGATCACCGACGGCCTGCCCACCGCGCACTTCGAAGGGGAACAGCTCTACCTGCTCTACCCACCTGATCCGCAGACCGAATCAGCTACCATGCGGGAAGCCTACCTCTGCCATCGCGAGGGTATCACAATCAATATTTTCCTGATTCCCAGTTGGTCCCAGTCCAGTGAAGACATCCAGTTCGCCCACCGCCTGGCCGAAGCCACCCAGGGCCGCGTCTTCTTCACCGCCGGCCGCGACCTCGACCGCTACGTCGTCTGGGACTACGTCTCCCATCGGAAAGATATCATTGGTTGAACTTATTCAGCCTGGGAGCGATTTTCCGGCTTCCGAATCCAGTGATCATGGAACTTAATGCCAGCGGTCCATTCGACTGCCGGCATGTGGCACTCGATACAATCTCCCTGGGGCTGGATCGGGCAGATGCTGGACTCTGTTGCCTGGTGACAGGACTGACACTGTTTGCGGTACAACGCCCGATCATGTGATGTCGCATCGTGTGGATCATGACAATTTGCGCACGACAGTTTGCCTTCAGATTTCAGATAACAGGCACTCTGCTTCAGACCGTAAGGCTGGAACCGTACCAGTTCATGCGGCTGCTCCTGCCCGGTCAGATCGCTGGCATCGCGATGACACTCTGCGCAAGCTGCGATGTACTCTTCCGCGTTGCGGTAATTGATCAGCGGTTTGATTTCATTTCCCCGTCCCTGCTGCGCCAGTTCGACATGCTTCTGCCGCGGTCCATGACAGCGTTCACACCCGACATTGGGTAAAAAAAACTCAGTTCTCAGCGGTGCTCCGGGCGGAGGCCCCACTGTCATATGGCATCCCAGGCAGGCCAGTACGTCGGCCGCATTCATCGGACGTCCAAAACATTCGATACTGTTGCGATTGAATTGATCGTACTGTTCGTGATCCGGAGTCAGTCCCGGTCCGTTTTGACTGGCCAGCCAGGACCAGCGGAGTTCCACTCCCTGTCTGCGGCGTGCTTCAACGGCAATCGCGGTCTGAGCATGCGCCCCCGAGCCTAACAGCCAGGTCACTGCCAGTGCAGGCATGGTGGGATGGGTCTCATCTTTAACCAGAAATTTTCCCTGATCCAGCTCGAAGGACCACTTCTGATCACGACGGGAATCCTGATAAGAACCGATCTCCGCCAGACGTTTCGCCAGAGGACTCTCTGCCATCTTGATCGCAGTATGAGAATGACCGGAACGCTGATGCGCGTCATACTCTTTACGATGGCATTTCGCACACGCCTGATCGCCGGCGAAGTTGGTAGCAATAAAACGCTGCCAGGACTCTGCTGGAGGCAGGCTAACCGGTTGGTCTTCTTCTTGAGAATCTACCTGTGATGTGCGTCTGGATGCCTGCTTCCCGGGCTGACCACTGTCAGAACAGCCCGGGAACAGCATCAGCATGGTCAGTACCCCGACCAGTGCCCCGAAAAATCGAGATGGCTTTGCCGTCGAAAGTAACGCGTCACAGCGATTGCTTAACCTGGCAGGGGCGCTTCTTTGAGTTTCCACTCTTCCCCTTCACGCTGCAGTTTCCAGGTCATTTTCGTTTCCGACTTTTCATCAGTTTTCTTTTTCGATGAGCTGTCACCGCCCTGCGAGGAAAAAATTCCTCCAATGATTTTCACAGGTACTGTAGCTTGATCACCGTTGATTTCTGCAGTTCCATCAACCTCATAAGCATATTTTCCGTAATCCTGACGGTTTTCCGGTACCGCTCCAGAGACAAATGCTGCCTGAAACATTGCTTCATCACCACTGGCATCGCCCAGGGCCACAACGTTGGCATAGACTTCCTGTTCCACCGTGATCGAGGTGTCTTCCTCTCCACCACAACCAGTCAGTACAACAACCATTAGACATACAATCCAGTATTTCATGTTTGACTCTCTTATCGATCTTCTCTTTAAAAATAAGAACGCCACAGGCACCGGATGCCTGCGGCGTACTCTGAAGCTCACGTTAATTAAAAATCACCAATCGTTTCACCATTGCGAAGTGTATTCAATGGTCGCCAGATATTGGCATTGTCAACATTGTCGCTGACGAATCGCACTGCTCCATCCGCCATCAAAGCGTTCACACCACCAGTATGATAGCTTCGAGCAGCAGCATAAACATCAGGTGTCGACCGATCCTCAGTACAATTCATATGAGGACTTCCTGTAACGGAAATGCTCGTATCACAAGCAGCGATGATATCATTTACACGTGCGTTGGGATTATTAAAGGCTGAAAATATCGTGGCCCCCATGGCAGGTGAAAGCCAGACACCACGAATATCAGTGCTGGATCCTTCCGCCCCCAGGACCTCACTGACAGCGACGGTATTACTCATACCATCCTTGAAATCACTGTCAGTCATACCAGTACCATGCTGAAAGAAGTCACCCGAACTGTTCACATTATTTTGATCTGTGAAGAAACATCCGAATGCCCCTTTTGTACTGCGGCTTTCCCAGGAAAGCATATTTCCGCTACCCCAACTGGCAGCATAACTGTTTCCCTTGGCCAAGGCTTCGAGTCCATAACTTCCATCACTGAATTGTGTTCTGTCCTTGGGCGTTGAAGGACAGTGACTAAACGAAGGCAAACGCTCCCGTCCCACATGTGCTGGAGCGAGCGCTTCACAGTGATCCCAGGGATTATGTGTGGTTCCTTTTCGGTCATCCGCACAAGTGGTAATCTGATCCCACAAACCGGGTTGCTCCATGTAAGGCAGCAGCATGACCAGCCAGTGAAATCCGAATTCGTTTTGACCGTTCTGCCACCCCCCCGTCTGCCAGCGATTTCCAGATTCGTCAAAACAGACATAACCTGGTGGAAAGGCACCGTGGGTATCCAGGTGATTGTGCAACGCCAGTCCATACTGCTTCAGGTTATTTTTGCACTGAGACCGCCGGGCTGCCTCACGTGCCTGCTGTACCGCTGGGAGCAACAGAGCAATCAGGATGGCAATGATCGCAATCACCACCAGCAGTTCGATGAGGGTGAAACCGCGACGACAGTGCTGACTCGACTGTTTCTGCGATTGTTGAAGTTGCATTGTAAGACTCTCCTTCTTACTTAAATAAAGAAAATTTTGAGAACAATAAGAACATAATCTCAGCACCGGGTCTGTTTCCGGACTCTGTAAAACATCTCAAACGATCTCAAATCAGACTGCACTGAATCGATTGGATTCAGTAATAAATTAGTTTTTGGATTTTCAGAAGTAACTCTGGTTAAAACTCTCCATTCCGCCAGACCTGCAGACAGCCAAAGTGTTGCTGCTGCAACGAGGTAATCAGTTTCTGCCCAGACTGCCCGTAGCGAGTCGCATCAAGTGCCATCGCCTGATGAGCGTATTCTCGTGCTTTCGCTGTCTGTTGCGTATCTTCGTAATATTGCGCGAGAAGAAAGTGCTGGTCCGCTGTGGGAGCCAGCGACAACGCCGATAGATACGCAGTTTCTGCTGCTTCATAGTTCCCTCGTTTTCGTTCAGCAAATGCAATCCCTTTCCAGGCGGCTACGATGCCTGCCTGCTGCTGTTCGGAAGCTGGTAACTTTTGCCACGCCTGTAATGCCCGGCGATATGCCTGCTGACTTTCGGCCCAATGATGCTGCTGCTGATAGAGGTTGCCGAGCAACTGGCTGGTCAGCGGGCTGACCGTGGATTTGTCATACCAGGGTAACAGTAGATCAATGGCTGCCTGATCCTCCCCGAGGATGGCCAGCAACCGGGCACGATGGTAGGTCGACTCTTCATTGTGGGATGTCTGCTGGTTCATGTATGCCAGGCTACGCTCTACACCAAAGCAGTCATGATCCAGGTCGCGTGCTACATCGTCAGCAGGCTGTCCTCCAATCTTGCCCCAGGGAGAAAGAATGCAGACCTCGCGTACAACCTGCCGGGCATCACCCAGTCGACCGCTGCCCAGATATTCGTCTACCTGTTGCACCATTTCATCCACGCGGGACTGAATATAAAACACGGGAACCAACAATGCCGTCAAACAGACCGTGCTCCACACGAGTTTGCCCGCCCGCACGGAACCTTGCGGGACTTCCGTCCGGAAGAACCTGCCTGCCAGCAGGATCAACGACAGAATCAGCCAGAATGCGATCACGGGCCTCAGAATAAATGATTCCCAGGCATCGTATTCACTAAGCGCTACGCTGACATGGCTGCTGCTGAAGAGAAAAACGAGAATCCCGGCGGTCCCGGTCAGCACGATCAGGTTCACAATCTTAAAGAGCCCCGGACTGTGGTATTTGAGTACGCCCTGCATCCACTCTGTCACCACAATCGCCAGTGGCAGCATACAGAGAAAGTTGACAATCGTGATGTCGGCCCGTGCATAAGGCAGGCTCAGTCCACCTGAGTTGCGGATGCTCTGTGCCCACCAACCTGCCAGACAGGCAATAAACAGCCCTGCGACTATCGGAACAGTTCTGTCGGGAACGGAGTTATATTTGATCAGATCAGACATGGAATTCTCATTCAGATTCTGTGGCTTGGACTGACGTGCATTCATGCAGTTCCCGCCTTCCGTGATTTCCAGATCAGACCATCATAGGCATAATGCAGAAAGGCCATGATCAGGTTTGCGGTCAGCCAGAGTTCCATCAGATGGGTCTGCATCAGCCAGGCCCCCATCCCCAGAATGACTATGAAGACCGCCAGAATCATTCCCCAGCGAGGCATGAGTCGTTTAAACAGCTCGGTCGTTGATATTCCAGATTGGTTCGTCCGGTCAACGGCCCAACTGACGATCGCCAGATATTCAATCGAATGAAACAGAGCAGAGGCCGTGGTCAACACCAGCAGCATCATGGGACTTCGGGCCACCACTGCCCCCAGCATTGCCAGGTAAAGCGTCATCACACTCGTAAAATACAGACAGCGGCCCACAGTCTGGGCCCGCAACTGCCAGAATTCACGCAACATCATTCCGATCGGGATTGTCGCAAACAGAGAATCGAGGATTCCCCACCCCGGTGTCGAACTGCCCCAAGAAGCCCAACTGGCGATCCGCAACGTGACATACAGCAGAAAACTCCGCATCAGCCATTTATCGATACGCGACCGTCGAGGAGATATCCCCCCCGTCTTCCGACCATAGATGCTGTAGATCCCATGATGCTGAGCAGCGAAGTGCCACGCGTTCCAGATATAATCAATGGTCAACAGGCAGGTCAGCGCTCCGGTGGAAATCTTGACCGCCAGCGGGATCGTCAGCAGACAGACGGTGATGAGGATGTATTTGTTGCGATTCGCTTCCAGGCGATCGCGTTCCATGAACAGCAAAGCCGGCGTAATCCAGCGGTGCGGCGTTGTAATGAAATAGACCTGCCAGAAGCTGATCCCGCTCTGAATTTCCAGTCCGCCCCACCACTGCAGCAGTACGAGCAGAGGCCAGCCCAGGTTAACGAGAAACAACAGATCATATTTAGGATCGACCAGCCAGGCGGATCGCAACGATTCACGGAACTGGCCCGTCACAGCTGCAGAAGACTCTGAAACTGCCTCTGGTAAATATGTTGTCGAGGTAACTTGTGACATATGGAATTTACACCAAAGCCATTTCAGTGCACCGAAACAGTTTTGTGAGGAAGGAGAAAGCGACTTGCAGTCCACTCGACCAAAGACAACTTCCCGCGGAAAACTAAACCTGACGCGTTTGAAATCACATCAGATTTGGAAGCCATCTTAGAGCTGATTTATTAAGAATCTGTGAGCAAATGAAGAAAATACACTCACAGAAATTCGCAAAAAAAAAGCCCCGACGAGCGAGGGGTAAAGCACACAAATAATTTTTCAGATTAATGTTTCGTGAATTCGAAATGTGAGTTACATCAAGAAAACTAATTTTCAGAAAGGCTCTGAATCGAGGGAATACCTGTGAATCGGCGCAGCAGAGAACCTGTCCGCCCGTATTTCAGGGAACAGAATGTTCTATAAGAAAGGAGTGTGGCAGGGAGGCATGACACCAATGCTCCCTGCCTTTTCAGGCTGAGCTTAGCCGGCGGGCTGTTCTGGATTGAAGCCTTTGATATTCCGCCCGTGCGGTTTCACAGCTGAATAGTCATCGCTCACCCGGAAAAAGGTAGAGGTGCTCTTTCCCGAGGCCAGTTCTTTGACGCGGACACACCAGATTCCAGCTTTGTCATTGGGAGCAATCTGAATCTGGAAATCCTGTTTCCCGTCGACCAAAGCCCGGTAACCGGAAAACTCGGCCAGGCGTCCCTCGGCATCTTCGATCGAAACCTCGACCGGGATCACTGCCGACACCTGCTGCCCCTGCGGGTCGACGACACTGAGGGATACGGTGCCACTTTCACCCCGTTTGAGTTTTTCAGGCACCTTCACGGTCACACCAGAAACAGGCTGATCGGTTACCAGGTAAATTCCTCCGGCTCCCGGTGCCAGTTGAATGGCTGCTGTCTGCTTACCAGTTTTCTGCTTCACAGACACCGGCTGGTGACGTACCAGGTCATACATGTGACCGGAGGGGCGATTCAGAGTCAGCGTTGACTCGGCAGGCAAACCGTTTTCCATAACGCGTCCATGCTGGCCCACATAGTCGCCAAACTCACGTCGATCATTGACCACAAACAGGTAGTCCGCAGCCTTACCTCGACGACAGTAAGGAATCACGTCCGGATTCGACGAATCCAGGTACCGCTCGTATTTACCAGCGAGGGACTGACGCAGTTCCGATGCTTTCTTCTGCAGTTCCTGTTTGTCCTGCTCCGCATTTCCGGTCCTTCTGTAGGAAGTGATGACCAGGTCCGGCTTTACTCCTGGAGCGACATGCTCGTCGGCAACCACGATGCCTCCCCGCTGCTGGAAGGCTTTGATCTCCTTTAGAATGGATTCGGTCACGACATCACAATCCATCATGAACAATACTTTATATTGATCCAGTCCATTCCGTTGAATCGATTCGTCGAAGACCACATCGGTCTGTAATCCAGCCCACTGCAGCATCTGATGGGCATCACCCAGCCAGTAACCGTTCCAGCCATACGTTCCCCGTCGCGCAAAGACCTGGGCGGCAAAACTTTCATAGTATGCAATGTCATTACGGGGAGCGGGAATCTGCTTCAGTGCAGGTCCCAGAGGCTGTACCACATCATGAATCAACCGTTTGAGTTCATGCTGCGTCTGAGGATTGGTATAACGATAACCGCTGGTCGACTCGGTGGGTACCAGTGACTGCCAGCCATGATACATGATGCCTTTGATCGGACGCGAAATCTTGGCCCAGAACGCCTCGCGTAACTGCATCGGGGCGATCGTAATAAAGGGTGCGTCCGGCTGCTCCCGCTCCCAACTCGCCAAAGGCGGAGTGTCTTTGTCGGTCTTCTTCGGCTGTGGGGCGGTCTGTGAACGATACCAGATGATCTGTGTCATCTTCATCACATCCTGATGCTTGCTGGAACCACGGGCCATGGCGAACAGTTCATCCAGCACCACGTTAATGCGAATCGGATCGGGATAGGTATAAGTCCAGTGCGAGAGATAATCGACAGTCCCCCCTGAACCAAACACACTCGCTACCCGCATCGCGGGATCGTACCAGGTCCAGATCTTGTCGTCGGTCGAGTTCAGTCCCCGCTCCAGATCGCTGTTCAACTCGTTCCAGCCATCTCCGGTCTTCCAGTGCCACTTGTAATAGACATACAGCGGATTGTCGTCTTTGATGACCCGGTCCGACGGGAAGCCTTTCAGTTTTTTATAATCCACACCACGTGGCGGTCCCGCTTCGGCGGGAATATCAATCCCGGCATATTTACGGAATGCTGCCTTGTCATGCTCGTGAAAACAGGGGCGCGAATGTCCGCGAACCTCGGTATGCAACAGCGCTGAATCGTAGGCAGGATAATCTCCGTAAGTTTCGGCAACCGAAACGCCCACGTTGTAACAGAACTCTTTGATCTCTGGAAACAACGGGCAGATATCTTCCCGGCTGTCATGGTGCGTCCCCTCCCGGCTGACACGTTGTAATTTCTCCTGGCTCCGCAACCAGGCTCCGGGAGAGAGTCCTGCATAAAAGGAAACCCCGTTTGCCAACCCTCGATCCAATCCTTCACGCAGGGTCTGGACCTGTTCTTTGTCATCGGCCAGTATCGGCTTACCAGCCTGCCAGATCTTCGAATAATTCGCCCGCACACCAGCCGCATGCGTGAAACCAATTTCTTTCAGTCGATCAATTTCATTGATCCCGGCTCCCCACATTACGACCGGGAATCGGTCTGGCAGAGGACGGGAGACGATCTGAATGGGAAACGAAGCTTCGGCTGTTGTACCCGTCGTCTTTGCTGTCTTCAATTCTGCTTTCAGTTCATATTTATCAGGCCGTAAAGCGGTATTTAAGGGGAAGGAAACCTTGCGGGGTTGCCCCGGTTCCAGATTTTTTAAAGTCGATGTCCCCTGCACCAGTCCGTTGAGAGTCCAGGTGACTGTCGCTTCCGGCAAGAGCTTTCGCTGCAGATTCGTAACTTCAAAATCGAGTGTCCGTTCGGGTTCCATGCGGACAAAACAGGACCGCTCTGAAATGCGTTCGAAACGGACGGGACGAAATTCCAGTTCCCCTTCACTGATCCGCACCTGATCGATCAGACCCGGAAAGCCACCGTAATTACTTCCGGTTCGATCGCCAATCGTCAGATAGCGGGAACCGGCTGCAACCGCTCCGACATCATTGACGGTCTTTTCCCCCCAGGGAATCCCGTTAATCAGAAACCGACCACGTCCCGCGCCATTGTACTGAAAGACTACGTGATACCAGGTCTCGGGCTCGAGCTGCATTGGGTTCGAAAACCAGGTCTCAGATTTGTTGCCGAACCCCAGAACTGCCTTTAAAGTACGCGAGCCAGTACGACCTGCCGAAGTAAATACCAGCTGGTAATCGGTGTCACTCACATATTTCTTATCCAGCAGATAGGCAGTCGCAGCTTTCTCGATATCTTTTTCAGGCTTGATCCACATCTCCAGGGTGAAGGCACCGCGTGGCGAGAGATGCGGCGAGTCCGGCACCATTGCCCAGTGACGCTTGTCAATCACAGGAAAACCGGGAAAGGAACGCATCGCGGCTCCGAACCGTCCCTGTGGTTCAATCTCAGCCCCATCAAAAGTGGCGTCCAGTTTATGTCCTGAAAGATCTGCGCCGGGCTTTTTCCCATCAAAGGTCCATAACCCCAGCACATGCTTGCCGGTCGCGTTTTCCTTTGTGTACTGCGACTGCCAGGGCTCCTGTAAATCTTGACTGGCCGGTTCAGCGGCCCCTGCAACGAAGGGAGACGAAAGGAAAATCAGTACGAGTCCGAACGTTATTAACGATCTCAGCATGAGCGATCACCACTAGAAAGATTAGCTTGCGAATTTGTGAACTTCTTAAAGTAATTACTCATTTCAGTGTAGCAACTCCGAATCACTCTGAAAACTCAGTAGAAGAGAGGAAGACTTTTGTGGAACGAACTCCCTGCAAATTCAGCCAGTTTGTTTGACTATACTAATCCTGCTATGATCGTGAACGATGATTTTTCGTGATCATTGCGCTCCCCCTTGAACTCTTACACCTGTCTTTTTGAATCATTCACTAGTTATGCACGCTCATACTCCCCATCAACCCACTCAAACTCCGCCTCTGGTCATCATGACTGACCTGGACGGCACCCTGTTGGATCACGACACCTATTCCTATGCACCCGCGATCCCTGTGATGGAACGTCTCAAGGCATCGGGAATTCCACTGATGCTCAATACCAGCAAAACGGCAGCGGAGCTGATGAGTTTGCGTAATGAACTGGAAAATTCAGATCCCTATGTTGTGGAAAATGGATCAGCGATTTATCTGCCTACGGACTTCCTGACGGAGAACTCTGCTCAAAATTCAGGAGACCAGGTGCACATTCTGGGGGCAGCACGCACCGAAATTCTGACTTTGATTCAAAAATTCCGGACCGAGGAAAAATTCCTGTTTACCGGATTTGCAGATATGGAAGTCGCTGAAGTCATTGAATATACGGGATTATCGGAAAGTGCAGCCCGACGGGCTATGACCCGTGAATTCTCCGAACCCCTGATTTGGCAGGACTCGGCACATCAATTGCGTAAGTTTGAAGCACTGATTGCCAATCATGGTCTACGGCTGCTGCGTGGCGGCCGGTTTGTGCATGTGATTGGTGCGTGTGACAAAGGAAAATGTCTGCAATGGTTTCGCAACTGGTTTGCATCGGCTGATCAACGTGTGCCTCGATTTGTGGCGCTGGGTGACAGTCAGAATGATGTGGCCATGCTGAAAACAGCAGACATCGCGGTCATTGTGCGCTCTTCCCATCATGAACCTCCTGATCTTGAACAGCAGTCTGCGGTCATAATCACTGACGAAACCGGTCCACAAGGCTGGGCCACTGCGTTGACCCAAATACTGGATGACGAACAAATCTGATCATCCCGTGTTGTTGCGCTCAAACATTGATCATGGAGATCTGGTATGGGAGACTTCTACCAAAACGGAATTATTACGACCCTGCATAATCTCTCTTCCCGATCGCTGGAAGAGATGGAGGCGGAACTGCTCCAGTTTTCAGAAGTCCGCCCGATGAGCCTGGTACTTCCCTGTCTCTACAGCGAACTGGAAGGACCGGCCCTCGATAAAATAGTCACGGAACTCGCACAGGTTAATTATCTGCAGGAAATTGTGATTGGCCTCGATCGGGCCGACGAAAATCAATACAAACATGCGATCCAGTTCTTCAGCCGCCTGCCTCAGAAACATCGCATTCTCTGGAATGACGGCCCCCGCCTTCAGGAAGTCAACACGCTGCTGCAGAACCAGGGACTGGCACCCAACGAACTCGGAAAAGGCTGCAACGTCTGGTTCTGCCTCGGGTATGTCCTCGCACAGGGGAATGCGTCATCTGTCGCACTGCACGACTGCGATATTCTGACCTATGATCGCAGCATGCTCGCACGCCTGATCTATCCCGTCGCCAACCCGAGCTTCAACTACCAGTTCTGCAAAGGCTATTATGCCCGCGTGGCGGAAAACAAAATGAATGGTCGCGTTACCCGGCTGCTGGTGACTCCCCTGCTCCGCGCTTTGAAGAAAATTCTGGGCTCGCTGGATTATCTTGAATATCTCGACAGTTACCGATACCCGCTGGCCGGGGAGTTCTCGTTCCGTACCGATGTGATCAACGACATTCGTATTCCCAGTGACTGGGGGCTGGAAATCGGTGTCCTCTCGGAAGTCAAACGTAACTACTCGACAAACCGCTTGTGCCAGGTTGATATCGCTGACCGCTATGATCACAAACATCAGCAACTCTCGGTCGATGACGCGCAGGCGGGGCTTTCTAAAATGTCCATCGATATTTCGAAAGGGATCTTCCGCAAACTTGCCACCAATGGCGTGGTCTTCTCCACGGAAACCTTCCGTTCCATCAAGGCAACCTACTACCGGATCGCGCTGGACTTTATTGAGACCTACCGCAACGATGCCATCATCAATGGACTCGCACTGGATGTTCATAACGAGGAAAAAGCCGTTGAGCTGTTTGCAGAAAATGTGTTAAAAGCGGGGATCCACTTCCTGGATAACCCCATGGAAACGCCGTTTATCCCCAGTTGGAACCGCGTTCAGAGCGCGGTTCCCGACATCTTTACCCGTTTGTGTACCGCCGTCGACGATGATTACCGGGAGTTTGCCTGAACCGATGACTGAACCTGTCGCGCACTCTGCCATCAGTGAATACCGTTTCATGGTCGAGAACCATCTCAAGATCATTTATCCCGAGTTGGACCATGCAGCGTTTGCCCAGGATCTAATCGACATCATGTGCCCGGACGGGCAATGTCAGACACCGGAAACGCATCAGAATCACTGGGACCAGCGGAACGTCGTCATGATCACTTACGGCGACAGTCTGCTGGCAGAAAACGAGCCTCCCTTGCAGACTCTGCTCCATTTCTCGGACAAATATCTCAGCAATACAATCAATGGCATTCATATTCTCCCCTTCTTTCCGTATAGCTCGGACGATGGTTTTTCGGTGATCGATTATCATCAGGTAAATCCCAGCCTCGGTGACTGGGAAGACATCAATGCCATCGCGGAGAAATTCGAGTTAATGTCGGACCTGGTCATCAATCATTGTTCGAGTCAGAGCGAATGGTTTCAACAGTTTAAGCGTGGCGAATTTCCTGGCAGGGACTTTTTCTTCTGCGCCAGTCCGGACGACGACCTGGCTGATGTCGTTCGCCCCCGCACTAATGAACTGCTGCAGCGCATCGATACGCCGGAAGGACCTCGATACGTCTGGTGCACCTTCAGTCACGATCAGATTGACCTGAACTTCGCAGAGCCCCTGCTACTCAAAGAAGTGGTGAAGATTGTCAAACTCTATCTGGATCATGGCGTGCAGATCTTTCGCCTCGATGCGATCGCGTTCATCTGGAAAGTCGCAGGAACCACCTGCCTCAGCCTGCCGGAAACCCATGAAATCGTCCGCCTGCTGAGAACCCTGATCCAGTTTGTCTCCCCCCAGGCCATGATTCTCACCGAAACCAATATTCCCAATCGCGAAAATCTGGCTTATTTCGGAAACTCGAACGAAGCCCATGCCATCTATAATTTCTCACTGCCCCCACTGCTGGTCAACGCCATGCTCTGTGGCAGCTGTCAGCATCTGAAGACCTGGATGATGAGTATGCCCCCTGCACTGCATGGTACGACTTATCTGAACTTCATCGCCTCTCACGATGGAATCGGCCTGCGACCGGCAGAAGGCCTGATGGACGATGAAGAGATCAACCAGATGGTCACCATGATGGAGCAGTTCGGCGGTCGCATTTCAATGCGCTCCCTTCCGGGAGGAGGCATGCGACCTTACGAGATCAACATCTCTCTGTTTGACGCCATGAAAGGCACACTCGACGGAGAAGATGAATGGCAGATCCCCCGCTTCCTCTGTGCGCATGCCATCATGATTGCACTGGAAGGCATTCCTGCCCTTTACATTCACAGCTTTCTGGGGACCCATAACGACCAGGAGGGCGTCGAACGCACGGGGCACAACCGCTCCATCAACCGGCACCGCTGGGACTATGAACAATTACAGGCGGTTCTGGCCGATGAAAATTTCTCACACGCCCATGTCTTCCAGGGACTCTGCCATCTACTTCAGGTTCGCAGACGTCAGCCCGCGTTCCATCCCAACGCGACCCAGTTCACTTTACATCTGGGGGATGCCGTCTTTGCTTTCTGGCGACAGAGTATGGATCGACAGCAGAGTATTTTCGCGCTGAACAATGTGTCAAATACCGAACAGATCCTGCCACTCTCAGAGATCAACCTGATCGGCACCGATTCCTGGATCGACTTGATCAGCGGCGAAATTTATTCCAACCTCAGAGCAGAACTGACTCTCAAACCTTACCAGGTGGTCTGGCTGACGAATCTGTTTGAGCGTGAGTAACTACTCCTGATTTCACACGGTGTTCGATTTATTCTGCCATTCTTTCAGGAACCGGATTCTGAAAACAGAGCTCATAACCATCGGGATCTTTCAGAAACAGCTGGTTCATTCCGTAGAAAGCGACTTTGGGCGGATCCAGTTCCAGCCCCTTGCCACGCAGTTCCTCATACATGGCATGTGCATCTTCACACAGAAAGAAGAAACCGATCCCTTTGCTCCGTTCCTCAGTGGTCCCGTCTTCATCCGGGCAAGCCAGTTGCAGCATCAGAGCCACGCCGTCCCGTTCCAGCCGGCACCAGGACAGTTTCCCCTCCGGTTCCCAGTTCAGCGTCATCTCGAAACCGAGTTGATCCCGATAAAAGGAGACGGAATGCGTGATATCTTCGACAAACAGCAGCGGTACCAGTTCCTGAATAGTATTCGAGCCTGACTGCATCAGCTTAACTCCTGCTTTGCTCTAAATGTTTCAGGACACCTCGTCGCGATGGACGGTATCGGGCGAAAAAGCGGGCGTGCAAACCGCGATATATTCGGCTCCTTCCGCGCCAGGTGTACTGTAACGAACCCACTCGCCGGGCTCCAGTACAATCCCCTGTCCTGCTTTCACTACAAAGACTCCCTCACGCGTCTCAACCTGCAGCGCGCCTTTCAAAACCACGGTCATTTCCCGAAAATCGGGTGTCTGAGCCGGTTCAACCCAGCCACCGGGAGAAACCATACGGGCGATGCTGATTGCGTCATCTCCCGTATTCACTCTCCCTACAAACTCTTCAATCTGCTTGGGCTTATTACCGGCGGCTTCTACAACGACGGGGCGTTCAATGAATTGAGACATGCTGATCCTTTCTGATGATCTTCATTAATGTGGCTACGAATCTTCGTTGAGGTACTAGGAATGCCGGTCCTGAATTTTTATCATGAGACCGAATCGATCCAGCATCTCTTTTCCTGTAACATTCGGGAGTTGAACACATGGTAGCAAGTCTGCTGATACCTGTCCTGTTATCTGCCGTTGCACTGTTTTTTGCCAGCTTTCTGTCCTGGATGGTCTTCCAGTTGCATCGATCAGACTGGATTAAGATCGAACAGGAAGACGAGTTCCTTGATGCGTTGCGTGGTCTGAACCTGCCCCGGGGCAGCTACATGTTCCCTGGCTGCAAAACTCCCGAAGAGATGAAAAGCGAATCCTACCAGCAGAAGTGGGAACAGGGGCCCCGTGGAATTATCACCCTGTTTGATAAAGTCAATATGGGTCGAAACCTGGGGCTGACGTTTCTTTACTTTCTCGTAATCAGCTTTGCGCTGGCCTGCCTCGCGACGCTGGTGCTCTCGCCGGGTGCAGAATTCGCAGTCGTCTTTCGCTTTTTCGCCCTGGCTGCGTTACTGACGTTTCTCTCTGCTATCGTGCAGCATGCGATCTGGTTCCACAATCGTATCACTGGACATATCATCGAATCGATTCTGTATGCGGTTATCGTCGGACTCATTTTCGGATTCTTCTGGCCGGCCGCATGAGATAGCCAACCTCATTTTTAATATTAACCTCAAAACCTTAAAGGATATTACATGACTGATTCACTCCCCCTCGCCGGACAGAAGTTTCTACTGTTCGTAGGAGCGGACTACGAAGACCTCGAACTCTGGTACCCGAAGCTCCGTCTCGAAGAAGCGGGCGCAGAGACAACCATGGCGGGACTGGAAGCCAATCAGACCTACCTGGGTAAGCATGGCTATCCGGCAGAATCGGAAGCCACCATTGAGAGCATTTCGTCCAGCGATTACCAGGGGGTGATCTGTGCCGGCGGCTGGATGCCCGATAAGCTCCGCCGCTATGAAAAGGTACTTTCACTCCTGCAGGAATTCCATGAAAGCGAAAAACTGATCGCAGCCATCTGCCACGGTGGCTGGATGCCGATCTCTGCTGGCATCTATCAGGGTGTCAAAGTCACCGGTTCTCCCGGAATCAAAGACGACCTCGTCAATGCCGGCGCTATCTGGGAAGACGCATCGGTTGTCGTGGACCGACACTTTGTCTGCAGTCGTCGCCCCGGTGACCTCCCTGATTTCTGTCGTGGTATCCTCGACGTCTTACTGTCGAAGTAAAGAGCCCCTTTCACAGACCGTCAGGGAAAGACGGTCTGTGCCCGTTTCTGAATCTCGGTATTATCTGACATTTTCAGCTGCTGCTGAACTGCGGCATCCACCAGTTTGGCAGTCAGCTCTTTTTTCTCCAGCGCCTGCAGTAGCATCAACGTGCGGGCCTCTGTTCTGACGAGAGCCTCGACCGCAAGTTTCTGATTCCGCGGAGTCAATTTCGGCAGCGCGGTGATCAGATCCTGAGCCGCTTCCGGGGTATTGATGTCGCCCAGCCCACTGACGGCTCCCATCTGCAATTCGGCCTGCTTCGCATCCATCAGGTAACGTTTCAACTGCTGCTGACATTTCTCGTAGTCGAGCATGGCCACCATGCGCAGTGCATCATAGCGGGTACCCGATTTGATTTTGGGATCATCGGCCATCTTGACTGCAGCATGCAGCGACTGCTTCCAACGAACTTCCAGCGGAGGAGTAGCTTTGAGAATGTTTTCGATTTTCGTTCGTGGCCAGTCGCCGGCGATGGTGATCCCGTTGATTACACCGCCGCCTATCACCACGGCCTGCCAGCACTCCAGCGACTGCCCGAAGTCCGGCAGTGAAGCAGCCAGCAACCGATGCAGTTCATCCGCCTGATTTCGTTTTCCGGCAGCAATCGCCTGTCTCCAGATATCGGGAATGTTGCGATATTCATCGGGGGTACCGACTTTAACATCCGCCACCAGAGACTTGATTCGGGCCACCGGATCGACTTCAGGTGCAGCCTGTTCTGCAGCACCGGGTGTAACGGATACCGCCTGATACTGATCGCTGGTAGCGGTGCTGGCCAGCGAGATTTCGGAAAGAAACAGCCAGCGACCCGCACTTTGAAAATCGATGCGTACGAACCGCCCCCGTTGTTTCGGGAACGTGATTTCGATCACGCGTCGATCAATTTCATACAGCCCCAGTCCATCCGGGTGGTTATCGAAATCCGAAAACTGTACCGGATTACCAAACTCACGCCCGTTGTTGCTGAAGGAAACCCGCACTGATCGCGGAGCATGAATTGATCCCGGTTCATGATTGACGCCATACACGATCCGCAATGACTGCAGAGGCATCTTTTTCCCCAGATCCAGTTCAATTCGCGGCTGCGGCTGCTCGCCAGCGAAGCGGAACCCGACCCATTGGCCGTCGTTGAATTTGGGAGTTCCGTTCATCCGATCGACCAGCTTCGGCTTCTGTGCATCATCGGGATAACTGGCATCCGGGGTCACCGCTCCCGCGTACTTGTAGCTCACGGGGGCACTGTGTTCCTGGAGATAGACAATTAGATCCGCCATTGCTGCGGGAGGAATTTCCCGTTCCAGTCCCTCGGGCATAAGTGACTTGCCTGAATTGATCAACTCGTCAATCTGGGCTCTCAGAATCGTCAGCACTTTTCCCTGCTGCGCTTTCAGCGTGATACTGTTGCTTTGCTCAGAAACCAGAATCCCCGTATTAAGTTTTCCATCTTCCGTTACCGCCAGATAGGAAGCATAACGACCATCGACAGCTTTATTCGGATCCAGAATCGAGGTCAGCAAAAATGACTTGGATTGATCCGTCAGCGCCGCCAGGTCAGGACCGACCACATGTCCTTTGCCATCCAGGCGATGACAGCTGGCACACTGCTTTTCAAAGACCTGCCGCCCTCGTTCCAGGTTTCCCTGTTTTAGATCAACCGACTGATACTGCTTCAGCACCTGTTCCCGACTGGCACTACTGGCCGCGGAAAACAGTTTCTGGGCATGCTTTTTAATCTTGGAATTCTTATGCTCGAGCAATCGCTGTTGATTCGTCAGATCAATCTGGGCCGGTTGCACCTGCTTCTGTTCAACCTGTTTCAGCAGTGCCTGAGTCGTCGATTCCCGCAGGAGTAACTGATTCAGAACTTCTGCCTGAATAGAAGGCGTGAACTGCTTCCAGTTTTCAAACACCAGTTCCAGAGCCTCTGGATTCTGGGTGGCGATCAGGTTTCTCAATGCAGCAATCTGCAGCTTCAATGGTGTCTGCGGAGAGAGCAGATCGGCAACAAATTCGAGGTCCTTCTGATTCTGTTTCAGGCTTAATACAAACTTCAGGGAGTTTACCCGTTCCTCCGGGGACTGATCGCCATCAGATACCAGCTCACGGGCACGCAGACTCAAAGCCGAGATCTGTTCCTGAAATGCATCCGAATGGCCCTGCTGTTTCACCTGAGGCGACTGCAGTAACTGAGCAAGCAGGTTCCATTCCCAACTCGGAATCTGCTGACTTTCGGCAGCATGCGCGGTCAGATGGACAGCCAGGTCATTCAACACCTTGGGGTGTTTCGAAGCGATTGCCATATCGGTCAGTGCATTGAGTACCGGCAGCATCTTCGGATTGGCTGTCACCTGAGGCAAAAGTGATGCGATTGCGGATGCCAGCCGGCTCGGTTCAAAACTCGTCAGTACTGCAGAGCGAATATAAACACTGTCGGCATGCTGCTGCATCAATTTTAATAACGCTGCCGTCGCGGCATCGCCTTTTAAATCACCAAGAGAGTAAGCCAGTTGCAGAATCACAGACGGATCCTGCTCCCGCTTCGCCTGTGCCAGTACCGCTTCAGCCAGCGGAGACGATTTATTCAAAAACGGTTCCGACAGTCGAATCGCTTCGCGGCGAACTCCCGGATGAGCATCGCTAATCCGCGGTTGTAACAATTCCGGATCAAGTCCCTGTAACGCATCCAGTGTGCACAATGCCTGCAGGCGTGAGGCAGGAAACTCGGCCTTTGCTGCGATCTGTTTCAAGACAGGAACAGCACTCTGATCTCCGCGTAAGCGAAGTTCCTGCTGCACCATATCACGCAGAGTACCATTCTTGCTTTCCATCAAACCTGCGACCTTCGCAGCACTGAGCTGCTTCAGATCCGGAATGGATTTAAGCTGTTGCCCCTTGCGTGTCACACGATAGATCCGCCCCCGTGTCTCCCCCGCGCGGACATTCAGTTTCTGTACGGACTCCGGGGAGAGAAATTTAGGATGCTCAATCAGATAACGGTACATGTCGACGATATACAGCGAGCCATCGGGAGCCGTTCGCATTTGAACGGGACGAAACCAGTTATCGGTCGATGTCAGAAATTCACGTCCCTGCTCTTCTTTCGCCCGGTAGCCGGCGAATGTCACTCCCTCAGGTTTCAAAACGCGACGATGCACCAGTTGATTTACTGGCTCACAGACAAACGCATTTTCATAAAAGGGATCGCCCAGTGCGACATCGCGATAGAGCCCCAGTCCACAGGCAGACGTCGGTCGGCCGCGTTGTCCACTGAGGTGAAACTGAACCAGTTCCCCGACCGGATACAACTGACTGGCGTCATCACCGCGGGGCACGGCCACTTCAGCCGGCGGTGAAACCACATACGGATTTTTACGATAGTAAGCTTCATCCACGGGATAATGCACACACAGACTGCCATTCCGACAACCAAACCAGTCTCCCCAGTCATCGCGGACACGCCCCTGCTGGGTTCGTCCACTGACCGGCTCCAGTTCTCCCGTCTCAGGATGAAAGCGAAAATCACGGTTGGTTACATTAACGGTCTGACCGTTGAACGATTTGATGATCCCGCCAAAAAGCCCCCCGGAAGCATAGACCCAGTTATCCAGGCCCGGTGCCAGACTGTTGACTCGTGCCTGATAGTTGTGGGTTGCAAAACCGGTGAGCACCTTGCGGTTGATGTCTGCTTTCCCGTCGCCATCAGTGTCTTCCGCATAAATCACATCGGGAGCAGTACAGACCAGCAGCCCGTTCTTCCAGACCATCAGCCCGGTGGGAAACGGCAGCCCCTCCAGAAACACAGTTGATTTATCGTAGGTCCCGTCCTGATCGAGGTCTTCCAGAAATTTGACCACACCCCCCGGTTTGAGATTGCCGTCCATCCCCTGTGGATAGTCTCGCATTTCTACCACCCACAGTTTTCCATCCGGTCCGAACTCCACTGCCACCGGATCGACTACCAGCGGCTCGGCGGCCACCACATCGACCTGCAGGTCATCTGCGTAATTCATCCGGGAAATCGATTCTTCCGGAGTCAGAGGTCGTTTCCCACCTGTTCGGCTGACATCTTCCGCAGGCTTATAGTCAGCGGGAATCTGAGCGGCCACAGTCTTGAGTATTTTCCCTTCCAGTCCCGGTGCAAACGGACCCGGCTTGTCATACCAGACCATCGCATTCCGCCCCTCGTAGCCTCCTTCTTGCAGGACGCGTTCGGACGGAATGTAACAGGGAACATCATTCGCATAAGAAGAGACCCAGACTTTCTCTCCATACTTACTCTTGATCGCCAGTGAGTAATCGACGACCACCTCTCCACCAAGAAACACCATTGCCAGGTCGTCGCCGAACACCCAGGATTTCACCGGATAGTCGATCTCGTCAATTAAAGCCTCGCCCTGTGCCAGTCGTTTCAGATTTTTCTGAGCGTGGTAGCCCGTGATCCCAGGCTTTTGTGCCAGCGATTTCCACTCTTCCTCTGTCGGCAGAGTCGCCAACGGGAGCTTCACTTCCTGGCTGTGTGTGGTCAGGCTGCCGGTAATCGGTGTCAGACTCGTCTTCAACCGCTGCTTGACACCATCGGCGAGTCCCCGCCCATTCACCCGGGCAGCTCCCTGATCGTCACCACGGACTTTGGGATTCTGATCGGCTCCACAACCAATGGCCACCATTGCCATGCACCCCGGGAAATCGGTTTCGATCCCTTCGACAGCACATCCGGCCCAGTCCCCCGACATGAATGGGACCGGTCCTAATGTAGTACAGTGACAGGCATAGCTCACCAGAATCGCGCGACGCTTATCCTCCGGACTTTTCACGACCAGAATCGGCACCTCGTAATCGACGGGCCCGGTAATCTGTCTGCGGTTTTTGGCGAAGGTGGCTGTTCCAGTTCCCCATTCCAGGTGGGCGGGACGGGAATCCTGAATCGCCTGCTTTGCAACCTCAGTCAGTTTCTCAGCCAACTCCTGAGTATAGCGGGCAATCACTGCCTGCTCCTCTTTGGTCAGATCTTTCGTGAACAGGTTCGGCAGTACGTCAGTTAGCATAGGGGCCGAATGGGTGTGTGTCGAACAGATCACAACGCCGGATGGCGTCATTTCATATTTATCTTTCAGATTCGCGACAACCTGTTTCGTCAACTCAGCGGGAACGCCACAGTTATCCACAGTGATCAGCACACGTGGCTTACCCTGTTGATCCTCAACAGCAACGGCGCGTGCCCATAAATGCTGTTCCACCTGATTGATCGGCTTCGATCCTCGAGCGGCATAACCACTTAAGGGGACCGGATACTCAGGAGTGATATCGACTTTGGCGATCCCCACTGAAAATGTTTTCGTTTTTTCAGCGTGACCGATTGAAAAAGAAATACTGAAGACCACTGCCGTCGTTAAGAGGCGAAAGGCGTGCATGAGCTGGGGTCCTGTTCTGGAAAACAGTCTGGATGACAAGCGCAGGTATTGATTTTGATTGAATCAATTCCAGTGATTCCAGGCTGTTCTCATTTTTTAAAAATCTTTATTATCGAATAATCACTTCAGTGTAACCTCGGCAGAGAGGCGTAATCAATCCAGTGATGCGTCATTCACTTTCAATTTTGCGACACCGGAATTCAGTAATGCAGAACCGTACCGCCCCCCAGGTGGCGATATTCATAGAAACATCAAAAACATTCGGCAGAGAAATTCTGCAGGGAATCTCGAGCTATTCACGCACCCATGGCCCCTGGTCAGTCTACATTGATGAATGGGGACCGGAGACGTCTTTACCCGACTGGCTGAATGGCTGGGAGGGAGATGGCATCATTGCCCGCGTCCGTTCCCGTCAGATGGCAGAGCGACTGTCAGCAGCCAATGTCCCCGTAGTCGACACTCTGCAGCAGATCCCCAACCTGGGTCTGCCCGGCGTTTACTCTGATGATACAGCTCTGGCCCGGATTGCATTCGAACATTTACAGGATCGGCATCTCAGAAATTTTGCCTTTGTGGGTGTTGAACGGGCCAACTGGTCTCTTCGTCGGCAACAGGCATTCGCTGAACAGGCAGCGCAACAGGGTGCCAGTTGTGAAATTTACTCCCCGCTTTCCCGCAGGAGATTCGTAGAAAGCTGGAACGGAGGACAAGAGGACCTGGGCGACTGGCTGGAATCGCTTCCCAAGCCTGTCGGCCTGATGGCCGCTCACGATCTGCGCGCGCTCTGTGTCCTGGATGCCTGTCGCCGGCGTAACATCGCGGTACCGGAACAGGTAGCTGTCGTGGGTGTTGACGACGACGATGTCTTCTGTGAGGCAGTCGATCCTCCGCTGACGAGTATCGCCCATCAGGCGAAAGCCGTTGGTTACCAGGCTGCAGCGCTGCTTGATCGCCTGATGAAAGGAGAACAGACCGCAGATTCAACTATCCTGGTTCCTCCCCGCCTGCTGATTCCCCGCCGCTCCACTGATACCATCGCCGTCGATGACCCCGCAATCGCAGCAGCACTCGAATTTATCAGGCACAATGCGTGTGGAAAAATCAGTGTTTCACTGATTGCCCGCCACGTCAATCTGGCACGGCGTTCTCTGGAACGTCGCTTTACCAGACTGGTGGGAAAAACGCCGCACCAGATCATCGCGGAAGAACGTCTCCGGCGCGCCAGACAATTGCTGATTGACACTGATTTCACGCTCGAACAGATTGCAGCCATGTCTGGATTCTCCAGTGCCGCCTACCTGAGTGTGATCATCAAACAGCATGAGGGCTGTACTCCGACTGAGTTTCGACTGAAGGCACAACACTAGAAGGAATCTGCTTCATCTCATCATTGCTTTAGAAGAATCAGGAATTTGATTAGAGAAATTCTAACTGGAATAAGATCAATGATAGTCGATAAGAGGCTATTGACGCCTCAAATACTTACCCATAAAATGGCCGGATTCCATCTCATACATCAGGGCTAAAAATGGCGCAAAGCAATCTGCAAGAAGAGCTAAAAAAGAAGCAACCTTTCGATTCCCTGGAACAGGCAGCCATTTTAAATATCCTGCGAACCAGCGATATTTTTCATAACCAGTTCGGTAAGCTGTTCCGGGAATTTGGCTTAACCCCTTCTCAGTATAATGTTTTACGCATTCTACGCGGAGAAGGTAAACCCATGCCTTCACTGGAAATTGCCAGTCGAATGGTACAGGTCGTTCCCGCCATCACCGGGTTACTGGATCGCCTGCAGGCTCAGGATCTGGTCAAACGCAAACGCTGCACGGAAGACCGGCGTGTGGTTTATATTGAAATCACACCGAAAGCACTCAAACTGCTCAAGCAGATTGATGAACCGGATCTCGAATTGCACCGCAAATTGATCGGTCATTTAAGTAAAAATGAACTGAATGAACTGTCCCGGCTTCTCGAAAAGGCACGGACCTCGCTGGTTCCCGCCAATTAGAATTCAATTGACCTGCTTTGCGGTTCGTATTGTAAAGCTGCCGTCACTTTCCAGGCAATGTCAAATCTCCTGACTTAACATTCGGGCCTGGTCAGATTTGTTCTCACATCTCGAAACGGTCCTCCCCCCCTAAACAATGTGGGAGTCAGGAGTTCCGTACTTGCTTAGCAAGCTATGCATAGCCGATGCCTGCACAAGTTTTGACTTTTTTGCCAATAATCTGAATTCTCTGAATCAGATCTCTTTTTTAAAGGTAGTAATATTAACAGGGGAAGGTATGCGCCAGTTCTGGCGATCATATTCAGAGATTTTTATGAACTCCAGATAATACTGGATTGTCTGATTACTACTGGATAATTTTATTCCATTCCTTAAGCAGTTTGAGTACATTGAATAATGTATCTCTAATACTTCAGCCTTCCTGAACTTAGTTGACTTCCTGCAATGACCAATCGATTGCAATCAGCGTTTAGCCTCTGATATTGCTGAGGTTGTAAGGTGATCGGTAAGGAACGCCATCAAATGAACTACGGCACTGAATGGCCTTCGACACATATCACGCTCCTGAATCGTGTCCGCCTGCATACGGATGCGGAGGCATGGCGGGAGTTTGTAAAAATCTACGGCCCCCTGATCTACAATTACTGCCGAAAAAAACGGCTGAATGACGCCGATGCCGAGGATGTTTGTCAGGAGGTCTTTCGCCAGATCAGCACATCCCTGAACTCATTCGAGTACAACAGAAAGCTGGGCCGTTTTCGATCGTGGCTGGGCACGGTCACTTACCATGAAATTTGCCGGTTCTGGAAAAAGAACCAGCGGGTTCAACACCAGACGGGAAAAAGTGAACTGGAAGAGTTCATTAACAAGCACCCCGGCGAAATTGATGGTGTCTGGTCTGATGAATTCTGCAGCCATATCTATGAAACCGCATTGCAGACGATTCGCCCGCAATTTGACGAGAAAACCTGGCGTGCTTTTGAACTCACCTGGATTCAGGATTCCCCTACCAAAGCAGCAGCGGTAGAATTGGATGTTGATTCGAACTGGATTTATAAAGCCAAATTCCTGGTTCAACAGAAACTGAAAGAGGAAATCAAACGTCTTTCCTTTGATAGCGTCGTATTCCAGAAGTAAGCAGATCTTGAGTTCTTCATGGAAAATTGCCTCTCGGATAATCAAATCCACCAATACCTGGTACATGACCTGAATGGCGAAGATTTACAGCGCTATTCTGAGCACCTCAACGAGTGTGGCAGTTGCCAGAAACGAATTGAGATCCAGTCAGAAGACGATGAGCTCAAAGTCTGGCATAACTGTCATCGACAACAGACCCAGGATGAGCCCGCAGAGAAACACGCATTTACCGACGAACGGATAGACAAACTTTTTCGCTCTACATTTTCTTCCATTCATCAATCGGGAAGTGGCAGCAACAAGGCATCGGACCAGCCGGCTGCCAATGCGACATCGACATTACCCCTGCCGGATGAAACCCCCATCAGAACCATTGGGAATTACAATCTCATTGAACAGATTGGGAAAGGAGGCATGGGAGCCGTCTACCGTGCGTCACATTCCCATCTCAAAAAACAGGTCGTTGTAAAACTGATCCTGAATAATCGCGTCGATGACGAGACCCAGGTTCAACGATTTTACCGGGAAATGGAAGTGATCGGCAGCCTGGACCACGCCAATATTGTCAAAGCTACCGATGCGGGAGAGATCGACGGGACCTGCTTTCTGGTGATGGAGTACCTGGACGGCCACGATGTTAAATCCATCCTGAATGCGGAAAAAAAGATCCCTCTCTCATCCGCCTGTTACATCCTGAGGCAGGTGGCAAATGGTCTGCAGTACATCCACAACCATCAACTGATCCACAGAGATATCAAGCCCTCCAATCTGTTTCTGACCTCCGACGGTCAGGTTAAGATTCTTGACCTCGGACTGGCCGGACTGAAGCAGGGGGAATGCAGCGATCTGACCGACAGCAACTGCATCATGGGCAGTGTCTATTACATGGCCCCGGAGCAGGCACAAAACGTCAAAAATATTGACCAGCGTGCAGACATTTACAGCCTGGGCTGCGCTTTCTATCAGATGCTTACTGGCCGGCCCCCGTTCAAGAAGACATCACAACTCGAAACGATTATTGCTCATCGCGAGACCCCACCACCACATCTGCGAGTTCCCATTCCGAACATACCCCCTGAAATTGAAGATCTTTTTCAGTCCATGATGAAAAAAGATCCGGAAGAGCGGATTCAGACAATGGCAGAAGTTGTGGAGATCCTCGATCACTTTCTGTATCAGCGATCGGAGCTACCACTCAGCGAATCCTCGGAAACCCGGTTCACAGAGTCTCAGGAACTGAAACAATTATGCACAAATGCAAGGCTCTCCCCTGCAATCGAAGCACTGCAGCAAACGGCAACCACTCAATACAGACAGTTGGGAGAATCCGCACCTGTTCGAAAGAGAATGGCTAGTTCATCCATTTTCATCGCCTGTGCACTGGGAGTGGCTGGTGCACTGATCTGGCTCAATAAACCCGAAGTCCCCCCCACAACGGCGGACAACCAGACTCCCCAAACTGCCGGTATCGCTCCAGTGCTTCTACCTGCGATTAATGCGGAACTGGAAAGAAAAGCTGCAGTCTGGTTCCTGAATCATCGCTGCGAGCTTTGGATCTCAGGTGAAAACAGCCCCATCAATCAGATTGAGTCGCTCCCCAATCGCGATTTTTCAATCATACGAATTGATTTCAAACCCCAGTCGATCACTCCCGAACTGCTGGCTCCCCTCAAAGGTCTCTCTAGACTGGAAGAGCTAAACTTGTTCAATTGCCGGATCACTGCCGGATCGCTGCAGCCACTGGAAGGTATGCTCTCTCTAATGAAACTGGACCTGCATAGCACAGGAATTACGGATGCTGATCTGGCAGTTGTCAGCAGCCTGAAAAATCTTACCAATCTCTCAATTCACAAAAACCCCAAATTGACAGACCAGGGTGTGCAGCATCTCGGCGATCTCCATAATCTGTTATCGGTCAACCTGGCTCGCCTGAACGTTTCCGATGAAGGCCTGCAGTTTCTTAAAACCAATCCCGCTCTGAACTGGTTGAACCTGGAAGACACCAACACTTCTGACGCCTCGGTACCTGCACTCAAACAACTGCACAGCATGGATAAGCTTCACCTGAAACAGTCGAAGGTCACGGAAGCTGGTTTTCAGGAAATAAAAGACAGTTTGCATAATGCGACTGTCCTTTCATACTAAACTTCCATCTCTGAAACCACCTTGTTCAGCTGTAAACTCCTTGCAGCACCACCTTATACAAGATCACCATCTGGCCTTTTAAACCGGAATCTTTATCTTGACCCTCCGGTCCCCTTCTGAATACTTCAATCTGGTTTGTGTATTCAGATTCTTATTCAAAAGGGCTAAATCAATGGTAGGTAATGCAGTCTGGCCAAAATCTGCGCGCGTGGAACAATTGGAAAATCAGACAAAATTCCAGGCAAATCCGGAACAGAGTCTGGTCAGTATCGTAATCGCAGCGCGGAACAATGGACCATTTCTGGCAGAAGCAATCGAGTCTGCATTGAATCAAAGTGTGGAATGTGAAGTCATCTATGTTGACGACTGCAGTTTTGATAACTCCCTCAAAATTGCCAGTCGATACCAGGATCAGGGGCTGAAGGTGATTCGCTCGCAGTTTCACCGAGGAGTTTGTGACGCACGGAATCGCGGAGCCTCATTTGCTAAAGGTGATTACCTGTTGTTCCTGGATGGTGATGACGTTCTGCAGACAGACTATGTCCAGAAGCATCTGGACACCATTACTCCCCAAACTCCCTTCGTATACGGTTCGGCCGAAGCGTTTGGCAATTTTTCAACATTCTGGGATGCTCCGGAATGGGACGAAGGACGTCTGTGGTTACGAAATTTTGTGAACACCTCTGCTTTATGGAATCGCCACGCGTTCGAAACCGCAGGCGGCTGGCGCAATAAAATCAACACCATGTGGGACTGGGACCTGGCCCTCCGCGGTGCTCGCCTGGGTACACCAGCGAAAAGTCAGGCTGTGCTGCTCTACCGCCAACACCCCGGATCCTGGTCTGCCAACATTCAAACCAAAAAAGAGGAACGCCAGGAATCGATGCTCCCCCGCATGAGACAGATCTGCACCCGACTCAGTGTCGGGTCGATCATCAGCGGGCGTCTGGTCGACTACTTTCCCCAGTGGATATCGGCGGTTTCCCAGGCAGTCAAACTGATCAACACACAGGAGCCGGTTGAACTGGTTCTCCTGGACAACTCCAACGACCCGCGAACACTCGAACAAATCAGAAGAGAAGCCTACCGCTATCTCAATATTTTTGAATCAATCAGAGTCGTACCACACCCTGTTAAATATCACTACACAACTGAACGGGACAGAAGAAACAAAGTGGCCCAGTTCATGGCCCATGCCTGCAATCGACTCAAAGCAGAAATGCAAGGCGAGATCCACTGGATCATAGAAGACGACATTCTGGTCCCGCTCGAAGCTGGAAAAGAGCTATCGGAAAACCTGATGACAGGCTGGATTCCGCCGAATGCAGTCTCAGGCTGCTACCGCAGTCGGCATGTCGAGTCACAGTTTGTCGGCGGTTATTTTGATGAAGAACATATCGTCAAAGCTTTTAAAGAACTGGGCGACAAAATCACGTCGGTCGACTATTGTGGTACAGGTTGCCTGATGTACTGGAAAGATCGCACGCCTAAATACTGGCGTAGCCACTACCGAGATTCTCCTGCCCATGACTGGGCCTGGTGCGCGCAGCTCAAGCGTGAAAATGGTGAAATATTGATGCTCCCCTCAGTGCACTGCGGACATGTTCAGACGCCGGAGAATATTCTCTATTGAGCGTTCTCTAAAACGGCTGGGGAAGTGTAAGCGTCACGAAATAGAAAAACACGAGCTCACAACACAAGATAGGAAGCAGGCACTAGTCCCCTACAATGTGTGCTTAGTAAGCAAGTGAGCCCGTGTCTTTCGTGATTAGTTCATTTTGTTTTCACAAAAATGAATAACACCCTCTACAGTCATATAGGAATGTAACCGGACAATCTTCCTGAAAATGATCAGAAAATTGGAAGGTTTTTCTGAAATAAGCAGAAAACTGTTCTTACGAACCCTACAAGTTTATTTGAACACAAACCGCTCCTATCTGTCAATAACGAATCAAATACCCTCTGGGATCAATAATTTTCCCAACGTAAATACAATAATATAAACACTTTTCTCAACTTCCGTCATAGTGTCTAAATTTATAGACATCGACTCTCGCCTGGGTTGCGATTCTCTAATCTGACCTGATTTGTCATTCACGCACGACCAAAATATACATATTGCCATATATATTTTTATTTACACATTCCAACATTGAATTCTTTGAAAGTGAATTACGTACCAGCTTTTTATTTGACAATATATTGTTAACAATTTACAAAAGACAACCTGTGATGCGGTGCATTTTAGATGCAGATCACTGCCAACAAGCTCTGCTCTCAAGAGTCATAGCCCAGACTAGAACCTCTGTTTCGGTTAACAGGTATAATATATGAATGATTTACAGTTAGTCAGAGGTCTCGGCGAGCAGATCGTTGAGCGACTCAGAGAAGACATCTTTTCTGGTAGAATCGCGGAGGGGGAACGACTGCGGGAAACCGAACTCGCCAGACGGTTTTCAGTCAGTCGCGGTCCGATTCGTGAAGCCATTCAACAGTTAACCTGGGAAGGTGTTCTGGAAACGGACCGCAACAGGGGAGCGATGGTGGCAACGTCTGCCCCTGATGAAATTACCGAACTCATTATTCCGCTCCGCTGCACGATCGAAAAATATGCCGTCCGACTGTTCTTTGATCAGCTCACAGCGGAAGATTTTCAGGTCTGGGAAAACATCCTGCTAAAGATGAAGCAGGCATGTGAAGCCCGCGACTTCGCCCTGATTTCTGAGCATGACATCGCCTTTCATCGCTCCCTGGTAACACGTTCCCACTCACCGGACCTGCTAGCAATCTGGTCTGCCATCGTTTCACGCGTCAGACGACATTTTCGCGAAGCACATTTGAACTACAAGAACCCATTACAGATATACGAGGAACATCTACCGATCATCGAAGCGTTCAAAAACCAGAGCCTGACAGAGGCGCTGCAAATCATCGAAAATCATATTGAGTAGATCAAATGAATTACATGATGAAACAATCTCCGAAATCGCCGCACTTCATACTGTTAATCTGCCTGACTCTGCTAAATGCCTTTGCGAACGAAAGTCATGCAGAATCGGAGAAACAGCAACTGGTGGAGCGAGTTCGTTTTTTTGAAGAACACGTACGGCCCCTGCTCCTCAAACATTGCATCGATTGCCACGGCCCCAAAAAACAATTTGCAGAACTCCGCCTCGATTCGCATGATCATCTGCTCAAAGGAGGGGAAAGTGGTCCGGCAATCGTCGTAAATCAACCTGAAGACAGCCTGCTGATTTCTGCCGTCAAACGAGAATCGCTGGAGATGCCCCCCGATCAAACTCTTTCTCCTGATGAAATCAAAGTTCTCACAACGTGGATTGAACAGGGAGCCGTCTGGCCTGATTCCGCCAGGCTGGCAGACACGAAATCAGTCGATTTCTCTCAGCACTGGTCCTTTCAACCCATTCAGAATCCGTCGCGACCTGCCGTCAAAAATACCAGCTGGCCTCAGAACGACATCGATTATTTCATCCTCGCCCGGCTCGAAGCTGAACAGCTCTCCCCCTCTCCTCCGGCCTCTCCCGCTACACTTCTCAGACGTATGCACTGGGATCTGACTGGTCTGCTTCCCACTTACAGTGAGATCGAAACCTTTACCAACTCCTTCAGTCCCACTGTATTACAAACTAGAGTCGACAAATTACTGGTCTCCCCCCACTACGGCGAGCGCTGGGGCAGGCACTGGCTCGACCTCGCCCGCTATGCAGACACCAAAGGTTACGTCTTTTTTGAAAAGCCCACCTTTCACAATGCATTCACCTACCGTGACTATGTCATCGACAGCTTCAATCAGGATAAGCCGTTCAACCAGTTTGTTCTCGAACAACTGGCGGCAGACTATCTGACCGATGAGCTGCCCCACGAAACATTAGCGGCCCTCGGTTTCATCACCGTCGGTCCCCGCTTCAAAAATGATACCCACGATATTATTTCGGACCGCATCGACGTCGTCACCCGCGGATTTCTCGGGTTAACCGTTGGCTGCGCCCGCTGTCATGACCATAAATATGATCCGATCAGCATTGAAGACTACTACTCGCTGTATGGCGTCTTTCTGAATTCACTGCAGCCCATCGATCTCCCCTTCCGCGATCAGGATTCGCTGTCGCCTCAACTGGCCGAACAGGCGCAGAAGATTCAGCAGACAGCTCAGGAACTGAATCAGCTCTATCAGCAGAAACATCAGAAAGTTCTCGAGGACACGCATCAGCGACTTGCCGAATATCTGACCGTGGCCCAGTCCCAGAGAAACGGTCCGGACACCGTCAAATTTGATGTGATCGTCGACGGCGATGACCTCAATCCCGAAGTCCTGCTGCTCTGGCAGGAATTCCTGGACCTTTCCGAGAAAAATGAGGATCCCGTATTCTCGCTCTGGCATAAACTCGCAAAACTTCCTGCCGCCAACTTTCAGCCTCAAGCCCTCAAGTTGCTGCAGCACTCAGTCCAGAACCAGAAAACGAGCCCAACGGAACACCTGATCGCAGACCATTTGCTGAAACAGCATCCGCAGACATTCGATGACGTCATTCGCGGCTATGCAAGTCTGTTCAAACAGATTGACCAGGCATGGGACACGCGAATCCTGACGGCTGCCAGACCAGGGCAACAGAAAACCTCCCAGCCGTTTGCTGAAGCTAAAACAGACGTTTTGAATGCCTTTTACAGCCCGCACTCCCCGCTGGTCATGCCCCTGCATGGCTACACGGTACTGCGACTCTTCCCGGATCGAAAACAACAGCAGAAAGTCAAAGAACTGAACGACGCTCTCGATCAGGCCCGCGCTGCAGCGCCCGCGGAACTGGCTCAGATGCTCGCACTCCAGGATGCGAAACAGATCATCGAACCCCGTGTCTTCAGACGCGGCAACCCCGGCATGCCGGCCCAGGCAATTCCCCGCCGTTATCTGCACTTCTTTGATCAGGTCTCAGCAGAGCCGTTTACCCAAGGCAGCGGGAGACTTGAACTGGCACAGGCTATCATTTCGCCTGAGAATCCATTGACTGCCCGCGTGATCGTCAATCGTGTCTGGCAACATCATTTCGGACAGGGGCTCGTCTCCACTCCCAGTGATTTCGGGCTCCAGGGCGCTAAACCCAGCCACCCCGAACTGCTAGATCACCTGGCCTGGTGGTTCATGCAGCACGACTGGTCTATCAAACAACTCCACCGCTATATCATGTCCTCTGCAACGTATCAGCAGCAGAGCCGCTCCAACGTTGCCGGCGAGAAGCAAGATCCCGCCAACAAACTTCTCTGGCGCATGAATCGCAGACGCCAGGATTTCGAAACGATGCGTGATACCCTGTTGCAGGTCAGCCACCAGCTCAATCTGACTGTGGGAGGCAAATCTGTCCGAGGCATCGCAGCCACTGCCAACAAACGCAGAACCTTATACACGTTTATTGATCGTCAGAACGTTCCGGGGCTGCTCCGTACCTTTGACTTCCCTTCGCCGGATGTCAGCAGCGGTGCCCGGAATTCCACCTCGGTTCCCGGGCAGTCTCTGTTCCTCATGAACCATCCCCTCGTATTGAATGCCGCCCGCATTCTGGGAGAACAGGCACACAAGTCACCAGATTCCCAGGCAGGCATCCGGAAGCTGTTTCAGTCAATCCTGCAGCGCGAGCCGACTCCCCATGAATTACAGGCAATGAAGCAATTCCTGGAATCAGACCAGGTCGAATCTCCGCCGGCACCTGTAATCGCAGAATGGGAATATGGCTACGGAGCCTACGACGAAAAAACAGAGACCTTATCCGGTTTCAAGCCACTACCCTTTTGGAACGGAAAACAGTATCAGGGTGGAAACAAGCTCCCCGATCCCAAAATCGGCTGGGTCTTCCTCGACAACACCGGAGGCCACCCCGGGAATGACATGCAGCATGTCGCCGTCATCCGCTGGCGGGCTCCCGAAACGATGACCGTCTCCCTGCACGGTAAACTGGCCCATGAACTCCCTCAGGGAAATGGAGTCCGGGGTCGCGTGCTCATCGCGGGCAAGAAAGTCCTCGGTCCCTGGACACTCCACCAGAAATCGGTCGACACCAACCTTGAGAAGATCCAGCTCAAACAAGGCCAGACCATAGATTTCGTGGTCGACATCGCCGGACAGCTCGGCTTCGACTCCTTTGTCTGGTCTCCCGAGATCAAAACACAATCACTGGCGCTCACGGCTACCTCCGGTGAAAAAACAGAGCAGACACCAGCACGCCAGTGGAACTATTCCCGGGATTTCAGAAAACCGAAACCGGTCCGGATTCCCCCCTGGCAAAGCCTGGCACAAATTCTTCTGTTATCCAATGAATTCCAGTTTATCGATTAAAGCAGTACGATCATGCATCAGTTCAGCCACAACCCGTTTCTGACACGACGCGAAATGCTGACCCGCTCCGGCATGGGGATGGGCATGCTCGCTCTGGCAGGTCTGACCTCACAGGAAAACCTGCAGGCAGCAAAACAGACCGCCTCCGTCACGCGTCACCATCCCGCCCGGGCCAAACAGGTCGTGCATCTGTTTATGAACGGCGGCCCCTCACACGTCGATACCTTCGACCCCAAACCGCTGCTGAAGAAATTTCACGGCAAGCCACTGCCCAACCCCAATCTACCCACGGAACGCAAAACCGCCGGCGCACTGGGTTCTCCCTTCCAGTTTCATAAATTTGGTGAATCCGGCATCGAAGTCAGTGAACTGTTCCAGAAAACAGCTGCCCACATCGACGACATGTGCGTCATCCGTTCCATGCACTCTGATATTCCCAATCATGAGCCTTCACTGTTACTCATGAACTGTGGCGACAACGCCCTGCCCCGTCCCAGTTTTGGCTCCTGGGTCAATTACGGTCTGGGAACACTCAATGAAAACCTGCCCGGCTTCGTCGTGCTTTGCCCCAACGGCTTTCCCGTCGTCGGCCCCAAAAACTGGCGATCCGCTTTTCTGCCGGGCTCATTCCAGGGAACTCATCTGGACACCAAAGAGACCGACGTCACCCGCCTCATTGAAAACATCAATAACCCACAGACACCGGAACGCCAGCGACGTCAGCTCGATCTGCTGCAGCAGTTCAATCAGAGACACCTCGCACAACGCGGACATGATCCCCTGCTCGAAGCCCGCATCCAATCCTTCGAACTCGCTTATCGCATGCAGTTCGCTGCTTCGGATGTGCTTGACCTCTCCAAAGAACCGAAACACATTCACGAAATGTACGGCGACGGTCTTCAGGGCCGTCAGTTGCTGATGACACGCCGCCTGCTCGAACAGGGAGTCCGTTTTATCCAGGTCTGGCACAGTGGCGGACAGGAATGGGATCATCACAGTGGAATCGAAAAGAATCTGAAACGCCTCTGCGGACAGTGGGATAAGCCCATCGCCGCATTCCTGCAGGATCTCAAGCAGCGGGGCATGCTCGATTCTACACTTGTCCTCTGGGGAGGCGAATTCGGCCGTACCCCGGTCGCGGAACTCCCCGCGATGAATGGACGCGATCACAATCACTACGGCTTCAGCATGTGGATGGCCGGCGGTGGCGTGCGAGGAGGCTACGTGCATGGTGCTACCGATGAAACCGGCTTCGCGGCCGCTGAAAACAAGGTTCACGTGCACGACCTGCACGCTACCATGCTGCACCTGCTCGGCATCGATCATGAACGGCTCACTTACCGCTATGCGGGACGCGACTTCCGTCTTACCGACGTTCACGGCCGTGTGGTCAAAGAGATTATCTCATAACACAATCAATCATTTCAGGAATCATTCTCCTTTCAGTTAAGGCATCTCATCTCCATGAAAATCGAACAAATCGTCTGCCAGATCCTCCGCTCGGGTTCCGTCACCAATAAAACCGCCAGCTGCCAGGATTCGGTTCTGGTCCGCATCAAAACCGACAACGGCCTGGAAGGGATCGGTGAAGCGGACTCCTCACCCGAAGTGGTCAAAGCCATCATCGACGCCCCTTACAGCCACAACGTGGCCTGCGGATTAAGAGAGCTCCTGATCGGCGAAAACCCGCTGGAAACAGAACGCCTCTGGCAAAAAATGTATCGCCACACCATGTACTTCGGCCGCACCGGCGTCACTATCACCGCGATGGCCGCCATCGACATGGCCCTCTGGGACCTCAAAGGCAAACACTTCGGCGAACCGATCCATCGCCTGCTCGGCGGCGCCCATCACAGTGAATTCCGCGCCTACGCTTCAATTCTGTTCGGCAAAGATGGCCAGGAAACCTGCGACATCACCCAGCGCTGGATCGAAAACGGTTACACCGCCGTCAAGTTCGGCTGGGAACCGATGGGGGAGTCGGAAGCACTCGACATCGAACTGGTAGCGGGAGCCCGCGAAGGTTTGGGAGACGGCACTCTGCTCATCGATGCCGGCTGTGTCTGGGATGCCAGAACCGCTCTGCAGCGGGCCAACGCCTTCGCCGATTACAATATCGGCTGGCTTGAAGAACCGCTCTTCCCTCATGATGTCGCCGGTTATGCCTGGCTCAAAGATCGCTCCCCCGTCCCCATCGCTGCCGGCGAAGAAGAATGCGGACGTGAATCCTTCGGTCCCTACATTGAACAGCGGGCCCTTGATGTCTACCAGATCGACCTCGCCCGTAACGGCTTCACAGAAGCCTCCTATCTGAAACAGCGGATTTCCGACATTGGTGCCCGTCCCTGCAATCACTGTTACACCAGCCCCATCACCGTCGCTGCCTCGCTGCACTGGCTGGCCACCTGCAAAGATGCCTTCATCTTTGAAGACTGCGTCGAAGACGAACCGATCCGCAACGAACTGACCTACGAAAAAGTCCAGGCCGAAAACGGCATTATTCAGGTTCCCGATCAACCGGGGCTCGGCGTCACGCTCAACGAAGAATTTGTTGCCGCACATATTGTTTCAGAATCGAAATAGTGTCCCCCCTCACACTTCCCCAGACCAGACTGAGACCACAACATGACACAAACCCCCATTCGTACGAAGATCGACTTTGAACAGCCCGGTACTCAATGGAGTACGCTCAATATCCCTTTCTCTTACAACATGAGCGGCTGGTCGCAACTGCAGATTCCCATCGCCACCATGGCCAACGGCGAAGGCCCCACCGTGCTCCTCATGGCCGGTAATCATGGAGATGAATACCCCGGCCCCATCGCCATTATGAAACTGATGAAAACCCTGCAGCTGGAACAGATTTCCGGCCGCATCATCTTCATCCCCGCGATCAACATCCCCGCTGCCAAAGCAGCCACGCGACTCTCCCCCCTGGATGGCAAAAACCTCAACCGCTGTTTTCCTGGAAACGCGGAAGGTACCGTCACCGAAATCATGGCCCACTACCTCACTACGGAGATCTTTCCCCGGGTCGATGTCGTCATCGACCTGCACACCGGCGGTCGGGGCGTTTACTTTTATCCCTGTGCCCACCTGCACCTGGTCGATGATCTCAAACAGCGCCGCCGCATGGCTCAGGCCACGCTCGCCTACAACACCGATTTCGCATTCCTCTATGCCGATATCGCCGGCAAAGGGCTGCTGCCTGTTGAAGCCGAAAACATGGGAAAAACCGTCGTCACCACCGAAATGGGCGGCGGCGAAGTGACTCCGGCCAGCGTGCATCGTACGACACAGTCCGGTTTGCACAATGTCCTGATTCACCTCAAGGTCCTGCAGGGGGAGGAACAAAGCCGCGCCGAACTCGGCCTGGCTCCCACCCGCTGGATTCAGGCACTCGACGCCGACGACTATATGTTCGCCCCCGAGTCCGGCCTGTTTGAAAGTTTTGTCGACGTCGGAGCCGACGTCTCTGCGGGACAGCCCCTGGGAGGACTCTACTTCCTCGAACGCCCGGACCGCGAGCCGACGATTATCGAAGCTCCCTCGGATGGCATCGCGATCGCCCACCGTGGCCCAACCTTAACCAGCCAGGGAGACATCCTCTTCTGCCTGGCGCATGATGTCGATCCTGCCGTCCTGAAAACGTTCGAATAACCTCCTGTTTCTCCACCACCGGGAAGACATATATGACGGGACTGGACTGGTTCATTGTCTTTTTACTGAATGGCGCGGTGATCGCCTTTGGCTTTTACCTCGCCCGCAGTACGAAATCCAGCAGCGACTGGTTTCTCGGCGGACGCTCGCTCCCCTGGTGGGGGCTGGGTCTTTCGATCTTTGCCACCAGTGTCGACAATGCCGACGCTGTCTCCCTCACCGGTTACGCCTTTAACCACGGCATGCACATCATCACCGCTTTTACCCTCGCCAGTGTCTGCGGTGCGGTCTTGGCCTCATTCGTCGTGGTCCCGGTTCTCTATCGCGGCGGCTTCTACACCAACGCCGAATACCTGGAAACCCGCTTCGGTAAATCCATCCGCGTCTTCAGCGCCCTGATTCAGATCCAGTACCGCACCAGTATGCTCGGCCTGATGATCTGGTCTATTTATCTCATGCTGCAGGGCATCCTTGATTTCACTCCCACGCAATGCTGGACGCTCATCGCGCTACTGGTCATCTTCACCGCCGCCTATACCACCTGGGGCGGACTCACCTCTGTCGTCTGGACCGATGCCCTGCAGAGCCTGATCATGATGGCCGGCGGCATCACCATATTCTACGCCGTCTGGTCCGCCACCGGGGGCTGGTCGACGATGGTCGACAACCTCTCGCAATCCACCGACGCCAGCAAACAACCGTTGATCAACTGGCTGCACATCGGCCAGTTCCAGGATGCCAAATCCACCTCCCCCTATCTGATCGTCATGGGCTGGACCATCATCGGCATGGGTTACTACACCGTCAATCACACGCAAACCATGCGGCTCATGGGAGCCCGCTCACTCTGGGATATGAAAATGGCCGCCCTCTTCGGCTGCCTGTTGATCATGCCCATCATGATCGGCACCACCCTGATGGGCGTCATGGGCCGCGTCCTGGTTCCCGAGTTCACGCCTCAGGATGCCGATCGGTTATTACCATATTATGCCAACCAGTATCTCGCTCCCGGTTTTAAGGGACTCGTCGTTGCCGGTATCCTTTCCGCTGCCATCAGTACTTTCGATTCCATCGGCTCCGCCCTTTCGGCTCTGTTCACCCGCGATATTTACGCCCGCTGGATCAAAACCGATGCCACGGAAGCGCATTACCTGAAAGCCACCCGCTGGGCAACCATCGGCATTCTGCTGATGGGCTTCCTCTACATCCCTTTCATCGCCCGTTACGACAATATGATTCAGGCCTTCCGCACATTGATTCCTGTTTTTGTAACACCATTATTTACCGTTTATATCGTAGGCGTTCTGACCCGCGTCCCGCGTCAAAGTGGCCTGGTCGGCCTCTGTGCCGGCTCCCTGTACGGACTGATTGGCTTCATCGACCGCGTCCTGGTCAAAGAGCAGCTTTTCAGCCCCTGGCTGACGGAGGTCTGGTACGCCTTCCCCTGCTCAATGATTATCACCACACTCGCCATGCTCGCCGCCACCCTCAAATGGGGTTGGCTCAAGCCGGATCAGCAACTGGAACTGCAGACACCCGCCTCACCGGAAAAACATAACTGGCTCTCCGAAAGCCGCCAGGAACTGCTGGCCGTCAAAGAGTCACCCTTTTATAGGCCGGTTCCCCAATACCTCAACCCCAACTGGTACGCGATTCTATTAATCGCCTTCTCCTGCTGGATCATATTTGGACTCTTCTGGTAATCCGCCACTAAAGGAAAATACTCGGGACTCCCCCATGCAACACTGCCTCAGACTATCGTGGATCCCCCTGCTCATCGCCTTGCTCGCCCCCCCGGGCCATGCCGCTGAACCGTCTCCGCATAAACCAGTGCCCCTCGACATTGAATTCACCGCCCGTAGTGACCAGACAACACAGCGCTACGTCCTGCTGCTGCCGGATCAGTTCTCACCGGAAAAGACCCACTCGCTGCTCATCGCCCTGCACGGACACGGTTCCGACCGCTGGCAGTTCGTCAAAGATCCCCGGGGCGAATGCCGGGCGGCTCGCGACATCGCCCGCAAGTATAACCTGATTTACGTCTCCCCCGATTACCGAGCCCGCACCTCCTGGATGGGGCCCAAGGCAGAAGCCGACCTGCAACAGATCATCGAGGAATTAAAGTCGAAATATCAAATCGACCAGGTCTTTCTCTGTGGCGGTTCGATGGGAGGCTCATCCAGCCTGACCTTCGCGGCCCTGCATCCGGAACTTATCGCCGGCGTCGCCGCCATGAACCCCACCGCCAACCATCTGGAGTACAACAATTTTCAGCCCGCCATCCAGGCCTCCTTCGGGGGCACCAAACAACAGATCCCGGAAGAATTTAAAAAGCGGAGTGCCGAATACTGGCCCGAAAATTTGACGATGCCCCTCAGTATCTCGGTCGGCGGAAAGGACACCAGCGTCCCTCCAGACAGTGCCCGCCGACTGATCAATATCTTGAAACATCTTAACCGAGAAGTCCTGCTGATCGACCGTCCGCACGAAGGCCACAAGACCAGCTATGACGACGGCCGCGCGATCCTGGAATTCGTCATCCAGCGGGCCATTAGCAAGAAAGACAAACCGGCGCAATAACCCCGGTCACTGACCGATCTGGGTTTCGCTGCGCAACATGTTACCGCGGTTCAACAACTCTTCGGTCGGCACCACCACTTTGGGCTGCAGCTGATAAGTGAACTCATGCCGGTTCGTGACTTCAAAGGGCAGCAGGTTATCCGTCACTGCATCTAGTGGCATCCACTGATACCAGGGCGTCCGCACCTTCTGCATCACCGACTGCGTTTCGTAGCCATCTTTGGTCAGCGTGATTTCGCGAGTCCCGTAATAGGTAAAATCCATCGAGACCGGCGTATAACCGATTTCTTCCCCGTCCACTTTGACCAGCGCCCCGGACGGAACCGAACGAATTGTCATCCGGCGATGCACGCACCCGGTCTGCACCGCTGCCAGCAGCAGTAACAGCGCAAACAGCGATCCACGCTTCACATCAACCGATGCAAATCTGAATCGCGGCACAGCGGCTCTCGCACGGAGTGTATTGACAGGGTCGGACATGGACCTTGAGACGAAACTTTCGACAGGACAACGTTTGTAGACAGATTCAGGGTAGAATCCTGAATGAAGAGCGGGATTCTACTTTTCTTCCTTAATCCTGCCAAGACAAATTTTGACAGTTCCTGACAAAGAAATTCCCCGTAAACCATTATTTTAAAAACACTTACAGAAACACAGTTTCGATAGTAAAATAATCAAAATCCGCGAACCTCGCCCCTCGACTCTGTTTCTAAACAGTCAGCAGGCCCATGAAAGGACACTTTTAGCGAATATCGGCAATTTTTTTTGAGACAAAGCCGGGGAAGTGCCCCGGTTATCTTGAATTTCTCGCGCGGTCGTGCGATAAAGTGCTCATCACTATTAAGTTATCGATTGTCGAGCCCTATGCCGACCGTCGAAAACAACATCGGGACGTAGCGCAGCCTGGTAGCGCGCTACACTGGGGGTGTAGAGGTCGCAGGTTCAAATCCTGTCGTCCCGACTTCTCATTACAAATTGTGAGACACACAACAGCCGGCTGCGGTCAATTCCGCCCGGCTGTTGTTCTTTATACGCAGGCGCACCAGCGCGTCAACAGGAACGACGCCCTACCTCAATCAGCCTGCTGTGCTTTCAACCACTGCACACTCAGATCAGGAAAGTCCGTGCAGACATCGTCAACGTCGGCCTGGTTGAATAACGCCTCATGCAGCGCCGCCACCGAAGGACAGTTCTTCGGCAGATCATCGCTTCTGACAACCCCCGTAACCACACGCAACCCTGCAGCGTGAGCCGCCTTTGTGAAATCGCTACACTTTGCCTCTCCACTTTCATCCCAGGTAACCACCCGTGGCAGATTCGGAAAAACGCCATCTACAGTTTCCGACAATTGTTTGAGACCTGCAGCCGTGGCTAGTGCATCGTAATCAGAACCATCCGGCCCGGGCTTGCCGCCGGAATAGATCATCATCAGGTGCCCCTTCCAGCCGAACTCCTTACGGAACCGTTTCAGGGTCTCCAGTTCGAAACACTGAACCCAGCAGGCAGATTTTTCATCCGTCCCATAGCCGTAGCGGGTCAGTACATCAAACACCGCTTTCGCGATATCACGCCCCTCTTGCTGATGAAAGCGCGGCTTCTTGACTTCGGTGAACAGCCCCACATTCCGGCCCGTGCTCAAATTCAATCCCTGGATGAAACGAAGCTCTTCCTCCAGCGTATGCAGTTGATAAGTATACCCGTCCAAGGGAAACCTCTCTGCATACACAGGCTTGCCGGTCTTGCGTTTGAAACGCTGGGTGGCGTTGAGCTGCTTAATCTCGGCCAGCGTGAAATCGATGGCATAGTAACGTCCGTCTGCTCGCTTCCGTTCCGGAAACTTATCGGCCACATTCGTAATCCCATCCAGATGAGTATCGTGCAACACCAGCGGCACATTATCCTTCGTGAGCACAACATCCTGCTCCAGGAAATCCGCTCCCTGGGCATAAGCCATCGCCTTCGCAGGCAAACTGTGCTCCGGTAGATAACCGCTGGCACCGCGGTGGGCAAACACATGATGTTCATCGGCCCACAGCGAACCGGAAATCATTAACAGAGCAAGACAGAAACAGACAGCTTTCATAGAGACAGACCTGAAAAGAGAACTTCGTTGAAACGGCAATCGCAGGCATCCCACCACACCTGCCGCGCGATCGTAACAGCGACGAATCAGCCAATCAAGCTGCTGTATCTTCTTCTCTCGAACAGCCACAATCTTCATCATAACCTCACAAATCCCTCACCAAACGCACATCATATTTCTGACAGACCATCCCGGCCCACTCGATTCGCATGCACTTTGAGAGCTCTCATCTGCCACCATTGTCTGAACAGACTGAACTTGATCCGCACTTTCCGAATCGTATTGTTGTGCAATTGTGCTTCGCGCGCGAGGCGGATGATGCGTGCACCGAAACACCGCGCACAAGTCACTCAGCATCACCTGAATCGCCGTCGATTTTTCCAGTTTTTCAGTGGAACATTCCGAACCGGTTCGTTTTATCTCGTACATTTTCAAATCATTTCGGAGCATATTCAGAGCACATTCAAACAAACTCGCAGGAACCTCAGAGGCATTCACAGTAAACACAAAGCAAAATCCCACTTGACCTCCCCGCGCCCTTCCTCAAAATCAAAACCGACCTGGCACTTCTCAGACAAAAACAACATTGATCGACAAACCCACAGAAAGTTTCGTGTCTTTCGTGTCTTTCGTGCATTTCGTGGTAGTAAACCACAGCATAAAGGCTTGTTGCAAAGAAATAGACATCCTACACATCGGCCCCAGCCAGTACAGATGAAAATAAATGGTCTCGTTGGGAGAAACCTCATGATGGCCCACAGGCCCCCCCAGCCACTTGCTCAGACAATACAAACACAGCACTTTACATGCTTTTCGTTTCATTCGTGGTTTAAAATTCTCCTCCCTGGTTTGTCATTCACTAACCAAAACAGGTAAGCTCTACCATAGAGGCAGTGAATCATCCCCGATGTTCACTGCGCTCACTCACAACGCGCCCCAAAATCAATCGAATTCAATTATCGAAAGTCAATACAATGCAGAAACGCACACTCGGCAGTAATCTTGAAGTCTCCGCCCTGGGACTGGGCTGCATGGGCCTCAGCTTTGGCTACGGTCCCGCCGTCGAAGACCAGGATGGCATCAACCTGCTGCGAGCCGCCGTCGATAAAGGCGTCACCTTCTTCGACACCGCCGAAGTCTACGGCGCCTTCACCAACGAGGAACTCCTCGGCAAGGCCCTCTCCCCCGTCCGCGAACAGGTCGTCATCGCCACCAAGTTCGGCTTCGCCATCGACGACCAGGGCGTACAGACCGGCCTCGACAGCCGCCCCGCACACATTCGAGACGTCGTCGAAGCTTCGCTCAAACGCCTGCAGACCGACTATATCGACCTGCTCTATCAGCACCGCGTCGATCCGGAGGTCCCCATCGAGGAAGTCGCCGGCACCGTCAAAGAACTCATCGCGGAAGGCAAAGTCAAACACTTCGGTCTCTCGGAAGCAGGCGTCGATGTCATCCGCCGCGCCCACGCCGTCCAGCCGGTCGCCGCCCTGCAGAGTGAATACTCCCTCTGGTGGCGCGAACCCGAAGAAGCCATCCTCCCCACCCTCGAAGAGCTGGGCATCGGCTTCGTCCCCTTCAGCCCCCTGGGCAAAGGATTCCTCACCGGCAAGATTGACGAATCAACCACCTTTGCCAGCGGTGACTTCCGTAACAAGGTCCCCCGCTTCGCCGAAGAGAACCGCAAAGCGAACATGGCACTCGTCGACCTGTTGGGCCAGATCGCCCAGCGGAAACAGGCCACTCCGGCTCAAATCGCCCTGGCCTGGATCCTGGTTCAGAAACCGTGGATCGTCCCCATCCCGGGCACGACTAAATTGCACCGGCTCGAGGAAAACATCGCTGCTGCCGACATCGAACTTACAGCCGGCGATCTCGCCGAAATCGACAGCGCCCTCGCTGAGATCGATGTCTTAGGCGAACGCTACCCCGAAGCGGCCATGAAAATGATCAATCGTTGAGGGACCAGACCATGCGGATAACCAGATCACTGCTGCTCATCCAGACCGTTATCTGCCTCATTGGTCTGGATCTGCAGGCAGAACCTGCTCCCCCACTCCGCAAACCCGATCTGGTTGTCCCCCTCTGGCAGGGAGAACCGCCTCTGTTCCAATCAGATGCCCCCGCCGAAATCTTCGATCCGCGAGGCAAATTCACCAATGTCACGCGTCCCGAAATTGCAGTCTTTTCGCCCAATCCTGACAGGAATAGAGGGATGGCCATCATCGTCTGTGCCGGCGGAGGCTACGGTTCACTGGACTGGAAAACGCACGTCATCTACGCGGCTGACGTCTTCAATCCGAAAGGCGTCACCATCATCGGTCTGAAATACCGGACCCGTCCCCCTTTCAAGGGGACGAACTCCGAAATTCAGGCTCTGACTCTGCTCGATGCGAAGCGGGCCGTCCGCCTGGTGCGGCACCGTGCCAAAGCATGGAACATCAACCCACGACAGATCGGCATCGCCGGTTATTCAGCGGGCGGCAACCTGGCGATGAACCTGGCAGCGAACTTCGATGCCGGTACTCCCGACGCCACCGATCCCATCGAGCGGGAAAGCAGTCGTCCCGACTTCGCCATCGGCCTGGCCACCTGGCACTGGCGCCAGAAAGAATCACCCTTTCAATTTTCCAGGAATACGCCGCCGGTCTTCCTCGTCCATGCCACCAATGACGGCATCAAGGGAGGCGCCCCGATCGAACTGCCCCGTGAAATCACAGCCGACCTCCAGAAGTTAAACGTCCCCGTCAAACTAGCGGTCTTCGACGTCGGCGCTCACGGTGTCGGCAATCTGATCCCCCGGCGCGTCAAACGCGGCTTCCCCCCCCGCAAAATGGCCGGATCTCTTCCTCGACTGGTATCAGCGCATTTCCAGGCACTGATATTGTTATCAACTGCCCGCGCACGGTTCAGGGACTCGTGGCCCACCCCAAATACTGCTGGAGATCGGCCTGGGCTTTCGCCGACAGATCGTGATTGAGTTCACGATACACGGACTGTCTCTTTCTCAGCAGCCAGTCCTTCCAGGGGACATTGGGCTCGATTTCTTCGAGTGATTCCGCAATCTGTTTCGTCCCCATGATCTCAGCGACCAGGAACCGCACCAGTTTCCTTTTATCTTCGAGTCGATACATGGCAAATGGTTCGCTGATATTTTCAAAAATCGGTCCCGCCAGACGATTGTCAGAGGTCGCGAGTGCCAGGGCGTGTCGCAACAGAGAATCATAAATCCGCTCCAGGCCCCACGGATTCGACTTCATTAACGTAAAAGCCTGCAGCAACGTGGTACTCCCCTCTGCTCGATCCCCCTGCTTTAAGAACGCAATGGCCTGGACAGCAGCCTGCTCTGCAGCATTGCCGGTCTTCAGCTTGTCTGACAGCTCTGCCGAAATCGGGACTCCCGCCTCAGCACAGGCATGGGCATAGACCACTCGCTCGACAGGACAGGTCTCGTCAACCCCCATCTCCCCGAACAACTCCGCTGCCTGCCTGTAATTCTGATCGAGGTAAGACTGGTAGGCCAAACCAATGCCCTGTTCGATACGAGAGGCCTGGGTCAGTTCCGGCATGGCCCCTCCCAGGTGAAAGTGCATTGCCAGGCGACGTCTGGCGATCGCCTCAGGAGTGGTAGAGAATGCCTCCCGGGGACGCGTATCCCCTGATTGAACGGCCAGTTCCTGCAGACGTTGCGTAGAGAATCGCGACACGCGTCCTACGGAACTCGCGAACGCGTATTCGAGCAGGTTACGATCATCGGTATTGATCAGGGACGGGTTCTGATCCAGAAACAGCTGGATCGTCTGATTGTCACAAACATAATGTGCCAGAATCCCCGATACATCCTCGGCCCGCCAGGCGAGCTTCAGCCCCTCCCTGATCACCGGGTTATTCAAACTCTGCTGGAGCGAGTCTGCATCATAAGCCAGCGGACGAGGCGCTGGACTGCTAACGAGAACCATATCTCGGGCGCGGGTTCTCCAGATCTCAACCGTCGGAAATACGGATCGCATCGTTTTGAGAACCGTCGCCACCGTCTGATCATCAACCTCATATCCCTGCAGCCACTGCAGGAATAATCCCTCCTCCGCAAGCCTGTCAGCCGCCGAGGCGTAAAATTCCCTGGTATAAAGATTGGCAATGCCTGCCCGATAAGGATTCGAGGGTTCCGAAATGATAATGTCGTATTCCGCCGCAGAAGTCAGCAGGAATTCCCGCGCATCATTATGATAGATGTGCACATCCGGTTGGGACAGCACCCGACGATTCATCGATTCACAGCGCCGCGCCATGTCGAGCACACCGGGTTCCAGCTCCACAACATCAACCGGTCCGGAAATTGCATCAGCCAGCCAGCCCACGGTTTCGCCCGTGCCCAGCCCGATCACCAGACCGGTTTTCAAGTCTGATTTTAAAACGGGTCCCAGCAGCCCCAGCCCCATCTGTGTACCGGCGTCCGTGTAAGCATTTCCGTCACTCTTTCCATTAACGATAAAGGACAGGCTGTCGGTCGCGGTGATCCCGATACTGGACTCCACCCCTTCGGTCTCCCATAACAGTTGTCTGCGTTTGGTGTTGATAAAATTCTGCTCGGCATTCCGGGTTCCGTCCTCCAGTTCTGCGCGTCCCGCTCCGATCCCGGAATGTCGCCAGGCAGCCGTCGGCCCCTGTTGCACTACTCCCAGGAGCGCCAGCAGAGTCAAGCCGGACGCCAGCGAGATACCGAAGCGAGAAACCTGCCACAAGCGGGAGACACAGACGATGGTCAGGCCCAGTAAAAGCAGCATCAGCACAGACAGGCGCCACACACCGATAGCGTTCAATGCCGGTAGTAAAAAGAAGCCACCTGCGATGGCACCACATATCGCACCGCAGGTATTGGCCGCGAAGGTCCAGCCGACATGCTTGCCCACATCCTGTTGTCCGCTCCCTGCCAGCGCAATCAGCACAGGAAACTGAAAACCGGAAACAAGCGCCACAGGCAGCACCACCAGGGAGCCGACCTCAAACCAGCTCCAGACCTGTTCTGCAAACGAAGAGAAGGCTGACTGTTGCTGCTGTAATACCCACATCGCAATGCGATCGCCCAACCAGAAAGGGACAGCAATGCAGATCGCTTCCAGGGTGCAGGTCGTCACCAGGAGCTGATACGAGGGAGTGATCCAGCGACCAATCAGATGATACAACAGCCCGCCGATGCCGATCCCCAGCAGTACAATACAGAGAATCAGCCCGAAGGTATAAGTCGTCCCCCCCAGCAAAGGTCCCAGCATGCGATACCAGACAATCTCCATCTGGAAAAATACAAACCCGACGACCGCCGCGGTGAAATACAATAGAACCGCATGGGGCCTGGGTCGTTGCACAGCAGCTTCAGACTCTGTCGTGACCAGGGGAGAGACTGACGCATCCGCTGCCTGTTGTTGATCGCCTGCTACCAGCTGCCGGGAATACCAGAAGGAGATCGCCGCCAGCAGCAGATTGACCAGGCACGCCAACCAGAGCAAAACGCGATTGCCCAACAGTTCCAAGAGCATAAAATTGGCCAGTCCGGCCCCAAGCACAGCCCCCAGAGTGTTGATCCCGTAAATGCACGCCAGGTTTCTACGCTTGGCATCCAGTTGACTGGTCACGGCGCGGGCAGCAGCCGGCAGAGTCCCCCCCATGAAAATGGTCGGCAGGATCAGAATGGCCGTCGCCGCCAGCAATCGGGCAATCGTGGCCACCTCAACTCCCATCGTTGATTGTCCGCCAGCACGCACATACGCATACCGGGTCAGGTCAATCAGAAAAGGACTGAGTGCCACGCTAACGGCGATCGCCAGTTCGAGCAGGGCATAGAAGCGAACCGGCCGAGTGAACTGGTCAGACCGTTTTCCCAACAGGGCATTCCCCAGTCCCAGACCTCCCATAAAAATAGCCAGCACAGCAGAAGAGGCTAACGTGGTCGCGCCGAAAATCAGACGCAACTCCCGGATCCAGATCACCTGATAGATCAACGCGCACGCGCCGGAAAAGAACAACAGGGTTGCCAGTTTCAATGTAGACGCAGACCGTTCTGATGGAGTGCCACTCACAGATTTTCTCGCGCGTTAATGAGTCCTGCTTTTGATATGCCCGGGCAGTCACTCTATCGCATCAATTATCAAAGATCCAGAGAGTCGTCACGTTCCCTTCCCTGTATGTTTTTTCCTGCGAATCTCATAAATTCATCGTTCCATCACATATAATTTCAGTGAAATCCGAACCACTTCCGTTGTCAATCCAGCATCAACTGCAGATAAGTTACGTCCAGCCATTGGTCGAATTTATAGCCCACTTCGCGGAACGTGCCGACCTCTTCAAAGCCAAAGCTCTGATTCAAATGCAGACTGATTTCATTCCCCTGAGCCACGCCCGCGATCAATGTGTGAAAGTTCAGTCGCCGGGCCTCATCGATAATCGCCTGCTTCAGCTGCCGCCCGATCCCTTTCCCGCGCTGCGTCCCCTTCACGTAGAAAGACGTTTCTGCGGTCCGCTCATAAGCCTTGCGGGTTCGCCAGCGGGACAGACAGGCCCAGCCCGCAATTTCGCCATCGCACTCCGCCACCAGAATCGGAAAGCGTTCATCATGCGACTCAAACCAGGGTAACCGCTCCTCAACCGTTTTCGGTTCCAGATCAAAGGTCGCCGTCGATGTCAGAATCGCTTCATTATAAATCTCGGTCATCGCCTCCAGATCCGCCAATTCCGCCCGCCGGATTTTCATCGCTCCTCTCCCTTTCGAAACCTGTTGATCTGGAAAACATGCCGGGCCGCTGCCTGCCGCTGCTGGTACGGATAGCCCATTTGAATAAGACAGCTCAGGCGGGACTGCGGTTCGGGGCTCAAGTCCCCTCAGGCCCCTGCAGACGGGACAGCGGGACTTTGAGAAAATGCACGCCGTCCCGGTTCATAAATACCGTTCCCAGATGTTCTCCATCCAGTTGAATCGTCCGCGCAGAATAATAACGGGCCGTTACCGGCGTCTCCGGCAGCAGCACCACCGTCCGCTTCGCGTCCCACGTCTGCCCGTCATCCAGCGACAGATTATAACTCAGCCCCCGATTGTTGTGTCCCCGGCCCCAGGTCACCAGCACTCTCCCATCGGTCAGCACCGTCAGGTAACGCCCCTCCGCATTATCCCGCTGATCGGGTACCGCGGGCAAACCAGCGATCTGTTTCCAATGCTTCCCCTGATCAGCCGAATGCAGTAACAATGGCCCCATCGCCAGCAGACCTCCGTCCTGCAAACGCACGATCTGCTGAAACTCATGCTGCTTGCCATCGGGGCCCACCAGCGGAAACGCCGTAAGTCTGCCGTTCTCCGGATCAAAGACCCGCGGCACACCAGTCCGCAAAGGCAGCAGCCACTGGCCCTCACTCCAGGGGAGCACATTATGTCGCACCGCCCCCAGATGCTTCCCCTCAACCGGGCCGATCAACCGCTGATCACTCCACGTCTTCCCCTGATCGGCGCTGATCACATACAGCAGAGCCCGCTCGTAATAACCATCGCGGGCTTTATCGTCGGCTATGTAATTCCAGGTCACCAGAATCCGGCCATCGGGCAGCGTGTCTACCGTGCCGGGATAGACTTCGAACTTCTTTACCGCACGAATGACTTCGGGCCGTTTGGCAGACGCCGGAATCGGTTCCGGCTTCGACCACGTCGCACCCTCATCCGTGGAACGCGAACAGAGCAGCACATTATCTCCCTTGAAAACCACGATCAGCGTTCCATCTTCGGCCTGGCAGATCGAAGGATGAATGTGCCCGCTAATGCGTTGCGCCAGAATCGAAACCGGCTGCTCCTCCGCCCGGGCTCCCGGAGAACCAGACATCACTACCAGCAGCATGAGCGCAGCACAAAGGAAAAAACGTTTCATCGCTCCAGCCTCGCCCTTGAATGGAATTCCGTGAACCGAACTCAGTCCGCCCGTTTCTCAGCCGCCGCCTGACGTAACAGCCGCAGTGACGCCTCCACCAGCATCTCACCACTACCGGGCAGCAGATTGGAGTTCGTCACTTCATAACTCCCCCCGGCATACGCGGCCCGGTGCGGAATGTAAATCGTCTCCACCGCGTTCGACAGTTCGACGATAATCGTTGTCTTAAATGGAGAGGCCTGCTTGATCGCCAGCCCCAGTTCCACGAACACCTCGCCCGGCAGACAGACAATCGCCACATCCTCGCCAATCGTCATCACGGTGACATCCACGGGCAGTGTTTCACCAATGCCCGCCAGCGATCGGCTCAAGCCCCACGTAATATGCTGATCAGTTTCCGCATAAGGTTTTTTGTGCCGCATCTGGTCCAGAATCATCTTCTTATACGCGGTCACATGCTCGAAGAAATCCACCTTCCCCCCGGCACGGGCCACCTTCAACAGTTCAATCGAACGTTTCACTTCCGGCTGCGAGGCATCCTGCAAAGGCAGATCCACCACCTGCGACTGTACCGTCAGACCAGTCCCTTTCACCGGCTCCAGTTTCGGCAGTTCCGCTGTGATCGTTTCCCCCAGCGAATTCCCGATGAAGTCCACCTTGTTCCGTACCGACGCTGATGGATTGGAATGATTGATATCACCGCAGCAGCCGGTTCCAAAAATCGAAATCACATCTTTCCCAAGCTTCTCCCGTAGTGTCTCCTGAATAAAGAACGGGTAGTCGGCACTCCAGCGGGTCCCGCCCACCGTATCCAGGTGCAACGCGAAGTTACTCAGCACTCCTTCGTAAGAACCATCTTTCCCATTCTTGATCGCCAGCAGCTCAATCTGTGGATCAATCGGACCAGCGGCCCGGATCACATTCGGATTCTTCAACGACTGCCAGGTCTTCACACTCCCGTCCTTCATCACGAAGCGTCGGTTGAAAGCCACCGGCGTCTTCTGCACAGCCGCCCCCGTTTCCAGCTGCGCCGGTTTCGCAGCCTGATTGGCCGCCACGATCGCTTCCACCGGACCGTTGATCAGTTTTTGAATGTACTCAGCCCGCAGAGGCTGCTGTTTCTCTTTCCCCAGATAGAGATAGAGTTCCTTCATGTAATCGGGGGCCGTATGAGAATGAGTCGCCGCCAGCACGATATTTTCAGCCGGGATCCCCGTTTTTTCAGCAGCCAGCCGACGCACCTCTTTCGAAAGATCCGTGGCCACACCGATCAGATCACACACCACCAGCGCACCTGCCGTATTCCCTTCCCGAAACACAATCGCTTTTGCCTGCAGCGGATCGATCTTCCCTTCCGCCAACCGCTCATGATAATAGCCGGCCATCGGGAAACCGACGGGAGGCGTGATGTCCGTCTCCGCCACTCCCACCTGCAGACCATCGCCTGCATGAGCAGCAGAAACCAGCGACAGCAGACACAGACAACATAACATCAGGCAGCGGGAAACAAACAACATGGAGGGAAACCTTTAACAGGGGTAAGTCAAATTCAGGAGGGAGAGCAGCCCAGTTCAGTCGGCAGCCTTGCCGTCGCGGAGTTGCTTGAACTTCTGATAACCTTTCCAGGCCATCTTCTGTAATTCGGCACGGTCTTTATCAGAAAACGTTTTCGTGATCGGGTTACCGTCACGGTCTTTGTCCCGATCTTTGTTATTCCAGAACCGGATATCGGTAATCGAGTCGACGGGCAGCCCTTCCGGACTCTTATCAAACAGGGCCGCATAAATCGCACACGCCGTCAGATAGGCCATCGTCTGATTCAGATGCGCATCGTTCAGGAACCGCAGTGTCAGATCCGGACGTTCTGTCTGACAATACAGCCCTACCAGCGACATCGGAGCGGCGCTCGCATCGAGCTGCTTCGCCAGCGCCGCAATCGCTTTTGCTTTTTTCATTACCGGCTCCTCATCCGGGGCCGTCCGCAGGGGATTTTTATTCTGTGTCGCAGGCGTCGTCTCATACAGAATCACGCGGGCACCCTGCTCCTTCGCCAGGGCCGCGAACTTCGGAGCATACTGGGCGTACAATGAAGGATCGCCACTGACATCATCCCGATAAGATTGCAGGATGACCACATCCCATTTCGGATGTGGTTGATCCAGTTCCTTAATCAGGCTCTGATGCCGTTTCAACGCGGCACGTGCGTATCGATTCTCTTTATCTTCAGCCGTTTTTTTCAGGTCAGCAATCGTCTGCTCCTCTTCCGCTTTGGTCAGGGAATGCAGCTTCACAAAATTCTGTGAACCCAGGTTCCAGTGATCCTTCAGCCGACGACCGCCATAAATCACCGTTGTCGGTTTGAAGCTCAGCCCCGGATTCCCCGCTTCCGCCATCTGCTTTACCACCTGCGCCAGGTTGTGCCGGGCTGTGTAGCTGTTGCCGATAAACAGCACGTTCAACGTCTGCTTCTCTTCCGCGACGACCGGTCGGCCTGCTCCACTCGAGAGAATTAACAGACAGATCAGACTCCAGGTTATCAGTCGCAGATGTAACAGCATCGCCAGCCCTCTCAAAAGCAGAAATTAAAAACCGGGACAGAACCAATCCCCATTATGAAGTGAGCGCGAGCAGCAGTCAAAGGATTCGTTTCCAGTCCCGGTTTGGCATGAGTCGCCGCTGGTTAATCCACGGTCTGCACATCCAGCGTAATCGTGGCATTGAACAGTTTGGAAACCGGACAACCGGCTTTCGCCTTGCCGGCCAGCTCTTCCACGGTCGCCGCATCTGCGCCGGGAACTTTCGCTTTCAGTGTCAGATGGATGGATTCAATCGCAAAGCCCCCTTCCACCTGATTCAGCGAAACCTCTGCTGTCGTCTCCAGCCGCTCCGCCTTCAGATCCGAGTCACCCAGAATCTTGGAGAGCGCCATCGAGAAACAGCCGGCATGAGCTGCACCAATCAGTTCCTCAGGGTTCGTTCCCTGCTCCCCTTCAAACCGCGTGGAAAAACTGTAGGGCAATTCCTGCAGCGCACCACTGGCGGTCGACACGGTCCCTTTTCCATCTTTGATTCCCCCCTGCCAGACGGCAGAGCCGGTACGTTTAATCGACATCTTATCTCCTCCTTGGTTTGAGGTTGCATTCAGTAAAACACAGAATCCACCTTAGAAAATCCCACTGCAAATGTCACGAGACTTTTCAGAATCAGCTCATCCATGCCCCTCGCTTCACCATGTTCCGGAAAACAGGCTGTTGTCAGCGACCCTGGCAGACGTTACAATCTAACATTCTGACGTTAATGCGAATTTTGCATAGATCTCTTTTCCAGGAGCCCTGACAGGATGACTCAGAACCAGAATCGCCTCACGATTGCGACTTACTTCCTGCTGGCATTACTGATCGCCCCCCTGCATGCACAGGCCGAGAAACCGGAATCGAAGTCTCCTCGAGCGGATCTCCCCTACCAGGTAAAAAAGAGTGATCCCGTTAACCACGAGGTCGAATTCTCCGTCATTGTCACGCCCCCTTACCACTGCAAAGTCCTCAAGGTCTGGGTTCCCGTCCCGCAGACCGATGCGGCCCAGGAAATCGAGGCCAGCGAATTCACGACTTTTCCCCAGCAGGTTTCTCCCCAAATCAGCAACGAACCCGTCTATGGCAACCGCTTCGCTTACTTTGAATTTCACGATCCCCACGGCGCCCAGATCATCACCCATCGCTTCAAAGCCCGCGCGTGGAACCTGCATTGGAACATGGATCCTGCTCAGGTTACCCGGGTCGAACAGTGGCCTTCCTCATTTGAACCCTATCTGAAGCCGCAGACCGTGGCCCAGCCGGAACAGTTTCAGCAGGTCATTCAGAACATCAACGCCGGCTTTCAGAACAAAGGCCCCGGCCTGATTGGCGCGATGAACTGGATTGACCGGAATCTGACCTACGACCATATCCATGCCTCCCTTCAGGCCGATGCGAACCACGCCTTCGAACAACGCCGCGGGCACTGCAGTGATTATCACGGCCTCTGTGCCACCATGGGACGCGCCTTAGGTTACCCGACCCGCGTGACCTACGGACTGGCCCTCTATCCCAAAAACTCCCCTTCGCACTGTAAGATGGAAGCCTACCTCCCCCCGTATGGCTGGATCAGCTTCGATCTCTCGGAGACCCAGAAACTGGCGAAACAGATTCAGTCCGACAAAGAGTTGACCGCGGAGCAGAAAACAGCGCTCACACAAGCCGCCCGCAAGCGCACCCTCTCCGGCTTTCGCGAAAACAGCTGGCTGCTCTTAACACGCGGGACCGACTATCAACTCATGCCCCCCGCGCTGAAACCGGTCCGCGTTGTGCGAACCGTGTATGTGGAAGCCGATGGCGAAATTCTCCCCGAACCCGACCCGGCGAATATCAAAAAACGCGAGTTCTCCTGGATGACCTCACACCGCTACACCGCCGATAAGCCATTCAAAGAACCATTCAAGGATCTCTCCACCCTGAACGCCGATTGAATCAGCTTATGCCACATGGTCCGTGTTTGCGAGAGGTGATTATCCCGCAAGTCCACGAAACGGAATCAACTGCCACAGGCGACGATCACGCAAGTACACGCTGAGCCAGAGCACGACCCCCAGACCGGCCTGGACCACAAAGGGATCCCCTACCCGCCAGTGGGTGCAGATCGCACCGCCCAGGTAGCCGGTCAACAGAATCGCTCCCAGCACCGCCGTCCAGGGAACCAGGTACAGCACCAGGCAGACCAGTTCCAGAATCGCCAACGGTAAAATCATCGATTCCGGCAGCCCCAGTTTGGACATCCCGTCAGTCATTTCCGGTCCCCCTTTGAATTTCATCACGGTGCTCATTCCAAACAGGAACACCACCGGGAGCGCCAGCAGGCGACCGATCCAGACCAGAGCGCGAGGTGTTTTTACCGGCGGTGAAGTTGCTTCATTCATGTCGATTTCCCATCTGAAAAATGAAAGGGCCAGGAGGATCTTTACTGCTGCGTACTCACTGCCGCGATTCAAGTCGACTCAACGGCTGCAGGATCCATATAAAAGACTTCCCAGATATGTCCATCCGGATCCTGGTATCCATGTCCGTACATAAAGCCATGGTCCTGAGGTTCATTATAAGTATTCCCCCCCGCGGCAACAGCCTTGCGCACCAGTTCATCCACCTCGTCCCGACTCTCGCAGCCAAGCGCGAGCAGCACTTCAGTCTGCTGCCTCGCATTACAGATTTCATTCGGCGTGAAATCACTGAAACGGGCATGCGTCAACAGCATGGCATGGATATCCTCACTGATCACGACACAGGCCGCTGTCTCATCGGTCCATTTTTCGTTGATCGAGTAGCCCACCGCCTGATAAAAGGCGATCGATTTGGCCAGATCGCTGACGGGCAGATTCACATAGATTTTATTTGACATGATATCTTCATTCTATCTGAGCAGAGTCTCTTTAACCCTGCTGATCCAGTTTCTCGGCTGCTTCCGCGATGCGCTGTTCCTGCTCTTTCAGTTCCGGCGTCATCGCATCGCCAAAATCTTCCATCTCAAAAAAGGGGCGGATTTCCAGATCCGATTCTTCCGGCATCGGATTCGGACAGCGTTTCGCCCACTCAATCGCTTCTTCCATCGACTTCACCTTCCAGACCCAGTAGCCCGCGACCAGTTCTTTCGTCTCCGCAAACGGCCCGTCAATCACCGTTCGTTCCGCACCCGAAAAACGGATCCGTACTCCTGCCGAACTGGGACGCAGCCCATCCCCCGACAACATGATCCCGGCCTTCACCAGTTCTTCGTTGAAGTTTCCCATCGCGGTCAGCAGTTCCTCGCTGGGCATTTCGCCCGCTTCTGAACTCTTTGACGCTTTGACCATCACCATCACTTTCATTGTCCCACTCCTCTACTGATATCTTATTTGAGTATTCTGTATTTCAGACTCTGTTATCGTTTCACTTCAATTTCCGGCAGCTCAAAAATCGGTCGAATCTCAACCGTCCCCTTCTTGGCCGGGGGCAAACGCTCCGCGATCGCAATCGCCTCATCCAGATTGTCGACATCGATCACATAGTACCCCCCCAGTTGCTCTACCGTCTCGGCGAACGGGCCATCAGTTACCATCTTCCGGTCTTCGCGTACCCGCACACAGGTCGCTGTCGACACCGGATGCAAAGGCGACGATGCCAGGTATTTACCCTGCTCGTTCAATTCGTGACAGATCTCCATCGATTCCTGCATGCAGGCCGACCGTTCTGCTTCGGTCCAGCAGCTTTCCGTACCGTAAATCAGCAACATGTATTTCATAACGATTCCTTTTCACTCCCCGATGATCTCAGATTGAACGGCTTCAGATAAAACACTATTTTCCCGCAGGCAGATTGGGAACCTCAACGAGAGGACGCACCTCTACAGTTCCCCGTCGGGCGCCGGGGATCTGCTTGGCGATCTCGACAGCCGCTTCCATCGAATCCACATCAACCAGAAAGTAGCCTCCCAGATGCTCGGTGGTTTCCGCAAACGGGCCATCGGTCACCAGTGCATCACCCTCACGCACCCGCACACTGACGGCCGTCTCGACCGGTTCCAGCGGTGCAGCGGAACAATACTGATTCCGGCTGTGCAACTTATGACACAAGTCGACAGACTCCCCCAAAGCCACCTTTCGTTCTTCCGGCTCCCAGGCACCGGGGGTCGCATAGACCAGCAACAGATATTTCATCTTCACTCACTCCCATTTTAATTTTTCCGACGATGTTCCGACTTCATAATCTGCAGCCACTCTCCCTCTTCGGTCAGCATTTCACTGGTCAGAATCCACCTGGATTCATCGATCACTTCGATCGCATCTTTATAAGACGTGGTTCCTTCGCTCCCGCACTTCGGCCCCACTGTCTCCAGCGTCAGCTTGCATCCTGTCGCATCCAGACCTCCCTGGTAGGACCAGAGACAGGACATCATTGACCCCGTAAAAGTGCCGACATACTGACCGAGTTTGATATCGTATCCCAGCGTCATCAGTGTCGACCAGGAACCGGATGCTTCATCTTCCCCGCCCCCTTCAATCAGGTACCACATCCCCTCCAGAGAGCGGCAGTTCACATCACCGACCGAATTATAGGTCGGCTCTCCCGGCCCCATCTGGCATTCGGTCTCTGCTATCCAGTTGCCTGTTAACTGCTTCAGCCATTCATGTTCTGCCTGTGGCTTCTCAAACATCTTTCCTCTCTCCTGATTGAACGATCAAAAATTCGACACTAATGCTTTACGAGGCACAGTTACCTGTTACTGAATTGCCGCGTCCCGTTCCTTGATCAGCGCACTGATCTCTTCATTCACCGGACGGATCTCAAACGGTCCCATGCCGATTCCCGGATGCCGCGAAATCAGTGCGATCGCATGATTCAAATCCCGGGCTTCCAGAAATAACAAGCCGCCGATCTGTTCCTTAGTTTCTGCAAAAGGGCCATCGGTCACATCCGCCTGCCCGTTCACGGTCCGCAGCGTCACAGCCTGGCTGGCATGCTGTAGTGCCTGCCCTCCGAGAAAATGGCCTCCCCGCCGGAGTTCGTCATCGTAGGCAAAACATTCTTCCATCGCGGCTGAAAGTTCTTCCTCCGATTTACCCTCCATCCATGCTTCATCGTAATATCCCAGGCAGACAAATCTCATGGTCGTCCCTCATTGAAAATGGTTGTATTGTAAATCGTAATGACTCGATTTAAGTAATCTCTATCAGGCGCCATTAAAGGCCCGCTGCAACCCAGCGATCTCCAGCTTCGTCATCTGCATTAACGCCGCCATCACCCGGCCGGTTTTCTCCGCATCTCCCGTCTGCATCAACTCGGGCAGGATTGTCGGCACGATCTGCCAGGAAAGGCCGAACCGGTCTTTGAGCCAGCCACACTGGCCCGGTTCGCCTCCCGCTGACAGTTTTTCCCAGTATTCGTCGAGCTCGTCCTGACTGTCGCAATTCACCACGAACGAAATCGCTTCGTTGAACTTGAACAGGGGACCGCCGTTCAACGCGGTAAATCGCTGGCCCTCCAGTTCAAAAGCTGCGACCATCACCGACCCCGCGGGCCCCGGTCCCCCTTCGCCGTAACGTGACACATCGAAGCGTTTCGAGTTTTTGAAAATCGAAGTGTAATAATCGATGGCCTCTTCTGCGTTGTTGTCGAACCAGAGGAAGGGGGAGATTTTCGGAATATCTGACATCGTGCTGCTCTTCTCTTTTGATTGTCATCGAGATGGAAATCGGTTTCAGGATCAGCCGTTCTGGTTCTGTTCGAACATCGCCTGCATGCCTGCCTGAATCTCTTCGAAACTCAGATCACGCACATGCGTCGCCACAGACCAGCGATGACCAAAGGGATCATCTATCTGACCGTAGCGGTCGCCCCAGAACATCTCCATGACCGGCATAATCAAAGTCGCACCGGCTTCAATTGCCTGATTGAAGACCGCATCCACATCCTCGACCTGCAAATGAATTGAAACCGGCGTTCCTCCCAGCGCATCCGGTCCTTTCATCCCACATTCTTCGCGTACGTCGGCCAGCATGATCTGGGAATCACCGATCTTCAGACAGGCGTGTACCAGTTTGCCATCCGGTCCGGGCAGCCGCATCAGTTCCTCAGCGCCAAAAGCCTTTTTATAAAACTCAATGGCCTCGGCTGCATTCGAACAAGCCAGGTGGGGAGTGATACTGTGCATGCCTGCGGGAATTGGTTTAACGCTGGAACTGTTCATCATAGTCTCCTGTGACTGAAGGTCGTTTCGATAAGGGACGAGAGCCTCAGACTGTCTGCCAGCCCCCGTTTATGAAGTAGTCGAACGACAGTCCCCCCAATCGACAACCAGCTGTTATTTTTTGAAAAACGGGTCAAACACCGTTGTCCGGCAAGACACCCACAGCCCTAAGCCACTACATGAAAGCACTTTACAACCAGATCTGCAGTAAACATTCTTTGACCATCATTCAGGAGAAATGCGGCTCTCGTCCAGTTCCTGCAGCCGTTTTTCCAGGAACCTTCGCTCCGAAGCCTGATTCACTAAAGACAGGGCCTGTTCGTAAGCGGTCCGCGCTTCAGCATCCCGGCCCGACCGACGACAGAGATCGGCGCGTGCTGCATAGACCAGGTGATATTCACTCAGTTCCCCCCGCGCCAGGATCGCGTCGATCAATTCCACTCCCGCATCAGGCCCCTGTTGCATCGCGACCGCGACCGCCCGGTTCAATTCGACAATCGGGGAGGGCGTCGCCTGCAACAACAGATCGTACCATTCGACAATCCGCGTCCAGTCTGTCGCAGCAGCACTCGGCGCTCCCGCGTGTACGGCAGAGATCGCTGCCTGAATCGCGTAGCTCCCCACCTCCCCCGAGGCGATCGCGCGTTCGACCAGTGCGGTTCCCTCACGTATTTTCTCCCGATCCCAGAGACTCCGATCCTGATCTTCCAGCAGAATCAAATCTCCCTCTGCTGTCGTCCGGGCCTCCCGCCGCGATTCGTGCAGCAGCATCAGAGCCAGGAGACCCATCACCTCGGTATCATCGAGCAGTTCCGCGAGCAGTCGTCCCAGCCGGATCGCCTCTTCCGACAGATCCCGCCTGGTCAGTGAATCACCGGAGGAAGCTGCATAGCCTTCGTTAAACACCAGGTAGACCACAGTCAGCACAGCATCCAGTCGTTCGGGCAACTCGGATCGTTCCGGAATCACATACGGAATATTTGCGTCCCGGATCTTTGCTTTACCGCGGACGATCCGCTGCGCCATCGTGGAGGGAGACGTCAGAAACGCACTCGCAATCTCCTCCGTCGTCAGACCACAGACCTCGCGGAGTGTCAGCGGCACCTGCACCTGGGGGGCAATCGCCGGGTGACAGCAGGTGAAGATCAGCCGCAGCCGGTCGTCTTCCACATCCTGCTCGGAACGGTCGGCATTCTGTGTGGCAACGCCTTCCAGTCGCTGTACGACTTCCTGTTGTGCTTCATCGAAACGGGCCCGACGGCGAAGACTGTCGATGGCTTTGAAACGCCCCGTGGAAACCAGCCAGGCCCGGGGTTGATCGGGAATACCCGTCTCCTCCCATTGCACCACCGCCGCGGTAAAGGCATCGTGCATGGCTTCTTCTGCCAGATCAAAGTCACCCAGCAGACGGATCAGTGTCGCGAACACCCGCCGCGATTCGCGCTGATAGATCGCATCGACCTGCTGTCGAATTGACTGGGAAGAAGTCTCACTCATCTGATTCTGACCTGAAAGGACCCGCGACGTGTTTCACTCTGAAAGCATACTGTAAGGATAGTCAGTTGCCCAGGCAATTCAACAGGAGACGCCGCCGAACGTTCAAAAAGAGTTCAGAATTAAGACTGCTTCACAATCTTACTCAGAATCGGATGATTATCTTTGATATGATACGACAACGCTTTGCGGGCGGTCTTCCAGTCCTCTGCAATCAGTGCCTGCAGAATGGCCTGATGCTGCCGCACCGTTTCGATGGCCGTCTCCCGGTCCTGGTCTTCCCAGTCAAACAGGATGTCATAGTATTTCCCCTGCCGCTGAAAGAAGTCCTGGATGTAATGATTGCCCGCTTTCTCAATGATGTAGGCGTGCAGACTGTTATCGATCAACACTTCAGCATCTTTTGATTCCGGAATCACATTTCCGTCCAGGATCTGCTGCAGTTCCTCTTTGACCAGTCGCGGTTTCGCCAGCTCGAGGGCCTTGAGCTCCAGCAGTTCGCGCACTTCCAGAAACGCCTGCATGTCTTCCTGACGAAACGGTCTCAGCCGCCAGCCCCTGCGGGGAATGTGATCCAGAATCCCGGCTCCCGCCAGGCGATTGAGGATAATCCGCAGTGAGGATCGGCTGATGTTGTACTGTTTCGCAGTCGCTTCCTCCCGGATATCGACTGGTTCGCCCTGCAGACTCAGTTTCACGAAATCATTCGTGATCAGTTCGAACATATCCGTCGGCGGTTTGGGGAGCGCAGCAGACTGTCCCTTCTTCAGCGGCTTGATCTTCCCCTGATTGACCTCCAGGCGACGGTTGGCTCCCTTCTGAAGCAACCCCGCATCTACCAGTTCCGCAAGTGCCAGCCGCACTGGAGAAAAACTGACCTGGTAATGATCCGACAGCGCTTCCAGCGTCAACGCTGCCGGTAACTCCTGCCCGCTGCGCAAGCGAACTTCGAGATCATTCTTGATGTAATTTTTCAGTGACATTGCTTGGGACGGGCGCTCGGTTTCCAGGTCTGATTTCGTTTTCGCAGCTCGAGCCGCATTAGACTATCTTTCTGTCCGATTTGGCTGCAACTTCAGTGTACTGCTCTCTGCAGAGAGAACAAAGTCACCCGAGAGACAATTCCCGAAATGCCGGTGGTAAGCATAAAAAAATCCCCTTGTGCCATGACCGGTACAAGGGGATATACAAATTTGGGGACTAACAGCTGCCTGCCTGTATCAGACTCCCAGTTCATGCCAGGGGCCGGTGATCGCGAAGGTCACACCCGGATCCTGAATATTCACGAACAGCCATTCGCCGTCGGGACTGAAAGTGGCTCCCGCCCATTCGCCGCCGGTAAAATCGCCGATCAGTCGGGGATGCTCACCCTTGTGCAGATGAATGTTATTGATCGCCAGGGTCTGCAGCAGTCCCTTTCGGCTCAGAGTGTGCAACCGTAACGGTTTCAGGTCGGCATCTTCGCACAGCACCAGACCGCCGCGTGGGCTGACAGTCAGGTTGTCGGGACTGTCCAGAATGTCATGCGACGGCGACTGGAACACGAGGCCCAATGTCTGCTCTTCGGGAGAGAAGGCCCAGATCTGTCCCAGCCCGGCTTCGCCTCCGTTCGTGCAGTTGAAGTAGACCAGTCCGTCGCCATACCAGCAACCTTCCAGACGACCAAAGGTAGTCGCCCCCTGGGCTTTCCCTTGTGAGTAAACGCCGAGACCATCATTTTTTCCGGGTGTGTTGCGGCGGATCGGATCTTCAATGTCGACCCACTCAGCGTGATAGCGGACGCCCCGCTGTGCCCCGGTGCGGAGATCATCCTGCCCCTTGATTTTCAGCATCTGCAGCGTCCCCCCTTTGGAGAGGACTTCCTGTTCGTTGGGCAGGAAACGATAGAAGCCCGCTGTATCGCGGTCTTCTGTCTCATAGATGATTCCGTTTTTGGGATCGATGGCCAGTGCTTCATGCACAAACCGCCCCAGGGCCTGCAAAGGCTCCAGCGATGCTGTTCCTTCCGCGGGAACTTCAAATACCCAGCCGTGATGTTTCTCGTGTTCGTACTGCACATCACGAAAACTTTCGTGAGGACCGATCACGGTCTCTTCACATGACAGCCAGCTGCCCCATGGTGTCGGACCACCGGCACAGTTCTGTACGGTTCCCGCCAGGCTCGTCCAGCTCTTCAGCCATTCACCGGTCTTGACGTTGAACTGCAGATTCGCACAGCCACCACCGGCTTTGGGGTCAAAGGTCAGCTCGGGAGGACCAAATGTGCGCGACCCCTTAATTTCGTGATTCCGGCAGATGGTGACGATATCTCCGTTCTGGGCAATCACGCCCATCCCGTCGTGACCTTCCGGAGTGACCACACCATCCGACATGACGTCGCCGGTCCAGCCAAATGAACGATAACGAAAACCGTCCTGTAACCGTAACAGGGGCAGACCGGTAGTCTCATCCGCCACCGGTTTGAGATCGGCGTGATCCTTAACAATCCCCTTGGCAGAAGCGGTAGAGAGAAAACGGGAGAAGACAGTTCCCGCTGCGGGAGCGGTAATAGCTGCCTGTAAGAAGCGGCGGCGTGAGCAGGATTGCGACAATTTTGCCTCGAAAATAATTCACGGGACAACGATGAATATCCGGCTGAAAATGTCGATCCACTTCGACCACCGGATGAATTCATCAGATTTTAACGCGAATTATTAAGTTTTGATGAACAACACATTAAGTTATCTAAATCGTAACTTCTCATGAGTTGTCATCGCTGACTCTTTGACCAGTCAAGCTCAGATTCCCGGGCCAAAACATGGTCAAACCGCTGATGCGAGACCACCGGAAAGTCCTCGGGAAGGGATATCAGGTCCCGATGATCCAGCAGGATGGATGGCCCCGAATGTAATTCGGGGTTGTCGTAGACAACAGGAAACTGTCAGAGCAAACTGCCGAATGAAAGGACAGTCCTCCCCCAACTCAGGGCTGTTTCGTAGCAGGGAACGAATACCCCGACTGCCTGACCCGCGAGGGTTGTTGTTCGCCGGACTCCTTGATGCCTGAACTCCCCTTCATCGCCCCGCTCACTCCCAGAATTTCCGGGTGGCGGGCAATCCGGTCGCTGAAGATGCGGATGTCCCGCGCGATCGGTTCGAGGTTGTTCAACAGGACCGTCAGCGAACTGGCCGACCGGTTCATATTCCGATACAGGTCCGGATCGGAGATAAATTTCTTGAGCGATCCGTCTCCCTGGTTCAGAGCCCGCGTGAATGAATTCAGCTCGGCCATCATGGCATCCAGACGCGACAGGCTCCGGTCAAGCTTAACCACCATCGACTGGCTGTGCTTCGCCAGCGGATCGGTGACCCGCGACAGGTTATCCAGGTTCTGTCCTGCTTTCTGGACCGCGACTTCCACGGACGAGATCGTCCGCTGAGTACTCTCGATCATCGCCGGCATCGCAGCCAGCGAACGTTTCAGATTCTCCTGCTGCTGAGGATCGGCGACGAGCATATTCACATTCTTCATCATCGCGTTCATCTGCCGCATCGCCTGTGAGAATTCCTCCAGCGATGTCGCCGCCCGTTCGACCACGACATCAATATTGCCTTCTTTGGTCTCCAGCAGTCGGTTCATATTCCCCGCCAGCTTACCCCATTCCTGGCTGGTCTCGGTGAAGGCAGACAACGTCTTGCTCACCTGCTGTTCCATACGATAGACAACTTCCATCGGATCCGTCGAAGCCTGGCCAATCAGCCGCTCGCCTGGCTCCAGAAACTTCTTATCGACACCCGGCGAGATCACGATCTTCGAATCCCCCATGATGCTCGTCACAATCTGCGGGCTGGCATCTTTCCGCAGATGCTGTGTTTCATCGATCTTAACCAGCAGCACCACACCCGGCTTGCTGTCGCTGGTAATGATCTTATCGACTTCACCAATGCGGATGCCGTGCCGCACGACGGGCGTTCCACGATGCACGCCGGAAATCGACTCGAACCGCATCGCAACGGTATATTTCTTCTTCCAGAGGTTTTCCAGCTGGCCGAACTGAAAGATCATCCCCGCACCAGTCAGCAGTGCAGAAATCACGAACAGTCCTACTCGAAATTGTATCTGGCGATCCGTCATATTAACCTCAATCCGATCTCGTCCCTGAGATCATACTCGTAACTCATGAAAACCTGTTTTGTACGTTCTGCTGACCTGTGTTAACCCGCTTCTGCCATCTCCCGCAGTCGATCCCCGGCTTCGCCGTGGACGAACTGATGCACGCGGGGGTTGGAGGACTGAAAGGCTTCCTCCGCGGTCCCTTCGAATACAATCTGTGGTTCATCGGGCTGCAGTCGAGACAGTGGATACAGCATGATGATCCGATCCGCGACCTTTCTGACCGTGCTCATATCGTGCGTGACCACAATACTCGTTACTGGCCGACGGGCTCGTGTCTGCAGAATCAACTCGTTAATCACGTCAGTCATGACCGGATCCAGTCCAGTCGTGGGCTCATCATACAGCATGACTTCCGGAGTCATGGCCAGCGCCCGCGCCAGCCCGACCCGCTTTTTCATCCCGCCGGATAACTGGGCCGGCTTCTTCTGACAGATGGTTTCCGACAGGCCGACTTCTCGCAGCCGCTCGACGACAATCTGGTCGATTTCCGCTTTCTTCAGCTTGGTATTCTGCTTCAGCCCGAACGCCACATTTTCATAGACCGAAAGACTGTCGAACAAAGCTGCCCCCTGAAAGAGGTAGCCGATCCGCAGTCGGTCGCGGTGCAGTTCCCGCGTGCTGCGATCTTTGATCGAACGCCCGTGCCAGAGCACGTCACCGGTTGAGGGCTCCAGCAGGCTCATGATCATTTTCATGGTCACACTTTTGCCGCAACCACTCTCGCCGATCACGACCAGCGTCTCACCGCGTCGGACACCGAACGTAATATCGCGTAACACGTCATGCACCCCGAAACGCCGCGAGACGTTCCGCAGTTCGACAACATAATCCGGATCTGATTTCCGTTCATTCATAACTAAACGTACTCTGATTCCCGTTCACGCGTTTCAGGCTACCTGAGCACACCCGGATACACGGTCTGCATGAAGTGGTAGAAGTTGACAATCGAAACCCCCAGCATGAAGTCGAGAATCATGATCACAATAAAGGAATACACAAACGCTTCGGTTGCCGCTTTACCAACCCCTTCCGCACCAGCCCCGCAATGGAAGCCCCGGTGACAGGAGATCAAAGAAATAGCAGCACCAAAAAAGAAGCTCTTGAAAATTCCGCCCATGACATCATAAGCGAACACAAAATTTTTCGAATAATACCAGTAGTAAAAAGAATCGACTCCCAGGATCTGGGTACTGAAAAACCAGCCCCCCAGAATGCCGATCGCATCCGCGATGATAGTCAACAGTGGAATCAGCAGGCAGCAGGCCAGGAACCGGGGTACCACCAGGTAGTGAATCGGGTCTGCACCGAGTGCACGTAAGGCGTCGATCTGTTCGGTCACCCGCATCGTTCCCAGTTCCGCAGACATGGAAGTTCCGACGCGTCCCGCCAGCATGATGGCTGCCAGCACGGGACCGAGTTCTTCGACCAGCGAAATCGCAATCACGGCACCAATCTGGTTCTCCAGATGCATCAGCTTGAACTGATCGTAAGACTGCACCGCGAGCACCATACCGATAAAGCCGCCCGTAATCAGAATCACGGGGATACTCTGAATCCCGATGTGATACATGCACGACCAGAGATTACTCCGGGGAGGCAGCCGGGTGATGATCCAGCCCAGCATTTCCCAGGCAAACAGGAACAGGTCGCCCAGCAGACAGACAAGATTGATCACTCCGCGTCCCAGGCCATGAATAATGGTGTCTCGCGGGACCGAAGGTGAAGCCGATGACATTAACTGTTTCCAATTCAGACTTTAGTTGACAAGAGGCAGCAAAACTGAGGGCGGAAGGTTAATCAATTTTCCGATTTGGATCGAGACCATTTCTACCCCACCGACGGGAAATCCACGGCAAACTGATTTTCCAGCCGGAAATCGACATTTTGGAAGTTGAGTCTTTTCGAAACCGACCGTTTCCTGATAAGATAGATCAAAATCAACTGAAGTGATAAACTGTCATCTATCTTCAATGCACGTATTGATTTAATGCACGTTCCCCGCCTTGGATTTCCAGCGGAAACGCGAATCTGCAGAACGTGTTTTCACCTGTGACACCCAATCCGAAGACCAACCCCAAAAGTAAGGATAGGTAAGATGAGATTTTTTTCTGTCGCGCTGCTGACTGCTCTTTCCCTCACCCAGATTCCGGCCCTCTCCGCCGCAGACCAGAAAAAAGACCCTGCCATCGAGCAGGCAAAATCCAAAGTGCGTGCCGCCGGCGGCTCAGTACTGGAACTGGCTCAAAACGATGACCGCCTCGAAGTTGCCTTTCACCTGTCAGATCAGAAAGTCACCGACGACACGCTCAAAACGCTGGCAGGACTCACCAAAGTCTCTTCCCTGAACCTGCGGGGCACCGAAGTCACCTCTGCCGGGCTCGCACACCTGAAGAACCTCAAAGACCTGACCCACCTCCACCTGGAAAAAACCAAGGTCGACGATGCCGGGCTGAAACACCTGCAGGCACTTCCCAATCTCGAATACCTGAACCTGTATGGCACCGCGGTCACTGACGCTGGAATCTCTCAGCTCAGTCCTCTGAAAAAACTGAAACGCCTCTACGTCTGGCAGACCAAAGTCACCCGCCCCGCTGGACTGGCGCTGCAGGAGCAGATCACCGGTCTGGAAGTCATCGGCATTCCTGAACCACCAAAACCAGTAGCCGCCGAAAAGCCGGAAGTTCCCAAACCTGCTGAGAAAAAACCGGAACCCAAGAAACCGGAACCCAAAAAAGAAGCGAAGCCTGCAGAAAAGAAAGCCGCGAAAAAAGAAGACAAGAAACCGGCTGAAAAGAAAGCAGACGAGAAAAAGCCCGCAGAGAAGAAAGAAGCTGCGAAAAAAGACGAGAAGAAGAAATAAACGCGTCTTACAACCAGGTATCACCTTACGCAGGGCTGTCTTCAGCCCTGCGTTTTTTAAGGAGTGAGTTTCTTTGGAGATCACCTACCATGAGGAAATCCTCGCTCCCATCGAAATCGTCTTCGACTTTCTGAATGACGATGAAAAGATGAAACTCTGGATGGAAGGGCTCGAGTCGACCGAGTATCCCGAAGGCAAAAATGACGATGCCCCCGTGGGCACGATCTTTGTGCAAACCATTCGGGAAGGCGGGCACTCACAGCAGTATGCGGGCATCGTCACTGAATACGATCCTCCCACACTGATCGGCGTGCAGCTGCAGAGCAATGCCTTTCGCGTCGACGTCACCTATGAGCTGACTGACCGGGGACGCAAAACCGATCTGGATTACACCTGCGAGCTGGTCTTCGCTTCGCTGTTCTATCGCATCATCGGTGTACTCTTCAAAGGTCTGACAAATCGGATCCTGAAAAACCAGATGAAATTACTGAAACAGCTGTCAGAACAGGCAGCCGTCCGTCGCTCTCCTCCACCGGAAGCGTAGGGCTACTTCTTCTTTTTCTTCTGCTCGCTGGCCAGTTCCTCGGGGGTTTTCGGCCCCAGGTTATACAGCCGTGCCGTCTTGTCGTAACAGGCCACGCACATCCGCAGACCATCCGGATGAAAGTCCAGATCGTAAGGCACACTCTTGACCTTCTGCGAAACGAACGGCTTCTCCTCTCCCAGTTTCCAGAACCAGATCATCCCGGAAGAATTCCCCCCGGCCGCTGCGATGAAATCGTTTTCCGGATGAAATCGCACGCCCCAACAGGTTCCTTTGAAGTTATCACTGGGAGTCATCACCGCTAACCGCTTGCCGGTCTCCCAGTCAAACAGAATCACGGTGGGCACACCAATGCCTGCGAACGCATTGGAAACTTCGCCGATCCCGCTGATGGCAAAATACTTTCCATCGTGGCTGATATCCATCCCGCGTACGCCGCCGATATGACCATGAAAAGTAGTGTCGTATTTGTAGATCGCACTTCCGTCGAAGTCCCGGACCAACTTGCCACTTTCCACATCCCACTGTTTCACATTCCCGCGCAGGTCTCCCGAAATCAGGTAGCGACCACCAGGATGAAATTTGACGTTGTAGACCTGGTGTTCGTGGCCCTCCAGCGTGCGGATCAGCTTCGCTGTGTCGACCGACCAGATCTTCACCAGACGATCATTGCCCGCCGTCGCCACCAGCTTTCCGTCTGGACTGACGGAAACGCCCCGGACAAATCCCTTGTGAGCATCCACCAGGTGCTGAGGTTTGGGTGACTTGGATTCCAGGTTCCACCAGGCGACTTTGCCTTCGTAGGCGCCCGTGATTAGCAGGGGACTGGAACGATCCACGTCAAACCGCCTCACCCAGCTGTTATGACCGAGCAGCTCCGTATTTTCTGCACTAACCAGATCCCAGCGATGAAAAGCCGATCCCTGTGCCCCCGCCAAAATGTAGTTTCCACTCGCATCAATCTTGCACGAGTAAAGGGGGCGTGAATTCTGGTAAGCGGCCATCTCGCGAAACAGACTCGGATCAGCAGCCGGCTGCTTGCCTGTATACAGTTTCACGATCTCCTGGAATTCTTTTTCTTTCGCCTGGAGAAGACTGTGCTGCTTCTTGGCTTCTGCAACTTCTTTCTTAAGCTCCCCCAGTTGCTTCTGTTTTTCTTTCACAGACGCATCCCAGGTTTTGATCTGCGCTTCCCGGGCTGCTATCTGGCGGGCCAGCGCTGCACTGTCGGGCAGTGGCTTGGGAGCGACGAGGGGATCAGCACTTCTCAGCTGTTGCTGCTTCGCTTCCGCCTGTTTCACCTGCGTCAATACTGCCTGATCCACCTTGATCTGGGCTGCCGTTGTTTTGATCTGCTCCTGCAGTTGCTGAATCTCTCGATCAGCGACCCCATATTTATCTGAGACCGCTTTAACCACCTGAAACTGCGCTGCGGTCTGCGCCGCGGACTTACGGGCATCGAGTCTGGCGAATTTCAGCGCCTCAGGTAATGGGGTCGGTCCCTGCTCTGGAATCGGTTTGACAGCCATGACTGGCGCTGTGTCTGCAACGGGTTTTTCCGGCTGCTTGTCGGCGGCTTCCACCGTCAGCGGTACTGAAGTCATCGCCAGCAGCAGGCAACTGTTCCAGATTCGTTTCGCGTTGCGGGCACTCACGCCAGAATCTCCTTGATCGGTTCTGTTTTGGGATCCGCCTTGGCAATCGGTTGACCGTTGGGGTAGAACTCTTCCGTCGAATCCAGTCCCACAGCCTGGTAATACGTATGGAACAGGTGACCGCCGTTGACTTCGCGGTCGATGACTTTGGTTCCCGTTTCATTTGTCTTACCGGAAACCGCGCCCCCTTTAATGCCTGCACCGCCCAGAGCAATCGACCAGGCCGATCCCCAGTGATCGCGGCCAATCCGTGAGTTGATTCGCGGTGTTCTGCCGAACTCGCACATGCAGATAATCAGCGTGTGCTCCAGCAGGCCCCGGTCGTACAGGTCTGAAATAAATGTGGCAAAGGGTCGATCGAACTCGCCCAGCTGCTCGATATGGAAGTTGAAGTTTTCCGAGTGTGTGTCGTAGTTGGTATGCCCGACTTTGACAAACGTCACACCCTTTTCGATCAACTGACGCGCCATCAGGCAGTGACGACCAAAGTCATGCTTGCCGTAACGCTCCAGGTCTTTGTCAGAGAACTTGCTGAAATCAAAGATATCACTGCGTGACATCAGCGCTGCCGCCTGATCGAACGACTCGTTATACACTTCCGTGTGTGCGGTCTTGCGCTTCTGTTCAAAACGCTGACTGACCTGGCTCCGCAGTTTGCGACGCAGCAGGTCTCGCTCTTCACTCAATGCATCATGACGTCCCAGGTTATTGGGAGCCCGTCCGCCGGAAAGTACCAGGGGCGCATGTCGCGGTCCCAGGAATGTCGACTCAGCCGAAGAGCCTCCCGCTCCTACCGAGATGTAGCCCGGCAGTGGACTGTTCGGCGGTGCCAGGTGATGCGAGAAGGTCGATCCCAGATAGGGGAACGCGAAGCCGGGCTGTTCCTTCCGCCCGGTCTGCATAATATAGGCCCCTTTAGCGTGGTTGTTCTCTTTCGTATTGATCCCCCGCACCAGGGCCAGATGATGCATCTGTTGCGCCGTGTAAGGCAGCAACTCACTGATATGCACGCCCGGTGCCGATGTCGGAATTGACAGGAATGGACCGCCGGTCTCGGTTCCCGGTTTGGGATCCCAGGTCTCCAGCTGACTCACGCCTCCGGAGAGCCAGAACACGACAACCTGCTTCTGTTGCGCTGCCAGTTGTTTGGCTGCAGTTGCCTGGGTCATTCCCTGAAAACCCAGCATGCTCAAAGCACCGGCGGCCGTGCCTCCTAAAAAGGATCGCCGGCTGAGCGAATCGTGAGATCCACAGGCATAATTACATCGCATGGTCTCTCCTCCCCTGCTTTTGATGTTCTTGTTCGAACGTTGTTTCTCTATTAATGATTGAATCGGAATTCTGAAGACATCATCAATGCCCAGACGAGATCGATCACCATGTCATTTCGCGCCGTGCCGGTTTTTCCTGCCAGCAGTTCGGCGACTTCCTGAGTCTCAGTCGCATCGGGACGACGACTCAAGACACTCAAATACAGTTCCTCGGCAATCTGTTCCGGCTGATCCGCGGGGATCTTCAGAACTCGATCTGCCGTATTTCCACTGCGTGGCGAAAGGATACCCTGAATTGATCCATTGTTGGACAGATACAGGATCTGATCGGCCGTTGTTTCAAAACCTTCCACCGGTTCACCGGGCAGGCCACCAAACAGCGACACAAACTGGCGTTCGTATCCAACCAGATTCTTCCGCAAGGCTGCTTCTGAAAGTTTATCCTTCAAGCTCTGCCGATACACTTCAGCCTGTCCCGTCGCTTCCAGCACGGAACGCGAAAACTGTTCTGGAGTCAGGGGCTTCAAAATCGCATGGGCAAACTGCGCGTCAGACAGTTCCTGATCGGACTTACTCGCAAACAGCTCATTGCTACTTGAACGCTGATAGGTTTTGCTCAGCACCAGTTCCCGCAGATACCACTTCAGATCATATCCGCTGGCAGTGAACTCATCCGTCAACAGTTCCAGCAGCTCGGGATGCGAAGGCGGATTATCGGAATGATCGGCGTCCAGCGGATGCACGATTCCCCGCCCCATCACCATTGCCCACAGACGATTGGCCATCGTCCGGGCGAAGCGTCGATTCTGTGATGAGGTCAACGCATCCCCCAGTTGCGCCCGTCGGCTGTACTTGGGAATCGGCCGCACATCTTTGGCCGGTTTGACCTTATACTCTTCCCCTTTTTTGAAAGCGGGCTCGTCAACCTTGGGACCATTGAACACAACCGGTAAAGTTGTCTCGGGCCCCTTGGAAGTTTTATCGCGAACCTCAAAGACCGACTCAAATTTGACTTCACCCTCTGCCTTCTCGGCAAACACGGTCTGCTTTTTCTTTTTATCCGTGAAAACAAAACTGCGGACCAGGAAGGCTGAGATGCCGTAATAATGATCCTGTTTCCAGTCCGCGACTTCCGGGTGATCGTGGCACTGGGCACACGTCAGGTCGGCTCCCAGAAAAATGCGGCTGATGTCACGCGTGAGTTCATTCACATCCCCATCGCGGGCCAGGTAAAATCGTGCCTCCGCCTGTTGTCCCTTCCCGGAACCATCGGCGGCCAGAATTTCCCGCACCAGTTGATCCAGGTGTTTATTCTCCGCGACCGCATCCCGCAGGTACTCCTCCCACAAGGTCACGTTGATGTACTTCTTCCGCAGCCGCTCCATCAGCATCACATCCAGACGCTGAGAAATGTGCCGCGCGTACTCGGGTGATTCCAGTAGTTGATCTACCAGGGTGGCCCGCTTGTCCGGATGGCTGTCATCCAGAAACGCACGCGTCTGTGTAACCGTGGGAATGCGTCCTGTCAGATCGAGATACACCCGGCGGACAAATTCTGCATCACTGCAAACGGGGGAAGCGAGCTTCGCATAATCTTTGGTGCCCTTCCGAATCTGTTCATCAATCAGAGACGAGATTCGACGGACGACGGGTAAAGTCGGCTTACTGGCGACAAGCGGCTCATCAGCTTTGGTCGCAGAATTGGCACATACCAGGTGTGGAACCAGGGTCGGGCATGAGAAAACGATCAGAAGCGAAACGTAAACGCGCATGTTTGGTCGAAACATGGGTCTCCTTTCTTCCGTCCTCTTCAAATTGTTTCAGACAGGGTCTCTGTCTGAGGCGGGACGCACGGAACTTCAGAACCGCACGTTGTAAGGAAGCTTAAACACATAGGTGGGTGTTTATTTATCGTCTATTGTGCAGGCAGGGCTTCACTCCGTCAAGTACAAACCGCACATCTTAACGCTGTCCGGGTAAGAGAGAGAAAGGACTTTCAAGCTCAGGATTTTACGCAGTTTAACGATTAGAGGCCTCAGCAGTGACCGCTGCCCCCTGCTCTGTCAGTGGTGAAAGATCATAACATGCCGCCTCTTCACTGTTTCGAACAAACAGTCGCCCCCGTGCCAGTACCGGATTGTTCCAGGTCTGTCCTTCGATCGCCTGGAATTTTCCCCGCTGGACATTCTTCTCCGGATTGGCCTCAACCAGTTCGACACGTCCATCTTCGGCCAGGATGATCAGGTAACCATCCACGAGCAACAACTGCCCGTAACCATAGCGGCCCCGCTTCCACTGACGCTTCCCCGTTTCCAGATCCAGGCAGGTCAGCACACCTTCATCCAAGCCGTAGACATAGCCATCCTGCTTCACCGCGGAATTGAACTTGAGCTTCAGGCTGAGGCTCTTCCATTCTTCTTTAACCTTCGCGGTCTTCTCACTGGACTTGCGGGGAGCGATTTCAATTCGGGCCGAACCCAGTCCGTAACCGGATCCCAGGAAGACCGAATCATCGTCGAGTGGAATCGGCTGGGCGGCATTGCAGCCCGCATGATTGGCCCATTCAAAGAACCAGAGCGATTGACCATCTGCGAGTGAGACCCCCTCCAGCCCTTTGGCATTGAAAATCAAAACCTGAGGCGTCCCGTTCAAAACCGCATACTGAGGAGAACTGTAACTCGGCTTGTGAGTTCCGCTCGACCAGACTTTCTTGCCGCTCAATTTATCAAAGGCGATGACAGCCTGATTTTTTTTGTCAGCTGCAGCAGGACTCACTCCCTGATTTACGATCACCAGATCATCGTGAATCAAAGGTGATCCGGCCATGCCCCAGGTCAGGTTTTTCAGATCCCCTTCCTTAAGCAGGTCGTGCGACCAGACAAGCTTGCCTGTCGCTGCATCCAGACAATTCAGGATGCCCGTCCCTCCCATCGTATACAATCGCCCCTCTGCAAACACCGGTGTCGCCCGAGGTCCGACGCCTCCCAGTGTTTCTGAGAATCGAACCGGTTCACTCTGGGTCCAGATCTGCTTGCCGGTAGATACGTCATAACAGACGACCAGCTCGTCCTCGCCGCGCTGCTCCTGCGTGAAGACACGATCCCCGACCACACAAAATGATCCCCAGCCAGCCCCCACCGGATGTTTCCAGAGTAACTTCGGTGGCTCAGACTCCCAGTCCGTACGGATCTGCTGATCGCGGGCAATCCCATCCCGCAAGGCGTTCCGGTAACCGGGCCAGTCTGCCTCGAGGGCAACTAATGTTTCAGCAGACTCTGACTTCTGGTTGGCACTGTTGTCAGCCTGTTCGAAATACTCCACGGCCCGCTGTTCTGCAGTCGGCATAAACCGGAACTGAAACCGGGGTACCATGTCCCCTTCAAAACTTTCCACGCGAACCACGGTAAAAAAGAGCACGAATGCCAGCACCACGCCGAGCAGACCTTTGAAACGCGTCTTCCAGGCAACGCCGGAAACGAACATCCACCAGATCAACAGCCCGACAACCAGATTCCGATTTCCCTCGTAGACCGAGAAGACCTGGTAAGTACGATCCGGAGCCAGGCGAAACCACTGGATGACCATCGCAGCAATGCCGATCACCAGAACCGCCAGCCCCCACTTCCAGCGCAAACGACGCGCGGGACGTTCGGTTGTCTCGGCCGGCACCGCGGTCTCAGTGTCAGCAGGCTTGTTCTCAGCAGAGGCGTTTTCCGGCTCTGCTGATTCCTCATTTTTTGAATAATCCGACATAAGATTTCACCACAGTTGAAGCAGGCTCCCAGTCTGATTTCACGACCTGGGCCAGCGGTGCGTACAAGATTTTGACAGTGCGCGAGAAGGGGCTGAATTTCATCTTCCCTTCCAGCCAGACCAGCGGACCGGACATCAGAAAATAGAGCAGCAGGAATGCCATCAGGCACATCAGCGCCGCCCCGACCCGCTGACGAAGCGAGGGACGGGACAACTCATCCTCGGAGGTGACTGACGAACTGCTGACTGCTGCCTTCATCGGGCGATTCCAGTATGGGGACAGGGGACTCTGTGAGTGGTATTACCCCTCATCATCGCATTCTGTTTCAGAAATATTTGAGATCGAACGCAGTTTATTTTTTGCGAAATGCCGGCAGTTTTTCGCCGGTTTCCCGGTGAAACTCATCCGGCCGTCGACTACGTGGCAGACGATCGTAAGTCGCTTCCTGCCATTGATCGAGCTCGGCCCGCAGTTCCTGCTCCACCTTTTGATACTCCGGCTTTCCGGCCAGGTTCTTCAGTTCATGCGGGTCCTTCTCCAGGTCGTACAGTTCAACTTCCGGTCGGGGGACCACGAAACAGCTTCGCTGATCTTCAGTCAGCTTGTTCTGATCGCGCAGTTCGCGCATCACCGTGTAGGTCGGACTCCGCACCGCGTCAGCTGGAGGCGTACCAGGAATGTCGGGATAGAAGTTCCGAATATACTTATAGCGACGTGAGCGAACGGCACGCCCGAAATCTTCAAAATCGTGCCAGTTATGTTCGGCAAACACATGCGTGCGGATTGTCGCGTTGGGATTCTCCAGTAATGGTTTGAAACTCTTCCCCTGGAATGTTTCACCGACTTCCAGCCCCGCCAGTTCCAACAGTGTCGGAGCCAGATCGACCGAGCTGATCAGAGACCTGCAAACCGTACCCGCTTTCACCTTTGCCGGCCAGGCGACAATCCAAGGAGTTTTCACTCCGCTGTCATAAACGGTCGTCTTGCAGCGTGGAAAAGGTCTTCCGTTGTCACTGAGAAATACAATCATCGTATTATCGGCGACTCCCTGCTCTTTCAGTTCCTGACGCACTCGACCCATCACGCTATCCAATCGCGTGATTTCATCGTAGTACAAAGCCAGGTCACTGCGGACTTCAGGTGTGTCAGGCAGATAAGGGGGCACGATCACATCTTCATTCAGATGGGGCCGGGGAATAATGTTGCGTTCATAAGGGCGATGAGGATCGGTCGTCGCAAACCACATGCAGAACGGTTTGTCTTTGGGACGCTGCTTAAGTGTGTTGACCCACTGGTTGAGTTTGGTCGTCACATGATCAAACTTGCTTTCGGTCGGCGTGCCCAGATGCCACTTCCCGGCAGCCGCCGTGTAATAGCCGGAATCTTTCAGTTTTTCCACAAAGGTCACCTGGCTGGCAGGTAGTGGCAGATGCAGTTGATGTGCGCCGGTACTGTGCGGATAACGCCCGGTAATGATGCTCGAACGACTGGGGCTGCAGGAGCTGCATGTCAGAAATGCCTCCGTAAACTTCATACCGTCTGCCGCCAGCTGATCCAGATGAGGCGTCTGAATTTTCTCATGACCATAGGCACCACAATCGTCCCACGCCATATCATCGGCGATGAATACGATGAAGTTTGGCTTACCCGTCGCGGGGACCTGTGCCTGTGACTCCACAGTACCTGTTCCCAGGATCAACAGGACAACCAACAGCACAGCAGACAGCTTGATTCGCATTGCTTTCGTTTCACCAATCTCAGTAATGATTTGTTTCAAGGTAAAAATCGACTTCGCTCTTCGGGTGTCGGCATCCGGCAGGTTTCATGTTTGCCGAAAAAACGATACCGTGCTTTCGCAACCAGTCGATACCCCACGTTTCTTAGTGGCAAAGGGATCAGCCACAATAACCATCCGCAGACATTCCAGGGAAAACCCAGTAACCACAACACACGCACCGCAGCCGCAGATCGCCGATAAACTCGACTGCGGTCAGCCGGGAGAAAAATCACAGTATCTATATTTGCCCGATCCGGTTCGCTCAACAGTTCGGTCGCCGTTTCCCCCTGCAGAGGTGAATAGAGCAGCCGCCCTTCCGGATCGCGTGACATTGCAAAATCCACGCTCCGGTTACACAGACCACAGACACCATCAAAAAACAGAACCGGCTTATCCATCTCCGCCTTCCATTGCTCACATTCTGCCCTGCTCGGCCGGAAACTCAGTCGCACTATAGATTTCCAGCGTTGCGCGGGCTGAACCCAGAGTTTGTCGATCCCTCAGAACCGGGCTTCGTCCCTTATGATGAAATCCAGGAAAACATCCGACCTGCACCTGCCTCCAACGCCCCTGCTGCCTGTCTCCCCCGGATCAACTTAATCTTATACGCTGCAGACATTTATCTCCAGCCGTTTTTTACCTCTTTAAGTGAAAGTCGCTAAATCCCGCAGCGTCACAGGCTCGATAATATTCCAGAGGGGGCATTCTCAGATTCCTCCTGTTGTCCGACCTGTTCCTACGCTAAAATATGAGCAGTCAGCTGACGCTTTTCGACAATTTCCAGCCCCACACCAAGAGAATTGAGGTTTCGGGACCTTCATGCACCAGAGCCAGCCACAATCTGGTACCCAATCACGCTGGAATCAGGGCCTTGGTGTCTCCACACTGGCGCACCTGATTCTCATCGGAGGGCTCTCTTTGCTGGTGGCTGAAGAGGTGGATTCTCTGAATTCGACTCCCCAGACTGCGATCGAGACCCGCTGGTCGCCCACCCGGGAGGAAGTCGACCCCACCGTCATCGATCTCACGCCGGTCACATACAAACAGGAAGAATCATCCAGTGCGGCCGTCAATTCGCCGCTCCCTCAGATGGCGGATCGGACTGCCGCTCCCGACCGGGAGTCCCTCTCTTCCCGATATAATGGTCCTCTGCCGCAAAGCACGCAGTTCGAAGAATCACCTACGACGAAGCATGCCGCCGACATTGTTGGTGCACTCTTAACCTCCGATGCCATCGGCGGGGCCACATCCGGTTCAGGAAATGGAACGGGAAACGGCAACTTCTTTGGCATTAATCCCAAGAGCAAGAAAATAGTCTATGTGGTCGACTCATCCAAAAGCATGAACTTTCCCCATGAAAGTGAGGGCAAAACCCGCCTGGGACGTGTGAAGCTGGAACTTGCCCGGGCAATTCTCTCCATGGATGAACAGCAGGAATTCTTTGTCATCTTCTTCAGCGATGTGGCCATCCCCATGCCGGCCAACCGACTTCAGCCCGCTACGAAGCAGGCCAAATCCCGCTATCTCAACTGGGTCGCACGCGTGCCAGGTGTCGGCAGAACCGAACCACTCGAAGCCCTGCTGCTCGCCCTCAGACTCCAGCCTGACACGATCTATTTCCTCACCGATGGCCAGTTCAACATCGCTGACGTCAAGACCTTCAACACGGTGGTCGACAACGCAGGCTTGAACAAACGCGTGACCGTCAACGGAATCTGCTTCGGTAATCGGGAAGGCGAGAAACTGTTACGCGAACTCGCTGAAAACAACGCAGGCGCTTATACCTTCATTCCCTGAGACGCCTCACCCGGGCAACATGTATACAGTGAATCGCCCCTTTCCAGCCCGTTGAACGCTCTCCGTTCACTAAGTCTTTACAGAATAATGCCTTTTGGAATATTATTCCCCTTTGCTTGAATTCGCGCAATTTTCTGCGTGAGTTTTTCAACCTTTCTCCGCCATTGTTTGATGTCAGTAATTAAGCTGCATTACTTACAATAAGCTTTCTCAAGCTGAACCATCAGGCTCTGTCTGATGCATACAAATTAATTGACAGCGGCGTACCACAACCTGGATCTCAAACAAGAATGAATTCAACTGTCACGGCAGAAAACAGTGCTCGCGCTCACGGTGGACGCAAAGGAACATTAAATTCCCCTTCCTTCCTGGCGTTACTGGCCACCCAGTTTCTGGGAGCCATGAACGACAACATGTTCCGCTGGTTCATTATCCCCATCGGAAAACCGGCCATCGGAGATGCAGAAGCCCTCTCCCTCGGACTGGCCTGTTTCACGCTCCCTTACCTGCTGCTGGCCAGCGTCGCCGGTTATCTCGCCGACCGCTTCAGCAAACGGACGGTGATCATCGCCTGTAAGGTAGCCGAAATCCTCATCATGATTCTCGGCATCTGGGCGATTCAGATCGGGAATATTTATCTGCTCTTTTCGATTGTGGCGCTGATGGGCTGCCAGAGCGCATTGTTCGGTCCGGCCAAGTTCGGCAGTATCCCTGAAATGCTCCGAGATAACCGACTCTCCCGCGGCAACGGCCTGATGGGACTGATTACCGTCGTCTCCTCCGCCCTCGGCTTCATCGCCGGTAATTATCTGTACTACATCACGCAGCCCAGTCTGAAAAATCCTGGTACCTTCTCCGATATTCAGATTGCCGCCTTCGCACTGATTGGTGTCGCTGCCCTGGGAACTCTGGTCAGCCTGAAGATCCGCAAGCTGCCCGCGGCAGCTCCTACACGCGAATTCCCCTACAATCCAGCCAAAGAAACCTGGCACCAGATGCAGTTACTCCGCAGCAGTACGCCTCTGCTCCGCACCGCACTGGGGGTCGCCTTCTTCTGGATGCTGGCTTCACTGGCTCAAATGAACGTCGATACCTACGGCATCAATGAACTGCAGCTGACACAGAAAGACATCGGTCCCCTGCTGGGCATCCTCGTATTCGGTGTCGCATTGGGAAGTATCCTCGCCGGGATCTGGTCTTCCGGACGCATCGAGCTGGGCATCGTCCCCCTGGGTGCTGCGGGCATTGTCTTGACCTCTCTGATGCTGTTCTTCACTGGTAACAGCGTGGGACCGGGAACCGAGAACGCCACCAGCCTGCACTACTCCCTGTCGCTGCTCTGGCTCTTCCTGCTCGGCGTCAGTTCGGGACTGTTTGACATTCCGCTGGAAACATTCCTCCAGCACCGCAGTGACGTAGAAACGCGTGGCAGTGTCCTGGCAGCCGCGAACTTCCTTGCATTCGCCTTCATTCTCGTCGCTTCGTTTGCCTTCTGGGTCATGCAGAAGCACCTCGAACTGTCGGCCAGTCAGATTTTCATGGTCCTGGGCCTGCTCACAATACCGGTTGGGATTTACATCTTCAAACTGCTCCCCAACGCCACCATCCGCTTTATGGTCTGGCTCGTCAGTTGCACGATTTACAAGCTGCGGGTAAAGGGTCTTAAGAATCTCCCCAAGAAAGGGGGCGCCCTGCTGGTTGCCAACCACGTCTCCTGGCTGGATGGCATCTTTCTGATTCTGACCTCCACGCGTCCCGTCAGAATGATCGCCTACTCCACCTACGTTGAAGCGCCCTGGGTCGCCTGGCTCTCCCGGCTGTATAACACGATCCCCATCAACGTGGAAGACGGCCCCAAAGCACTTATGAAATCAATCAAATCCGCGAGAAATGCCATTGAAAATGGCGAATTAGTCTGTATCTTCGCGGAAGGAAAGTTAACCCGTTCGGGATATCTGCAACCGTTTCAATCCGGCCTGATGAAAATCATTAAAGGCACTGGTGCTCCCGTCATCCCTGTCTATATCGATGAGTTGTGGGGAAGCATCTTCAGTTTTCATGGCGGAAAGTTTTTCTGGAAAAAACCCAGGCGGTGGCCCTACCCGGTTTCAATTCGATTTGGAAAACCCGTTCTCCATCCGGAAAACGAAAAACACGTCCAGCGAGTCGTTCAGAACCTGGGAGTTGATGCCGCCAATTTTCGAAAGACGTACCAAATGATTCCACCACGACTGTTTTTGAGAAAATGTAAAAGTCAGAGATTCCAGCTCAAAGTCTCTGACTCCATGGGTGACGAACGCACTGGAGGCATGCTGCTCACCGGCGCGCTCGTCCTCAGACGCCTGCTCAACAAGTTTGTACTCAAGCCGGATGAAAAGATGGTCGGCGTCCTGCTGCCTCCCTCAGTCGGCGGTTGTGCCGTCAACGCCAGTCTCGCGATCTCAGGTCGGGTACCCATCAATCTCAATTACACACTTTCCGACAGCGACATTAATTACTGTATTCAGGAAGCCGGTATCAAAACCGTGCTCACCAGCCAGAAGTTCCTGGAAAAACGTCCCATCGAAATGGACGCCAACGTGGTCCTGCTGGATGACCTCAAAACCAAAGTCACTCTCTGGGATAAACTCGTCAGCATGTTCCAGGCATTCGTCGTCCCCGCCTGGATCATCGAACGTATCATTGGACTGCATCGCGTCAAATCGGATGATCTCAGTACGGTAATTTTCACTTCCGGTTCGACCGGGCTTCCCAAAGGGGTGATGCTCTCCCACCACAATATTATCTCGAATATCAACTCTGCCGACGATCTGCTTCAGCTCTCGCAGAAGGATTGCATCCTGGGAATCCTGCCCTTCTTCCATTCGTTCGGCTACACGATTTCACTCTGGATGCCTTTCGTCAGAAAAATGCGTTCCTGCTACCACTTTAATCCGACCGATGCCCGCACCGTCGGCAAAATGATCGAAAAATACAAGGCAACACTTTTCGCCACCACACCGACCTTCCTCAGGCACTACCTCAAACGCTGCACCAAAGAGCAGTTTGCCTCGATGGATGTCGTCATCACGGGTGCCGAAAAACTGCCCCAGAGTCTCGCCCGGGAATTCGAAGAAAAATTCGGTATCTTCCCCACTGAAGGCTACGGTACCACCGAACTCTCCCCCGTCGCAGCAGTGAATGTTCCCCCCAGCCGCCAGTTGGATCCGGATGAAGTCTCTGCGAAACCGGGAACCGTTGGTCGCCCCATCCCCTGCGTCATGGCCAAAACAGTCAACCCGGAAACGATGGAAGACCTTCCGGATGGTGAAGAGGGACTTCTCTTCATCAAGGGGCCCAACGTCATGAAAGGGTATCTCAACAATCCCGAGAAAACCGCAGAGGTCATCATTGATGGCTGGTACAACACGGGGGACATCGCCACGATCGATGAAGATGGTTTCATCGCCATCACTGGTCGGCAGACTCGCTTCTCCAAAATTGGGGGAGAAATGGTGCCACATCTCAGAATCGAAGAAATCATCACCGGCATCGTCAGCGAACCGGATGCGGAAGAAGCCGAGGTCGAAGTCGCAGTGACTGCAGTTCCCGATGCACGCAAAGGGGAACGGCTCATCGTCCTGCATAAACATTTGAACAAATCAGTCGACGAAATCCTCAAAGAGCTGGCACAGTCAGGCATTCCCAATCTCTGGCTGCCCTCCAGCGACAGTTTCCTCGAAGTCGACGCCATCCCGCTCCTGGGAACCGGGAAACTCGATCTGGCACGCATCAAACTGCTCGCCTGCGAGGCCTTTCCTGTCGAAGTCGCCAGCTAAGTATTTTGCAAAATCACCGCTGAAATCCCGGATTCGCACGCTCGTAACGTGCGACCGGAAATCAGCCGGTGAACAGCGAGAGGCAACTTTCACTTTTTTTAATAATCATTTCCCGACTGTCCACCTGAAACGACTTCCTGCAAACATCTCTCTTGTAAGCCTTTTCTTTGTAAAGCCTTACCATTACACATCAATTGACACTGATCTCTGAAATTTGACTCTTTTTTTCCTTTATATGTAAATTATCCTGTTAGGAATAAGGGTGATAAGAGTCCATTAGTGTATAGAGCGGGCCAGCTTGTGGAGAAATTCCCTTTAAAGTTACCCGTTACGTAATTAAAGATGTGAGGAAAAGCAGGCATGATTGACCAGAAAGTCAAGCTGACAGAACGCCAACAGGCTATTTACCAGTTTCTAAAAGATAAGATTATTAACCGTGGCTATGGCCCCACAGTCCGTGAGATCGGCGATGCATTCGATATTCGCTCTCCCAACGGCGTCATGGGACACCTCAAGGCACTCGAACGTAAAGGGCTGATCAAACGCAAATCACATATCTCACGTTCGATCCAACTCTGTGACAATGCCCAGAAACCGGCCAACATCCATCTGGCAGGATCGCTGCAGGCGGGGGCCCCGATTGGCTCAACCATGGGCGATTCACAAGTCGATTTCAGCTCCCTGTTTGATTCGGGCGACAACTTCTGCCTCAAAGTCAAAGGGACTTCCATGATCGAAGCCCAGATTCAGGATGGCGACTACGTGATCGTCAAAAAACAGGAAACCTGCCAGCAAGGTGAAATCGTGGTTGCCCTCGTTGACCAGCAGGAAGCCACGCTGAAACGCTTCTACCAGGAAGCAGATCGCGTGCGGCTGGAACCGGCTAACTCGAGCATGGCCCCCATTTATTCCAACAATGTCCAGATCCTGGGCGTTGTCAAAGGAGTCATCCGGAAGTTCGTTTAATCGACTTCCCCCGGGAATGCCTGGTTTTCCTAAGCCATTTCCTGGCGTGCTAACGTGATCAGCATGCTGTCGGGCAGACTTTCCGCGCCTGCCTGTCGCAGCATGTTGATCAGCTGCGCGGTCGTGTATTGCGCATGCAGACAGACATGCATCAGCACATCCGATCGCCGGGTCTGATGCACTTGTCCCTTACCGGAGCTGGTACTCTGTTTACGAACGACCTGCGCCAGATCGGCTTCATTCAGCCCCTGCAGATACGCAATCCAGCGCTGCTCCAGTTCCCCCCATCTTTCTTTAAGCTCCTCCAGTGAATGGATTCCGCCTTCTCCCCGCTGATTTCCAGGCAACTCTCCTGGCAGATCCCCCGGTTACACGGGCGCCGTATCTCCCAGTAGCGCTTCCAGCCAGACATATTCGGCTGCATACAAATGCATCAGCGTTTTCCAGATCGAGCCCTGGCCGATAGAAAATTACTGACGTCTCTGTTCCTCAGACAGTCGTTGAGCAGATTCCAGCAACCTCTGATTAACCCAGCGGCGATGTGCGTGCAAACGCGATATCAGTCCCACAACCATGAAATACTCCCCCTGAAATTAAATTGAGGCAGAGAACCACCTGAACCCCGCCAATACCTTCCCTGTCATTACTTGAGTGGAGCCGAAACACCGCCCACAGGTTCGGAAAACCTGTTTCGGGGCTGTTTTTTCCTAACACATATCCATCAAAGGGGATCTGCAAAAACTTCTACCAGCTTTTTAGGCGTTTTTTTCATTTAGATTGTTTCCCAGCACTTGAATTGCCGAAACTATTTTCTATCCTTATCCTATCTCGCAGGTGGAACTTACCGCAATTCGGGGGATTAGCTCAGTTGGGAGAGCGTTTGGCTGGCAGCCAAAAGGTCACCGGTTCGAGCCCGGTATCCTCCACTCAGATGCTACTTCGAGTAGCCAACATCTAAAAACCTTGTCCATAACGGGCAAGGTTTTTTTATTTCCCCTCACAATGCCCGGCCCTCCTCAGCTCATCACAACTCCGGTATCGCCTCTCTCACCTTAATAGTTACAATGCAGCTGCAGACCTTCTCAATCTCCCGAGAAGTCACAAGCTTCTCTTCTGCTGACACGACCTTTCACCTTTATCAAAGCGTTTCTCCATGCCGACCAGGAACTCCGCAGTCGACGACTATCTAGCTGAGTTACAGCACTGGCAAACAGAAGCCACAAAACTCAGAAAAATCCTGCTCAAGTCACCGCTGACTGAGGAACTGAAATGGCGCAGCCCCTGTTACACATTTCAGAACAAAAACGTCGTCATTCTGGGATGCTTCAAAGATTTCTGCTCACTCAGTTTCTTCAAAGGGGCCCTGCTGAAAGATCCTGATCAGGTTCTCGCCAGGCCCGACAAGAACTCGCGGGCTGCGCGGCTGATCCGGTTCACATCGCTGCAGGAAATCAATGAACTCGAACCGGTTGTGCAACGCTACATTCTCGAAGCCATCGAGTTGGAGAAAACAGGCCGTAAGGTAGATCTCCAACAGGAAGCGGAACCTGAGCTACCTCACGAATTGCAGGACCAATTCAAAAACAATCCGGCCTTGAAAAAAGCTTTCACAGTCCTTACCCCCGGCAGACAACGAGCCTACATCATCCACTTTTCCACCCCCAAACAATCCCAGACCCGCGTCTCACGGATTGAAAAACTGACTCCACAGATCCTCGAGGGTAAAGGACTGCATGACTGCACCTGCGGACTCTCGAAGAAACTCCCCCGCTGTGATGGATCGCATAAATCCCTGCGTTGAAATTATTTTGGTTGATGATGACGCTTCCAGGTTGCATAAAAAAACAGCCAGCAGAAATTGACTTCTGCTGGCTGAAATTAACACTTCCCAATTGATCGTAATCAGTGTTGCACACCTCTAAATTACTGCTTGGGTGGAGCAACAACATTCGGCTCTGGTTCCGGAGCCAGCATTGGTTCTCCAGGCTGACAGTGTGGACAATCGACGGCAGGCTCTTCAATCACTTCATCGGGCCTGCAGATTTCACAAGGCTCTTCAACGGTTTCCTGCTGCAGTGGAATATCCTGGGAATAGCTGCCTCCGTAAGTCTGATTCCCATAGTTGCAGGCCGCGCCATTATACCCCAGCATCGCTGCTCCGCGAGGAGAAGTGCCGTAAGCAGAACCGGCATAAAAAGCTTTGTACTTACCGAAATAGCTCCAGGACTGAAATCCAGAATATGCATAGGTCTGGTTCAATGAAGACAGTGCATTTCCAATGTCATTAAATTCGGTAATGACTGCTGACTGCACATAGGTAAGACCGACGATCATCGCCAGTACTGCCACGGTCAGAATAATGACCAGTTCGGCTGACAGCACGAAACCGCCTTCATCATTCCAGAACTGTTTAATACAACGACTCATTTGAAGCTCCTTTTATTTTGATGTTCCGCGTTTCAATCGCAGTGAGTGATGAGTAATGGTTTGATTTCTTCAGACAATCATCTCGCCTGGCCGCCACAGTTCTCACTGATCATTCACAGGCTTCAAGCAGGGCAGCCATTCACAGCCACAACCCGGCTTCTTATTTCCTCAGGGACACTTCCCTGTAACTGGCAATAATTCATGTAAGCAAAACGCCGATTGGCTAAAGCGGGAGAGGAAAGTTTCTCAGGCTTTCCTTTTCTGGCGAACGAGGCGGAACTCATTACCTCACTCACCGTAAAAAATCAGGGCAAACTCACCAGAAGTTCTCTCCGCTTCAGTCAATCAGTCATCGGTGGTCTCTCAGGTCACCGATTTGTGCAACGGTCTCTCAAGGTCGCCGCACACTCTCTTTATGCACTCGACTTCGCTGCCCCCTTCAGGACTTCTGAAGCCATTTCATTTGTAATTCTCATAACCGCCATATCCGGATCATTCTGTAAAGTCGGATCATTCGGATTGATTGATACAATCCGCAAGATGTGTGCCATTGCTACGAACCCGAAAAAAGACAAAACCGACATAAGCAGCATAAGCCATTTAATCAGAACAACTTATAAAATCAGCACAACCCAACCTTTTGCGATCACCGCGCACGATCGTCCCAGGCAAATTCCGATTTTGTTCAGATTGCTTTACAACGGCTTTAACACTTTTGATAAGAATTCCTGTCGTATCGATTATGCGGATCGGTCCGCTGAAGACGATTTGATCATGCGACAGACCCGGACTACGAGCTCTCCTCAACGGGAAAGTGTCTGCAGCAACCTGCTGATTCCGGACGGCAGAGACAAGAAAGGTGTCGGCGCAAAAAAAGAGCCCTCAGAAGTCATCTTCTGAGGGCTCTCTGGCTGGTTTAGACAGTTCTCTAGGCAACAGCTAAGGCTTTCTCCCCGCAGCCGACACGATCGGCACAGCGTAGCACAGTGCCCCAGCCTCCTGATGTACGGACACGCCGTACCTGTTCTCTGTCACGTCATTTTCCAGCAGTCTGCGGAATTCCTCTGCTCCACCTGGAACGGGAAACGAAGCCGCCAGCTGTTCTTCGACGGTCAACTCCACTTTGTATTCGCCGAATTGAATCTGCTGAAGTTTTTGATTCTCAAACAACGTGCAGATTTCGTCCCGACTCAATACATGCACGTGCGAGGGGTCACGCAGTTTTTCCAGTGCATCGTATGCTGCCACCTGTTCTGCCGGCAGACAGACATCCGCCACCAACACGATTCCCCCCGGCTGGCAAACCCGACACATCTCGGCAAATACAGTCTCAGGTCGCTCAAAATGATGAAACGCATAACGACTGACGACCAGAGAAAAACGGTCATCTGGAAACGGAAGCGTCTCACCGCTCCCTTCTACCCACTCCAGATTCTGCAACCCCTGCTCTTCCTGCCTCCGTCGTGCCTGTCTCAGCATTTCCGGCGTCAGATCCACACCGGTCACACGCTGAGCTTTTTCCGCAAAATAACAGGCGACAATTCCCGGACCACAGGCGACATCCAGTACCTCATCTGTGTCTTTCAATTGAGACAGTTCAGCCAGTAGGTCCAGAGAAGTCGAGTGGCCCTGAAGTTTCGTAAACGGTACCGCCTGTCTGGTGAACTGATCAATCGTCAAACGCTGATGAGATGCTTCCGTCATTTAATTGGTCTCCTGGTTGATGTTGAATCTGAAACAGTTGGCCGACAGTTGCTCCTGATATCGATGTCGGCCTCTGAACTGTTCGACAACATCCCGGCAGCGCGGGTTCACCTGGAAACGTTCATCACAAATGACTCGCTACATCAATAAAAATAGCCCCCGGAAACCTGAGTTTCCGGGGGCCTGTCGGGACTGTTTGCAGCGGGACTGTTTTAATCAGTCCAGCAGCGGGTTGTCTCCGCCGGCGATGCCGCTGAAGAAGTCGTCGAGATCGTCTGCACTCGGCAGGCGACGCTCGGAGACGTCCAGCGACTCGCTCATCAGGGTACCGTCTGAGTCCAGATCTTCCAGACCCAGCGTGTGACCCAGCTCGTGCATTACGACTGTCAGCAGATCCATCTGACCAAAGGCGTCGCTGCCGGAACCGGCCAGCAGGCTGCCGTCCAGCAGTGTG